>JAMFSJ010000065.1 GCA_026225255.1 Methylacidimicrobium fagopyrum | reverse complement strand
GGCTTGATGAATGAGTTCAACGGCTTCGAGCGCGGACATCTTTGATTTCGGCACCCACGCGGGCCGGCCTTTTTTCAGAAAACGTTCAAACGCTTCGTCGAGATTGCGGACGAGACCTTGTTTCACGAGCGTGCGCGCGACGTGTGGACGTCCGGGTGATTTGCAATTTGCCAGCGCGAAAACGGCTTCGACTTGCAATGGCACGCCAAGTTCATTGATGCGCGCGACCATTTGGTGAATGCGCTGCTGGCGGACGGATTGAAACTTTGCGATCTCGCCAAGCAGCGTTTGATTTTGCGTGTCGAGAAAATAACCAAGAATGTGAACTTCCGTGTCGTCGTGTTCCGCCGTGAGTTCCGCGCCGGGAATGAATTCCATCTGCACGGCGGCTGCCGCAGCACTAGCGCGCGCGCAACCTTCGACCGTGTCGTGGTCGGTCAAAGCGATGCACGCGAGGCCGACTTTTTGCGCGTTCAACACCAGTTCTTCCGGCGTGAACGTTCCATCGGAAAACTGCGTGTGCAGATGTAAGTCAGCTATTTTCATTGCGCCCCGCGCGCCGGGCGAAGAATTTCGCCGCGCACCTTGTCCAAAATCCCGTTCACAAATTTGCCGCTGTCTTCCGTAGAAAATTTTTTGGCGATGTCCACCGCTTCGTTGATGCTGACCACCGGCGGAATGTCATCGCGATAAAGCATTTCGTAGATCGCGAGCCGCATGATATTGCGGTCCACGGCAGCGATGCGGTGAAAATCCCAGTTCTTCGCGTGGCTTTTGATTTTTTCGTCAATCGCATCACGATGCTCCAAAACACCTTTGATCAATGGCTCAGAGAAAAGACGCGTCTCGGCTTCATCAATGGTCGGCGGCGGCAACTCGATGGTTTCGCCCCATTTTGACGGACCTTTTTCGTCCTCGATCGCGGCCGCGCGTTGGGAATTCCAGAATTGAGCCAGCTCCAATTCCAGATTTTCCGCCGTGTTCAGATCGTGCTGAAATAAAAATTGCACCGCGCGCTCACGCGCTTCGCGTCGTTTGCCCATAAAGCACAAGATGCCTTAAAAAATGACGACGGGAAATTAAAAACTGCGGCGCTATTTACAGAAGCGAACAAAGCCAACGAAGCCTAAGTTCAAATAAAGAAAGCACGAACGAAGGAAAATTCATTCGTTCGTGCTTTCCTTATTCAAAGGCAACTTTGTTTCCTTCGTTTGCTTCTGTGAAAAATTTTCGTTAAATTCCGCGGATGAAAGTTGGCAAGCTGCTGCACACGCGTTATCGCGTGAACGATCTCGAACGCACCGTGAAATTTTATCGCGACGTTTTAGGATTGGAAGAATCGCGCCACCACAAATCGCCGCGCGGCTCGGAACTGGTTTTTTTCAAAGCGCCCGGCAGTGAAGAAGAAATTGAAATCTGTTTTTTCCCCGGCAGCGAATCCGTGCAAGTGCAACCAGATTTGACGCATCTTGCTTTTGAAGTCGCCAGCCTCGCTGAATTTGAAAAACATCTCGCCCAACACGGCTTGAAATATTCCGACGGCCCGACGACGACTTCCAGCGGTTCGATCATCGCGTTTGTTGATGCGCCTGAAGGTTACGAAATCGAATTGATTCAGAAGAAATAATTTTGCATTTGCGCTGTCTCTCAACTTTCAACTAAAAACTATCAACCAATTCAAATGAGCGTTCTCATCGTCGGCACCACGGCACTCGATTCCATCAAAACTCCGAACGCGGAAAATCCGCGTTTGCTCGGCGGCTCGGCCAGCCACGCAGCGGTTGCGGCCAGTTTTTTTTCGCCTGTCAAACTCGTCGGCGGCGTCGGCGAAGATTTTCCGAAAAAATACGTCGAACTATATCGCCGTCACAAAATTGACCTCGAAGGTTTGCAGACGTTGCCGGGAAAAACGTTTCATTGGTCGGGCGAATATGAATTGAACATGAACAACCGCCGCACGCTCGCGACGGAATTGGGTGTGATCGAAACGTATTCACCAACGTTGCCAAAGACCTATCAAACCGCGCCGTTTGTGCTGCTTGGCAACATTGCGCCGGCCTTGCAACATCGCGTGCTGGACCAAATGCAACGCGCGAAATTTGTCGTCGCCGACTCGATGGATTTGTGGCTGAACATCGCCCTGCCTGACTTGTTGAAGCTGCTGAAACGCGTGGACGGCTTTGTTTTGAACGACAGCGAAGCACATCAGTTGACGAAGGAAGATAATGTTTTCACCGCGTTGAAAAAAATTCACGCGCTCGGCCCGAAATACGTCATCATCAAAAAAGGTTCACACGGTTCCATCTTGTCCGGCCCGAAAGGATTTTTCATCTGTCCCGCATATCCATTGCACAAAGTTGTCGATCCGACCGGCGCGGGCGATTCCTTCGTCGGTGGCATGATGGGCTATCTCGCCACGGCAAAAGGCTCGATTGATTCAAACATCCGTCGCGCAATGGTTTATGGCAGCGTCACCGCGTCGTTCTGCTGCGAAGGTTTCGGCTTGAACACGACGACCAAGACCAAGCGCAGCGACATTGAAAAGCGCGTGAAGGAATTGGAAAAATTGACGAAATTTTAAGCCGGATTTTTGACAGAATTAACAGAATTTTTCAGAATTATTTTTGCGCAAAGGCGCGTTTTGAATTTTGTGAATTCGGTTAATTCTGTCTAAAAAATCAGGCAATAAACTTCGGCTCAAATATGGGGCCGAGGTTGTGTTTGCGCAGCAGTTCGCAGAATTTGGCGATGCCGCGTTTTTCGTCTTCGGCGAGATGATAGTGGATGTGCCATTCGAAATAATCGCGCCGAAAATCTTCGTCGAATTCCTCACGCGTCTCAATCAGATGCTCCAGCGATTCGATGCCGAAACGTTTCGCAGCGCGCAATTCGTAGCGCAATTCTTTATTCTCAATCCCGCGCCGCAACGCCCAGACTGCGAAAACAAAGGGCAGATTCGTCAACTCCAGCCATGCGGAACCAAGGTCGAAAATTTCATGAGTGTGCGGCGCGCGTTGAAATTCGATCGCTGGATCGCCGATGAGCAGGACGAAATCTTTGTCCGGCGCGGCGGCGTAATTTTCCAGCGGCTTAAATTCCGGTTTTAATCCGCGTTCGGCGAGCAGAACTTTTAGCAAATTCACGCTGGTGAGCGAGGCGGTGTCGCAAAAGATTTCCTTCACCTCAGCCAACGGTTTTTTGTGCGCGAGAAAGACGCTGTAAACTTCGCCGAGCGTGGCGATGGCGATGCCGTCGAGAATATCGTAGCGGTCGTTCAATAAAACTTCGGTGATGCTGACGAGCGCGGCGTCGAGTTCATCGCGGCGCAGCATTTGCGCGAGTTTGGCGGGCGTGGTAAAAATGAGTTCGCCCGCGATGTCGCGCGTGAGCGGCGCGGCGTTGAGATAATGCACGGAACCGATGCGGAATTTTTTTGTTTCAGGATCAGACATCTTATTGAGCGGGCACGGGCGCGCCGATTTTGGTGTAGCGGACGAGGTAGGTTTTGTCGTCCACGTTTTGGATAAATTCAAAAGCGCGATTATGATCCAAGCGGACGGCGGTTTCCGACCAAGCGAAATCGTTGCGGTAATAACGCAAATTGTAAGTATCGGGTGCGGCGGCGCGGGCGAGATCGATTTTCTTATAACCTGGCTGCCACGCGGGCGAATCGGTGCTCAACGTAAACGCAATAAAATCACGGCCCGGCTTGGACGGATCGCGCATGATTCCAACGCGGTTCGGCCAACCACCCGACCAAATGCCTTCGATGGGATCCAGCGTGGCTTGATGTTGTTGCAGATAGGCGGCGAACTCTTTTTCGGTGAAGGCGACGCGTTCCCAATTGTCGGCGTAGCGCAATAATTCAGCTTGGACGGCAAAATTAGGCGTATCAAAACCCGGTTTTTGAAGGGAGACAATTTTTACCACGTCCGCGCCTTTTTGGTGCGCGGCCTGCATCACTTTTTCCATTTCTTTATCAATGTCGCCGCCAATCATGGTGACGCTCGTGTGGCCGATAGAAATGGTGCCGATCACTTGGCACGGACGCGGCACGTCCATGTCTTCGGTATAAACGGGGATGGGATAATCTTGGGTCGTCGGCGTGCTGACGGCGGCCGGGCCGGATTTGTAGGACGTCGTCGTGCAACCGTTGAGGAGCGAGGCAAAAGCCATGAACAGGATAAATTTTTTCATGATTTTATGCTCAAAAATATTTCCACCAAAACGCACCAGGCTAAAGAACCTCTAGGCCGTCGCCAGATTTTCCGCCAGCACGTTTGAGGGTGCGGGATTGGCTTTGATCTCGGCGGCCGTCGGCAATGACTCCAAAACTTTGATCGGCTCGTAAAACGTATTCCGTTGCACCGGCGTGCGACCGGCTTCGCGGATAGCTTTGATCATGTCGGACTCAGTTTGCAATTGCGGCGAGGTCGCGCCGGCCATGTGGAAAATGTGTTCTTCGATGATCGTGCCGTGGATGTCGTCCGCGCCGTAGCTCAACGCGACTTGCGCGAGTTTCATGCCGAGACCGATCCAATACGCTGTGAGATGCGGAAAATTATCGAGATAAATCCGACTCACAGCAATCGTGCGCAACGAATCAAAGCCCGTCGGCGGATGCGTCACCGGAATGTCGTTGTCCTCCGGCTGATACGCGAGCGGAATGAGCGCGGTAAAACCGTTCGTCTCGTCCTGCAACGCACGCAGTTGGCGCAGATGATCTACGCGATCAGCGAGCGTTTCGACATGACCGTAAAGCATCGTGCACGTGCTGCGACCGCCGAGCTTATGCCATTGACGATGCACATCCAAATATTCTTCGCCGGATTCCTTGCCCTTCGCGATTTGCGAACGGATTTCTTTGCGAAAAATTTCCGCGCCGCCACCCGTGAGCGAATCGAGTCCAGCGGCCTTTAACTCGATCAACGTCTGCACCACGGTTTTTTTTGCCAGCCACGCGAGGTGCAAAATTTCAATCGCGGTGAAACATTTTAATTGCAGACGCGCATCCAGATTTTTCAGGGCGCGCAGCATGTCCGTGTAAAAAGTGAACGGCAGCGACGGATGCAAGCCGCCGACGATGTGCATTTCCGTGATGCCGATTTTCAACGCCTCGCGCGCCTTCTCGACGATTTCCTCAACCGAAAACTGAAAACCATCCGCATCGCGTTTCTTGCGCGAAAAAGAGCAGAATTGGCAGGATAAAATGCAATAATTGGAGTAATTGACGTAGCGGTTAACGATATAGCTCGCGCGGTTGCCGTTTTTCCGCAAACGCACAAAATCGGCAATGGCGCCGAGGGCGTTCAAATCTTTCGTTTCGAACAGCCGCAACGCGTCGGCCTCAGAAATGCGTTCGCCCGCGACGACTTTGTCGTAAATGTCGCTTAGCTCGCTGCGTTGAATGAAAAAATTCACGTTATTAGAATTAGCAGGAAAACCGCGCGCTGGCAAATAAGGAGCTAAGGCAATGCTTACATTTAGGCACCCTTGATCTTTTGCCGCCAATTGTGGATTCGGCAACAAATTTCACACGTAGCCATAATCCAAAAAACCACACATCCCGCAGCACCTAAAATCAAAAAAACATAATAGCCGAATAAAAATTTGGTTTGCGCCTCAAATAAACCAAAGCCAAGCAGCAAGCTCATCAGGAATAACATGGCTGATAAAACAAATGAAAAAACTAGAAGTCCGGGCAGGTTTTTCTGCCACTGAGTTTGCCAGAGGGAAAACGCCATAGCGGGAGCAAAGACAACCAGAAAACAAACTTTCCCAACCATTGACCACTGGCTAAAATCATCGGCAATCCGCTCAATTGCTTGATGGTTTGATGTAAAAATGAATGAAGGGTAATACGATTTATACGGCATCAAAAAAACCATGCAGCCGATTAAAACAAAAACCGCCACCAGCCAAAATTTTAGTGTTTTCATATCGCTTTTGACTAAGCATAAATTGATTACTCCGGTTTTTATATGCTGTCAAACATCGAAAATTTAGGGAAGTTGCCATTTAACCGCCAATGAACGCGACCAGGCAGAACCGGATTTCGCGGCTGGCCACGGATAAAAAACTCCCTAAACCTTGAAAATCCGCGAAATCTGCGCCTCAGCCTTTCCATGTTTCACGGCGGTTTGCATTGCCCTATTGCCGATTTTCTGCAACTTTTCACGACTCAGTTTGTTCAACTTGAACCAAAATGGCTTTTAGCTCGGTTAGAAATTTAGTCGCCACGGTCGCCGAAGCGTCGCCCACGCAAGTGGATGACTGGCGCAAGGCTTGGCGGGCGGCGGCAGACAGCGGTTCCACCGAACCGCTGTTGACGTTCGTTGCCCGTGAACGCGGCGTGGCCGAAGACGTTTTTCTCCAAAAACTCGCGACCGCGCTCGGCTGGCCGTATTTGGATTTGCCCAAGCTCACCATCGAGAATGAGGTTCGCAATAAAGTTTCCACCAAGATCGCGTTTCAATATTCCGTGCTGCCGGTGGCGTTGAATAATGGCACGTTGCAGATCGTCGCGAGCGATCCGTTTGATGCGGCGATGATGAGCGCGGTGCGTTTTGATGCGAAAACGCCGGTGACATTTGCGCTCGCGGCCAAAACGGAAATTGAGAAGGCACTCAAAAAATATTACGGCGTCGGCGCGGAAACGCTCAATGAAATGGCCGAGGGCGACACGATGGAACTCGAGATCGCCAACGACAAGGAAATCACCGAGGGCGACCAGGAAGCAAGCGTCATCAAGTTCGTGAACCAGATCATCTGGGAAGCGTTCAAGGATCGCGCGACGGATATTCATTTTGAGCCGCAGGAAGACGAGTTGCGCATCCGCAACCGTATTGACGGTATTTTGCACCAGATTCCGTTGCCCGCGCAGTTGAAACGGTTTCAGGCGGCGATCATTTCCCGTATCAAGGTGATGAGCGGGATGAACATTTCCGAAAAGCGTCTGCCGCAGGACGGACGTATCAATGTCCGCATCAAGGGCGAAGAAATTGATATCCGCGTTTCCACGGTGCCCACGGTTTACGGCGAAAGCGTTTCGCTGCGTTTGTTGACGCGCGGTAAAATTTTTCTCTCCCTCGACAAACTCGGTTTTTCGAAGATGGAAGAGGACGCCATCCGCGACATCATCATCAAGCCGCATGGAATTTTTCTCGTCACCGGCCCGACCGGTTCCGGCAAATCCACGTCACTCTACGCCTTTCTTTCGGCGATCAATTCTGTTCATAAACGCATCATCACGATCGAAGAACCGGTCGAATACGAACTCAAAGGCATCAACCAGATCGCCGTGCGTTCGGACATCGGGCTGACGTTCGCGATGGGTTTGCGCCATATTTTGCGCCAAGATCCAAACGTCGTCATGGTCGGGGAAATCCGCGATAGCGAAACGGCGGACATCGCGATCCGCGCATCGTTGACGGGTCACTTGGTTTTTTCCACGCTGCACACGAACGATGCGCCCAGCGCGTTCACGCGTTTGACGGACATGGGCATCGAACCGTTTTTGATCGCGTCGTCCGTGGAAGCCGTGCAGGCGCAACGTTTGATCCGCACGATTTGTTCCCATTGTAAAACAGAAAAAGCGGTGGATCACAGCTATCTGCGGCGCATCGGTTTTCCGGAAGCGGACATTGCGACGGCGAAATTCTGGCACGGCGCTGGTTGCGAACATTGTCGCCAACAAGGCTATCAAGGCCGCAAAGGGATTTACGAATTGTTACTAGTTTCCGAAGCGTTGCGTCCGCTGATCATGAATCGCGCCCCGGCCACGACCATCGCCCAACGCGCCATCGAAGCGGGCATGAGAACATTGCGGGTGGACGGCTGGAATAAAGTAAAAGCGGGCGTCACGACGATCGAAGAAGTGTTGCGCGTCACGCAAACCGAAGAACTCCGCGAAGCGCTGACGGATGCCAAAGTGGCCGCAGCGGTGAACCAATGAAAGCTACCTCTCGCCCCTTACCAATTTGGCTGAAATGGTTGTGCCGCATTTTTGGGGCAATCTTGATTCTTGGCTCTCTCTATTTGATTGTTCTGGTTGTAATTGCCCTAGTTGAAACTTTTCATGTTTTTCTCGGTCCCCAAGGACATTCTGTTCCAGATAGTCAATGGCCATCAATTTTTGGCGGCCTGGTTGGAAAATTGGTGGGACAAACTTTGCTTTTGTTGTTGGGCATTTGGCTCTGGCGGCGGGCTGGAGAAAAAGTCGCGAGTGGCGATGAGGCAAGTTCTATCCAAACATTGCAACCTCCAATAGCGGCCCCGGTAGCAACTGCTTTTTTCATTCAATCAAAAAACAAGCGCTGGTCTTTTTGCAATATCTTACAAATCGCGCCCGAGGCCAAAAAGCTTTGGCAGTTCAACGCGAAAGGCAGCGGCTTTGTGCTGGGCGGCGAACAACGTGTGCCGCACTCGATGCCGTTGCCGTCGAAATTTGTCGCAAAAACCTGGTCGTCGCTGTGGCAGCCGAAATTGAACGTCGCGTGGTTGCCGCCGGAAAATGTTTTTTTGCGCGCCATTGAATTGCCCGCCAGCAACGCGGAGGAAACGTTCGCGATGGTGGAATTGCAGTTGGAAAAAATATCGCCCCTGCCGGTCACGCAAATCGTTTGGACCTTTCAAGCGTTGCCCCACGCGGGTGCGGAAAATTTGCAGACGATCATCGTCGTGATCGTGGCGCGTAATCTCGTTGAGGAATTTCTCGGCAAATTGGAACGCGACGGTTTTCTCGCCGATCGTTTGGAAGTGCCCATGCTCGACCAACTCGACGTGCTTTCGACGACGGAAGATGGCGCGTGGATATTTCCGCAAATCATTGGCAATCAAAACGCCGCGCTCATCGCGTGGCGCAGCGGCGGGGCGTTACGCAATTTAAGTTTTGTCGCGTTGCCGCCCGCCGGTGATCGCGCGGTGGAATTAAAAAATCAAATCGCGCACATCCTCTGGTCGGGCGAACTCGAAGGCTGGTTGACCGCTGCGCCCAAATGGCATCTCATCGCCGATCCGGTGAACGCGGCGGAATGGGAAAATTTATTGCGCACCGGGTTGAACGAGCCGGTGCAAATCATCGCGCCGCCGTCCACGATTGAACTCGCCGCCCGCACCGCGAAACGTGCCGCGGCCGGGACCAAGACGAATCTGTTGCCGCCCGAATTTTCCGAACGTTATCGCCAGCAATTTCACGACCGGCTGTGGCTGCACGGTTTGGGCTACGCGGGCTTGTTATATGCGATCGCGCTGGTGATTTATTTTTGTGCCGTCGGCGTGTTGACTTACAAGACCGGCAATGTCGAAGCGCAAGTCAGCGGGCTGGCCAATACTTATACGAATGCGTTGCAATTGACGGCGGAATACAAGGTTTTGAGCGAGCGGCAACAATTGAAATACGCCGCGTTGGATTGCTGGAAAATCGTGGCTGATCAATTACCGCAAACGGTGACGTTGCAAAGTTTTAATTTTGGTGACGGCGAGAAATTATCGCTGAGCGGCACGGCCCCGGCGGACCAGGTGGATACGCTGTTTAATTTCAATGACGCGATGAAGAAAATTCAGCTCAACGGCCAGCCGATGTTCGATCAAAATAAAGGCGAGACGGTCAGCCCGAAACTGATCGGAGGCACCGAGCAATGGCGGTTCACGGTGGAGCTCGCCCACCCGGAGGCGCAACCGCAATGAAAAAATATTTTGCCCATTTGCGGCCCATGGAACGTCGCCTCGTGATCGGCGTGGGCGTAGTGCTTTTTCTCGTGCTCAATTGGTGGCTGGTCTGGCCGCATTTTTCGGATTGGGGCAATTTGCGCACGCGGATGGATGACGCGAACCGGAAATTAGATCTCTACCAGACGGCCGCGGCGAAGATTCCAAAATTACAAGAACAGGTCAAAACCTTTGGTAACGAGGGCGCCATCGTGGCGTCGGAAGATCAGAGCATTGATTTGATGCGCACAATCAATTCGCAGGCGTCGGCCAGTGGCGTTGGCATTCAAGGTTTTTCACCCCATCCGCTCACGCGCACCAACGACGCGTTTTTCGTCGAGCAATCCCAGAACATCACGGTCGTGGCGACGGATGCGCAATTGGTTGATTTCCTCTACAAGCTCGGCAACAGCGCCTCGATGATCCGCGTGCGCGATTTGGCGCTGAAGCCGGATGCCCAACATTATCACCTGACCGCAGACATCAAACTGGTGGCCAGTTATCAAAAAAAACCGGCGGTCGCGAAGGCCGCCGACGATGCTAAAAAAACCGCGAATTCACCAGCACCCGCCGCCACCCCGGCGACGCCGGCGAAAAGCCCCATGCCTTTTGGCGGCCTCAAACGCGCCACCAATTCACCTGTTAAGATAAAATGAAAACGTTTCTGTTCGCATTGCTGCTGGCTTTGGCCGGCTCTGAAGTTTTGGCGCAAACGCCGCCGGGTCTGCCTGTGCCGGGCGCGCCCGGGGCGTCCGCGCGCACCAATTTACCGGCGCGTTCGCTTCGTCCCCGCTTGCAGCGGACGGTGCCGACGCCGACGCGTCCAAGCCCAAATGCGCCCGGCGCTCCGGGCACGCCCGGCGCAGGTTTTCCGGGGGCCGCTGCCCCGGGCGCTAATTTGCCGCCCGCTCAAAATTTTCTGCCGCCACAAAACAACACCCCGGCGGAAGAAATGATTCCGGCCGGCACGATTGATTTTCAAGGCGTGGACGTGAGTCAGGTGCTCGACGTCTATGCCAAATTGGTGAACCGCACCATCATCCGTGGGGCGTTGCCCGCAGCGCAGATTGTTTTGAAAACGCAAACGCCGTTGACCAAAACCGAAGCGATCGAAGCGTTACAAGCCGTGCTGGCGCTCAATAATATTTCCGTAGTCAACATCGGGGACAAGTTTGTGAAAGCGGCGCAATCCGATCAGGCGAACGGCCTCGGCGCGCCATTGGACGACGCCGGCTCGACGAACTTGCCGGAGATGGGTTCCTACGTCACGCACGTCACGCAGTTGAAATACATTTTACCTTCCAAGATGCTGACGGTTCTCCAGCCGTTCGGAAAATTGCAGGGCGGCATTTTGCCGATTGATGATAACGGCATTCTCGTCATCCGCGACTACGCAGAAAACGTGAAGCGCATGTTGGAGATGATCGCTAAAATTGACGTGAGCGTGCCCGAGGTATACACGAACGAAGTCATTCCGATCCGTTACGCGAAAGTGGATGAAATCGCCAGCGCATTGAACAGTCTGGGCGGCGGTGGCGGCACGGTGGCGAGCATCGGCACGGCGCCTAGCAGCAGTCATATCAATGGGTTTTCCAGTGCTACTGGCGGCGGCAGTTCCTTCGGCGGTCAAGGCGGCGTGGGCGGTCAAGGAGCTTATGGCGCGCAAGGCGGCAGCAGTTCCTCTTTTGGCGGCGGCCAAAACCGATCGCTGGGCGGTGGCTCGACTGCCAATGGCACGCCCTCCGGCGGCGGTTCTACGTTTGCGCAACGGTTGAACAACATCATCAATAAAGCGTCCGGCAGCGGGCAGGATCAAATCCAATTGTTCGGGCAGACAAAAATTATTCCGAACGAAAGCAGCAGTTCATTGCTCATCTTCGCCACCCGGCAGGACATGGAGGAAATCAAAACCATCGTCGCTAAACTGGATGTGCCGTTGCAGCAAGTGTTGATCGAGGCGATCATGATTGATTATTCACTCGGGCCAAACACGTTGAATATCGGCACCTCCGTGGCGCAAAATCCGACCAGTCTCGGTGGCACTTCACAAGGCGCGGGTGGTTATAACAACGCCTCGTTCTTGAATTTTGCGACCCAAGCCGTGGGATCAAATGCGGTCAACGGGGTCTTCGGTAACAGCCTCGGCAGTGGGGCCAATTATTTTGCCGACATCGGCCCGTCGTGGAGTGTGGCCATAACCGCCATCGCCGCCGACAGTCATGCGACCGTCATCCAACGTCCGCGCATGACGGCGACGCAGGCCAAGCCCGCGCAATTTTTCGTCGGCGATACCGTGCCTTACGCTTCCGGCAGTTCTTACGGGAGCATTTATGGCAATAACACTTCGTATTCCCAATTATCCGTCGGGGTTGAATTGGACGTGACGCCGTTCATTAATCCGGACGGCGCGGTGGCGATGGACATCCAGCAGGAAATTGACGATCTCAACGGTTTCACCACCATTGAGAATGTCGGCCAAGTGCCCAACACCATCAAACGCACACTCAACACTTCCATGACCGTCCGCGACCGCGATACCGTCATGCTCGGCGGCTTTATCAAAGCTTCCAAATCCACCAGCCGCACCGGCGTGCCGTTCCTGCAAGATATCCCGCTGCTCGGCGTCCTCTTCTCGCAACGTAGCGATTCCAAGGGACGCGAAGAATTAATCGTGTTGATGCGCCCAACCGTGCTGCCCACGCCGGAACTTGCCGCCAAACAAACGCTCATCGAAGAACAGCGCCTGCCGGAAGTCTCGCGCGCCGCCGCCGAAGAAAACGCGGAAAATCGCAAACAGATTGAGCAACAAAGGCACAAAGAACAAACTGAGTTCAATAAGACCCATCATGCGGACGGCTTCTATACCCGCGAGATTGACGGCACCAACCAAGTGACCGCGATCACCAACGAAGTGACTGCACCGGTCAGCCCGTCGGCGGACAACACCTTGCCGCCGGATGCGACGACGGACGATGCCAAAGCCGACTTTCAACGGAAAGCCATGCAGATGAATGCCGGCCTCGACATCACGCCCGCGCAGACCGCGCAACTGAACGCGCTGCTCAGTCGTTATCTGGCCAACGAAATCTCGACGGAAGAATATCAAGCCGAGAGCAAAAAAATCCTCGCCAGCAAACCGTAAGTGGATGGGAGGGACGGCGCACCGCGCCGTCCACGCCGGGGGCGGCGCAACGAACGTGTAAGCGGTTTACGCAACCACGTTCGTTTTCATCGCCTGACACTGCGCCCGGCGACGGGAACAGCTTAGGTGTGGTTCCAAAAAACTATTTCTTCTCCGCCGGGCCGGCATTCCATTGGCCGTCGTAAGTGGCCACCACCACGATGTCTTCGCCTAACACATCGTGCGTATCCGTTGTCTTTTCTGGAACCGGCGGCGCCGGCGCCGGCGTGGGTGCGGCCACCGGTTTTTGAAACATGCCCGTCTCTTCATCCGAGGCGCGGGCGGCATCCATCAACAGAAATTCCCAGCGATCATTGAGCGTGCGTTGCGGTGGCGCTTTGAACGGTTTCACGTGAAATTCTCCGCCGCGCAAGGACAACAATTTGCGGAAAGCCGGCTCGCCCGTGAGCGGCCCGGCACTCGCGTGCGTGATCGCGCCGACCTCAATGTAAATCTGTCCGCGCACGTCCGCATTGCGAATTTCGAGGATCGAAGAATGGCGACCAATACATTCCATCTGGATGAGTTCCTGCATTCCGACCTGCCGCAGCGCACCGGTGAAACCTTCGCGATACGCCCACGAAACCAAATCGTTCAGCATATTGAAAACCGATTTGATACCTTCGGGCGTCACCGGCTTTTCGATGAACAATTCCGCGCCGTTCGCCAGCGCGTCGGCGCGTTTGGCCTCGGTCGCGTTGCCCGTCATCACGGCGATTTTCAGGCCGGGATAACGTCGGTTGACGATGCCGAGCAATTGCAAACCATCCACCATCGGCATCCCGACATCCAGCACGACGAGATCCATCGAACTGCCGGATAAAATCGCCAGTGCGCGATCCGCCGAAGTCGCACATTGGATGGCCCATGTGTTATGGGAAAGCACTTCGCACAAATCCGTGAACGTTTCCAAAAACGCCATGCTGTCATCCACGAACAGCACGGTAAATTTTTTCGCCGCTTCCGCCTCCGCGTCCGCCTGGGCAACTTTTTTCGCCTCGACCACCGGCGCGACTGGCGGCGCGGGCGCGGGCGCGGGCTTGGGCGGGGTCAAAGCGGCTGTTGCCGAGGTCAACATTTTGCTCGTAAACACGGTCGCGGGCTGATTAGACGTCGCTTCAAAGCGCAATTCCACTTCGCCTATGCGAAAGTTCTGACCCGGTTTGACGGCTGCTTCGGAAATTTTCTGGCCGTTCACAAAGGTGCCGTTGGTGGATTGCAAATCGCGCAGGACCAATTCTTCGCCGCGCAACTGCGCTTCGCAATGACGCCCGGAAACCGAGGCTTCCGCGATCTGAAACGAATTGCCATCGGCACGACCGATCGTGATCCACTTTTCGCTCAACTCGTGCGACAAAGCAGTCAACCCCTTTGTGATGACAACCATTCTGGCCATTCTCTTATTGAAACATTTGCTGTCTGGTTGTGTCAATGGTTCTGAAAAAGCGGAAGGCGGGAAAACGGCGTAAAATAGACCCGGCGACAACGCTCATTAACCCCGTGGCTTTAGCCCGGTGCGAATGAAAGCCGCGAAAGGCAAACCGTTTTAACGGTTTATTTGTATGCGGAAAAGCCGTTGAAACGGCTGGGGATTTTTCGCCGGCAGGTTTTTCACCGGGCTAAAGCCACGGTGTTGATGAGAAACGCCATTTTTAAAAATCCATTAAGGTAATATCTTATTTTGCCGCAGGTTAGAATCTAACATCTAGCCCCAAAAGTTAGTTTACTTCACAACAAATGCCCCAACTTCTCGCGCTTCGTGTTCAGATACTTTTCGTTGTGCGGATTCGGTTTCACTTTGATCGGCACTTGCTGGCTGATCTTTAAGCCGTAACCGCCCAGGCCGACGACTTTTTTCGGATTGTTCGTCAGCAGACGAATGGTTTTCAAGCCCAGATCCACGAGGATTTGCGCGCCGAGACCGTATTCGCGCAGGTCCATGCCGTAGCCGAGTTTTACGTTGGCTTCGACGGTGTCGTAGCCCTGCTCTTGCAATTTATAGGCGAGAATTTTTGGGGCGAGGCCGATGCCGCGACCTTCTTGCCGCATATACAAAATCACGCCGCGTCCCGCCTCGGCGACTTGGCGCATGGCTTGATGCAGTTGCGGCCCGCAATCGCAGCGGCGCGAACCAAAAACATCGCCGGTCAGACATTCGCTGTGAACGCGCACGAGCACGTCTTTTTGCGCCGCCACATCGCCCCGCACGAGCGCAATGTGATGTTGTCCATCGACTTTAGAACGATATAGATGCAGGTCGAAATCGCCGTAATCGGTCGGCATTTTCACGACTTCGATTTTTTCAACCAACTTCTCGCGCGTTCGACGGTATTCGATCAGGTCGGCGACCGAACAGATTTTGAGCTTATGTTTTTTGGCAAATTTTAGCAGGTCCGGCAAGCGCGACATCGAGCCGTCATCATTGACGATTTCCGCAATGACTCCAGCGGGACGCAAACCCGCGAGGCGAACCAGATCAACCGCCGCCTCCGTGTGACCGGCGCGACGCAACACGCCGCCTTCGCGATAACGCAGCGGAAAAATGTGGCCGGGACGCACGAGATCGTTGGGCTGCGTTTTGGCATTCGCGAGCCATTGAATCGTATGCGCCCGATCGGCGGCGGAAATACCCGTGCTCACGCCCTGCGCGGCATCCACGGAAATCGTGTAAGCGGTGCGCATGCGTTCCTGATTTTGCTGCGTCATGAGCGGCAGTTCGAGCCGGTCGAGTTCCGCGCCTTCCATCGGCACACAAATGACGCCGGAGGTATAACGCACCATGAAACTGATGTTTTTGGCCGTCGCTTTTTCGGCGGCCAGGATCAAATCGCCTTCATTTTCGCGGCTGGCATCGTCCACGACGACGACGAGTTTGCCCCGGCGGATGTCGCTGACGACGGCTTCGATACGGTCAAAATGGTTTTTCATTTGGCGAACATAAGCTAATCGCAGAACCGCGAATTGTCACAACATTCATTGAACGAACCTGAATTTTCCGCACTTTTTGCTTTGGAAAAAACCGCCACGGCTTTATTGTAGCTCTGCTATTTTAAGGGATTCCGGCTAAGGCGTAATGGAGCTGTGAAAAAAATGTTATCCGATGATCTAGAAATTAAACCAGGCAACGCGCCGGTGAGTTCTTCCGTCGCGACGGCGGATATGCAGGAAAATCTCCGTCGTCTCGACCGGTTGGCCAATCTTGGGCTCGTGTCGGCGAGTATCGCACACGAAATCAAAAACGGTTTGGTCTCGATCAACGTCTTCGTCGAACTCCTGTTGCAAAAAGGTGAAGATCAGGAAATGACCGAAATCGTCCGCCGCGAATTGAAACGGATTGATACGCTGGTCACGCAGATGCTGCGGTTCTCCACGCCGAAATCAAAAACCTTTTCCCAAGTGCATGTCCATCAGTTGCTCGATCATTCCATCCGCTTGATCGAACATCAGATGAGTGGGCGCATGATCACGCTGGAACGCGATTATCAAGCCGTCCCCGACGTGGTGCACGCCGACGAATCGCAATTGCAACAGGCGTTCATGAACCTGCTGCTCAACGCCGTCGAAGCGGTCGGCAACAACGGCGAACTGACCATCCGCACGGAGAATGTCACCGGCGTGGACGGCATGCGGCGATTGAAAATTTGCATCGGCGACACCGGTTCCGGAATCACCCCGGAAAATCTGGCGCGCCTGTTTGAACCCTTTTTTACCACCAAGAAAAACGGCACCGGCCTCGGCCTCTCGATCACCCGCCGCATCATTGAAGAGCATCGCGGCGTCATCGAAGTGCAAAGCCAAGCGGGCAAAGGTTCGACGTTTATTATCTCGATGTTAGTGGAGTGAGACGGGGAAAGTTGCGAGTTGGCCGGTCGAAACGACGTCCTTATTTCAATCCCCGTTCCCGCTTTTGCTTCCGAGCCAGCTCCCTGCTCGGCACTCCGATTCACTCGCCCCAAATACTTTTCACATGCGCGATGCCGCGCTGGGCGGACTCGACGGGAACGCGCGGGCTCAATTCAAAAACCTTGATATGCTCCGGTTTCACAAATTGTTTGAGCGCGGCAAAATCAACGTCGCCGGAGCCGGGTGGACAATGATCGCGCGCCGGATATTGCACGTCATGAATGTGAAAACCAGCGAGCCGTGGCGCGAGCTTGCTGAGAAATTCCACGTGCTGGATGAAGCCCAGGTTCTGTTTGATCTGCGCGTGGCCGCAATCGTGCCAATAATTAATGGCGGGACTCGGAAAATCGCGGAGAAAATTTTCAAAATCGGGTTCGAGCGGAATTTCTTGAATCGCCTCGCGGTTTTCGCAGCCGAGTTTTAAACCGAGCTTTTCCGCTTCGGGCACGATTTTCTTAAGTGAATCGTAAAGATTGGCGACGGCATTCTTCTTCTTCGCCTCACGTTTCGCGGCGGCTTCGGCGAGGAGTTTCTGATATTTGGGAGAATCTTTGCCGCCGCTCTCGAGCATGTCCTCAAGTTTGCCGCCGTAATCTTTCAATTCCATGCTGCCGAGATGCAGCACGACAAGCGGCGCTTTGAGATGCGCGGCAAATTCAAAGGTCTTGAACGTGTGCTTGAGCGCGAGTTCGCGATCGCGCGGTTTTTCCGAGGAAAATTCGTAGAGATTCGGCGACGCTTTTTCCACGCCGAGCGGCAGCGGACAAAAATTGTGCAACGTGGAAATCTTGATTTCGCCCGCCGCGACGGCATCGAGAATTCCCGGCACGAGGCTCAAGCGGATGCCGTGGCTCAACTCGGCGTATTCAAAACCGAGGTCGCGAATTTCGCGCAGCATGGCGCGACCGTCGGTGTGACGATGAGAATTCCAGCAGGTCGAGAATGAATACATTTTGAATTAGGCTCTAGGCTTTGGGCGCGGGGCGCTGGGTTTGGTCTTGGTTCGGCAAATAAAAAATCCGCGCTCATCGTAAACGGATGAACGCGGATTTTGAAGTCACAAATACGGCCTAGTCGTCGGCGTGGCGCGCGGCGAGCATGGCGGAGAAACGGGCAACTTTTTCCTTGCGACGGCGCACGGCACTCGGCTTTTCAAATTGCCGACGGTTACGCACGATCTTGAGCGTGCCTTCGCGATCGACTTTTTTCTTCAGCCGACGCAACGCACGGTCTACAGGTTCGCCTTTTTTCAGTTTAATCTCTGTCATTACACTCACTTCCTTTCGGGGGCGGGGCAAAACCGCACCAGCGGTTCCCGCAATAATTTAGGAACCGCGAAGTGTGGATTTTTTACGCTCAAAGTCAACGCACAAAAACGGGTGAGACAAGGCAATCATCATTGAGCCACAGATTTTCACAGATGAAACACAGATAGCGGAAAAGACCTTTGATACGAATTACACTAATTTTCACGAATTAAATTTAAGCCGTTTGAATTCGTTTCTTTTTTTATCTGTGTTTCATCTGTGTCCATCTGTGGCTAAACCCGTTTCAATAACAGATTTGATTCTTCCCTTACAATTCAGCATTCTTCTCGCACTTTGAACATTTCCGAACATCGTCAGGCGATTGATCAATTCGACGCCCAGATCGTCAAACTGCTCAATCAACGCACGCAGCACGTCCTTGCCATCGGCGAAATCAAGATGGCTGCGGGCGAGGAAATTTATGCGCCGCACCGTGAACGCGCCGTGTTCGAACGCGTCTGCGGCCACAACGCCGGACCGATGACCGACGAGCAACTCCGCGCCATTTATCGCGAAATCATGTCCAGCGCCCTCGCGCTTGAGAAGACCATGACCATCGCGTATCTCGGGCCGGAAGCGACCTTCACGCATCAGGCCGCGATCCGCCGGTTCGGTTCCAGCCTCAAATATGCGTCGCAGAAAACCATCGCGGACGTGTTCATCGAGGTCAGCAAAAAACGCGCGGATTACGGCGTCGTGCCCGTGGAAAATTCCACCGAAGGCGTCGTCACCCATACGCTCGACATGTTTGTGGACAGCGATCTGAAAATCGTTTCGCAGATCGTCCTGCCCGTGCAGCAATGCTTGATGAGCAATTCCAAGCTGACGCAGATCAAAAAACTTTATGCGCATCCGCAATCGCTCGCGCAATGCCGCGGGTGGATCGCAAAAAATTTACCACGCGCAGAAATCGTCGAGACGTCGTCCAACGCGCGTTCCGCTGAACTCGCCTCGAAAGAAAAGTTTTCCGCCTCGCTCGGTGGCGTGCTGGCCGCTGAAAAATACGGCCTGCGCATTTTGGAACAAGACATTCAGGACAACGCCGCCAATGCCACGCGTTTTCTCGTGCTCGGACGCCAATGCAGTCCACCGACTGGCGACGACCGCACGAGCCTGATGGTCAGCGTGGCGGACAAATCCGGCGCGCTGCATTCCGCCATCGCTGCCTTCCGCAAATTCAAGATCAACATGACGAAGATCGAATCGCGCCCGAGCAAACGCAAAGCGTGGGAATATTTCTTCTTCATCGATTGCGCTGGCCATTATCAAGATGCCAAGGTTGCCAAAGCCATCGCCGTGCTGGGGGAGCATTGCAATTTCGTGAAAATTCTCGGCTCGTATCCGAACGTGGATTGAACTGGTAGAGAAGGTGCGCTGCGCTGTCCGCGCCGGGCTGCGGCGCAACGAACTGACAATAGACTCCGCAACCACATCCAATTCCGTCGCCTGACGCTCCGCTCGGCGACGGGGACATCGCAGCGCGATGTCCATACCCTTCAAACCGCGTCATAACCTAAAACCTTCCCTATTTGACAAATGCCAGTTCGCAGGCAGTTTCATTTCACTATGAATCTACAATTGGAAAATAAACTCGCCCTCGTCACTGGCTCGACCAAAGGCATCGGCCTCGCCATTGCCACTTCACTCGCACGGGAAGGCGCCCGCGTCATTATAAATGGCCGTGCGGAAAAATCCGTCACGGAAGCCGTCGCCAAAATCAAAGCCGCCGTTCCCACTGCCAAACTGGAATCGTTCGCCGGCGATCTATCCGATGCGAAAGCTACGGAAACCCTCGTGAAAAAATTTCCCGACGTGGAGATCCTCGTCAACAATCTTGGCATCTTTGAACCGAAACCGTTCGTTGAAATTCCCGACGCTGATTGGCAGCGCTTTTTTGACGTGAACGTCCTGAGCGGCGTGCGTTTGAGTCGTGCTTATTTCCCCGGCTTGATTGCGCGCAACTGGGGCCGAATTATTTTCATCAGCAGCGAAAGCGCATTGCAGATTCCGGGGGAAATGATCCATTACGGCATGACCAAAACCGCGCAGATCGCCGTTGCCCGTGGACTCGCCGAGTTGACCGTCGGCACCGGCGTGACCGTGAATTCTGTGCTGCCCGGCCCGACGCGTTCCGATGGCGTAGATGAATTTGTGAGTAAATTAAGCGGCGGCAAACCGTTTGAAGAATTTGAAAAAGAATTCTTTGAAAAGATCCGTCCAACGTCGTTGCTCAAACGTTTTGAGACCACTGAAGAAATCGCCAACCTCGTGACTTACGTTTGCAGTCCGCTTTCGTCCGGCACGAACGGCGCGGCGTTGCGCGTGGACGGCGGCTTGGTGAAGTCGGCGTTTTGAGCGTTTGCTTCGTGATTGAATTAAGCGATCAATCCGCTCATTCTTTTCACGTGAATCATCTCGCCAAAGCCCGCGAAGTTTTTGACATCGAACTGGCCGCGCTCAAAGCCGTCCGCGCCCAGCTCGATGCGTCGTTCGCCAACGCGGTTGAAACGATCATCGCCGCGCTCAAGCAACGTGGAAAAATCGTTATCGTCGGCATCGGCAAATCCGGCAACGTCGGCCAGAAAATCGCCGCCACGCTGACCAGCACCGGCTCAACCAGCGTGGTGCTCAACAGCGTGGACGCACTGCACGGCGACCTCGGAATCGTCAATGATGGCGATGTGATTCTCGCCTTGAGCTATTCCGGCGAATCGGATGAATTGCTGAATCTGATCCCCGCCTTCAAACGTTTTTCCGTCAAAATCATTTCGTTTACCGGCAACGCCAAATCGTCGCTCGCCAAGCACAGTGATGTTTCATTGAACGTCAAAATTCCAAAAGAAGCCTGTCCGTTCAATCTCGCGCCGACGAGTAGCACCACGGCAATGCTCGTGCTCGGTGATGCATTGGCGATGGCCGTGCTCGACGCGCGTGGCTTCACCCAAAAGGATTTTGCCAAGCATCATCCGAGTGGCGCCATTGGTCGCGCCATGCTTCTGCGCGTCGGCGAAATCATGCGCACTGGCAACCGCAATGCCATCGCCAGTGAAAATCTTTCCGTGAAAGAAGCGTTGCTCGTGATGACGCAGGCGAAGTCCGGCAGCTTGAGCGTCGTCAATGCGCGTGGCAAACTTGTAGGCGTTTTCACCGATGGCGATTTTCGCCGGCACATGGCCAGCGGCGACGATTTGCTGGCGCAACCGCTCAAGAAAATCATGACGCAGAATCCGATTCGCATTCTAGAAACCGCGTTGGCCGTCGAAGCACTGAAGATTTTCAACGAACGCAATATTGACGATTTGATCGTCGTAAATGCAAAGCAGGAACCGGTTGGATTGATTGATTCGCAGGATTTACCGAAATTGAAAATCATGTGAACAGCGAAGCGCCAACGCGTCCGGTTGTTTTGATTTTCATGGGAGTGGCCGGCAGCGGCAAGACGACCATCGCCAAGTTGTTCGCTGAAAAATCTGGAGCCGTTTTTTTTGAAGGCGACGATTTTCATCCACCAGAAAACATCGCCAAGATGCGCGCGGGAATTCCCCTGACGGATGCCGATCGCGAACAATGGCTGGCCGCCTTGCGAAAAATCATCCTCAGTTCGCTGGCAAAAAACCAACTCACCGCGCTGACCTGCTCGGCCTTGAAAGCGAAATATCGCATAGAACTGGCGGCGAATGACCCGCGTGTCCGGTTTGTGCATTTAACCGGCTCACGTGAATTGATTAGCGAACGGTTGAAAAAACGACACGGGCATTTCATGCCGCCGACGTTGTTAGAAAGTCAGTTTGCCATTCTTGAAGCACCGGCCGATGCATTGATTTTTGATTGCGCGCTGCCGGCTGAAAAAATCATCGAAGAATTATTTTATTCTCTGGGTGGCACAGGCCTCCGGCCTGTTGTTTCGGGCGTCCCGCCCAAAACCGTTTGAGAACGCGGCTGGTTTTGGGTTCGCGCAAACCAACTACCAACGTCAGCCATAAACGAAATCCGGCGAGACGCCGGATTTTACAGGCGAGACGCCTGTGCCACCTTTGGAACTGCCGCAACGCTTTTCGGCAACAAAATACCAGTGCCGCTGCGATCAATAGACCGATTCCCAGCGCATTGACGAGGTCGATCACCGAACCAAAAACATTTTAGGGTAGCGTTTTGGAAGTCTCGCCCAAAACCGCCTGAAATCGCGGCTGGTCTTTGGTTCGCGCAAACCAACCACCAACGTCAGCCACAAACGAAATCCGGCGAGACGCCGGATTTTACAGGCGAGACGCCTGTGCCACCTTTGGAACCGCCTCAACGCTTTTCGGCAGCAAAAACGCCAGTGCCGCCGCGATCAACAGACCGATTCCCAGCGCGGTGAACGGAATGGCGGTGCTGCCATATTCCTTCGCGAGCAGGCCGACAATCGCCGGGCCAAAATATCCGCCGGTGTTGCCCAACGCATTGACGAGACCGATGACTGGACCAAAAACATTTTGCGGCAGTGTTTCGGTCGGGATCGCCCAGAACGGCGCGAGCGCGGCAAACGGACCGGGAATCGCCAGACACAGGAACGCGTAGGACAACCAAAAATGCTCTTTCGTCAGCACGCTGAAAACCAAGCTTACACCGCTCAGCGTGTAAACAAACGCGATGTGACCGCGCCGTTCGCGGGTTTTATCCGAATGCCAGGAGTTGAGCACCATGATAATCGCCGTCACGGCATACGGTGCGGCAAAGAGAAAACCATATTCCACGGCGCTAAACTTTCTCGACTTCAAACTGTCCGTGAAAAAAGCCATGCAACCGTAAGCCGCCGAGTTGTGCAAAAAATTTATGACGATCATCACCAAAATCTCCCGTCGCAAAAGCCGTTGCCAGAATGGAATTTTTTTCACGGGCTCCAATTGCGCCGCTTCCGCCGAAAGTTTTGCCTCCAAATAATCCCGCTCTTCAGTGGAAATCCATTTGGCATCGCGCGGACGATCGCTGATAAAAAACCACCAGACCGGCAGCCAGAGGAACGGCAGCGCACCTTCCAACATGAGCATGGTTTGCCAACCGTAAGCACCCAGCAGCCAGCCCGTGATCGGCGCGGACGCGACGACCGCCAGCGGCTGACAGAGATTCCAAAACGCATTTGCCCGCGCGCGTTCCGCACTGGGAAACCAATGGGCGAGCAATACTACCGTGGCGGGAAAAACACAGCTTTCCGAAACGCCGAGCAGGACGCGCATGATTTCAAATTGATAAAAAGTCTTCGCCAGACCACAGCCGACGGCGCATACGCCCCAAAAAATCAGACAAAGACTGACGAGTTTTTTGGCGCTCCAACGACCGGCCAGATGACCGCCGGCCATTTGCAACAGAACGTAGCCGAGGAAGAAAATTCCCGCCGCCTGCCCTTTCATCCGGTCATCCATGAGCAGATCACGCATCAAGGACGAGATTTTCGGATCCAGCGCGAGCGAGACATTCGTGCGGTCCACATACGCGATCGTATACATCACCAAAGCGACGGGAATGATACGCAGCCAACGTTGTGGAATCATCGGCAGATGTTGTTCCAAGCCGCTGATTGGCGCAAAGAGAATTGCGTCGGCATAAAAAAGTTTTAAGATGACTGAAAGCTTTCAATACACCTGATCACATCATGAAAAAATTAAATCTCTGCCTGCTTCTACCCTTGCTGCTGAGTCTGTCTGCCTGCAGCACGGTGAAAAATACATCCGCCACCGATTCCAGCGGAACGCAAACCGCCCAACATTTTTCCGTGACGCAGACGCGGGTATTGTCTGCGGATTATCTCTTGTATTTACCGGAGGATTACAACGTGAGCTCCGGCAAGCATTGGCCGCTGATTTTCTTTTTGCACGGCGCGGGTGAACGCGGCTCAGACATCTGGATGGTCGCCAAACATGGCCCGCCGAAAGTGGATACGCATCTGACGAACTTTCCGTTCATCGTGGTTTCGCCGCAATGTCCCGATGGCAAAATCTGGTCGGATGACCTGTTGCTCGCGTTGCTCGATGACGTAGAGAAAAAATATGCGGTGGATCTGCATCACGTTTATCTGACCGGCTTGAGCATGGGCGGTTACGGCACGTGGAGTCTCGGTCTAACGTATCCCGAACGTTTTGCAGCCATCGCGCCGTTGTGCGGCGGCGGTGATTATATCACGCCTTATCTCGCGGGCGGAGCGCGGCGAACGGCGTTATTAAATTTGCCAATCTGGGCGTTTCACGGCGGCAAAGATCCCGTTGTGCCGACGGACGAATCGCGTCGCATGGTTGACCTCATGCAAAAACTCGGCGATCCAAACGTGAAACTGACCGTCTATCCCGAAGCGCAACACGATTGCTGGACGCAAACCTTTGCGACCCCGGAAATCTTCGACTGGTTCTTGCAGCATTCGCGGTGAAGAGGGGTGGCAACGGCGCGGCGCCGACGTTAAGTTAAAACACTGTATTGCTCGTCACTGACCGGCTCCAACCAATCAACCACTTTGCCATCGAGCGACTCGGCGATGGCGATATGGGTCATCGCCGTGGTGGGCGTCGCTCCGTGCCAATGCTTTTCGCCCGGCGGAAACCAGACGATGTCGCCCGGACGAATTTCTTCAATCGGTCCGCCCCAGCGTTGCGCTCGACCGCAACCGGCGGTAACGATCAACGTCTGCCCCAGCGGATGCGTATGCCATGCCGTGCGCGCGGCGGGCTCGAACGTGACGATCGCGCCGCCGATCCGCGCCGGGTCGGTTCCTTTAAACGGCGAATCAATCCGCACCGTGCCCGTGAACCAATCGGCCGGGCCTTTGTTAGAGGGCAACGAACCATTTCTTTTTATTTCCATAATGTTATTGGAAGCCACACTACCACGTTTAGACCGCGCTTCAAATTTCTTCACGCCAGCTTAGATCAAAACCGCTCAAGGCGCCTGCTTCCCCGCAGTATAAAGCGCCGATTGACCGGGCAAAGGGATGGCCGGAGCCGGCGTCGGCGCGTTAATCGCTTTGATCAATACATTGTCAAAATAAGGCGTGCTGAGCTTCTGTTTATCGCCACCGGCCATCAGGCCGACCAGGCCGTGCGAGTAAAGCGTGTTGGTTGCGTTCAACATCATTTTATCATCCACGAAGCCGGTAATAGTGGCATCCGCGAACCGGAGCTTCAGATTATGCCATTGGTTGGGACTGATAGCGGGAAGCTGGATGGTTCCCAAAACTTTTATTCCGCCTTCGCCGTCATCTTTTCCAGCCTTGATAAGCGCCTGTTGTTCGGGGTCGCCTACCGACTTCTTTTTGTCCACCTTGCCGCGAATGACAACTAACTCGCAGCGACCATGATCGGCCAGTTGCAAATAGTATCCTTTGGGAATGGAACCATATCCGTAGCCAACGTTATTGACGCGGCCCATGACGGACGCCGAGTCACCCGAGTTTAAGTAAACATCGGCGCTAACTTCATAGTTTTGCCACTGGTCATCGCCGAGAATGGTATAAGGCAGATACTCCGGTGCCCACGAATTCGGGCGCACCGAAACGACTTGTCGCAGGCAGCTTCCGTTTTTATCCGGGCGGTCAGCGATCTCGAATACGTCGGCGATATCAGCCGTATAGCGCGGCAGGTAGCCATACGCTTTGGGCGGGGAATATTCGTCGAACGTTTCGTAATAAGGAAACGGAAACGGTTTAGGCGCGGGAATATTATCGAAGGAACCTTTCTGCTGTCCCGTAGTGGTGGAGAGCGAATAAATGGAATCGGCTTCCAGCGTCAGAGTAAACGCGCCCTTCACCGGTTTGATACCCGCTTGCTGGATGAATTGTTCCTTCGCATTGCTGCGCCAGACACAAAGTTCTCGCTCCGACAAGCCGTCGCCAATTTGAAAACGGAGGGACTGCGCCGTCGTCGCCCCCTTCGTCTCCAAGATGACAGTGTAATCATCGCCCGGGGATTTCAACGTCACAAAAGTGCCGCCGCCTTGGAGCTCGCCGCAGCCGCCGTTGAGATATTGCCAGCCAACTTTGGTGAATTGTCCGTAGTGAGCGTAGCCCCACAACGCCGCGCGGACTTCGTAATGACCGCTCCACGGCGAACGCGCCAGCAACATGGCCGGATCTTCCGAATAAGGTTCGAGCGGATAAACCCCGGCGATGTCATACCAGTTCACAATTTTGGTGACGCCACTGTGAAGAAAATTCTCATTGAAAGCCTTCACGATGCCGATCGCGCAGTCGAATCCCGGCAGATAAACATGTTCCTCGGTATTCCAAATGGGCTTATGCATCTGGGCGGCCAACGCACGCACTTCCACCGAAGCCGGGATTTCCGCCAAAGTATGCGCGCTGAGGATATCAATGGCAGCGCGCAGTTTTTCATCAACGGCCATATCCTTGACGAAATCAAATTTGTTCGACGGCCAATTATCAAAGGCGTGGATTTTAACTTTTTCAAAGCCGTTGGCATCAAGCGTGGCCCGGAGTTTTTCCGCGAAGTCAAAACTAACGCCTTTTTCATTGCGGCAACCGAGGGCGTCGAACTCCATTCCGTAAACCTGGCGGAGTCCCTGAAGCCATTTCACATAATAATCCGCCGCACCCTGCGACCAGAACTCTCCGTTGCCAACCCAACCGGGAACGCTCCACGCGGCGCCATCCAGCGTGAGATCGGGATTACGCTGTTTGGCGGCTTGCAAAAGCCACCACGTGTAGCCCCGCGAATAATCGAGGTCATCGCGGGTATGCATGTGACTGGGCATGGAACCCTGCGTCGCATTGCCGTCGCCGGGAATTTCCACCAGCAGCGCGCTCACGGAAGCGCCGAACTTAGGTTTATAGACCAGGTCGAGAATCTGGCTGCGCTGCGGCTCCGGATAATCCTTGAGCAACACCGAGGTTGCCCCGCCACCGTTGACCACGCCAATGCCGTCGAAACGCACGCCGCCAGCATGGCCATTTAGATTCAAGGTTTGCGGGGCCAGATTGGTTTCAGCAACCCCTGGCAATACGGCCGGCAGATAGAGAAATGCCAGCAGGCAAGGTAACGCGACGCGCGGTGGGAGAATCATGGTTTGCGATTTTCTACACCGTCCGCGTGCTGGAAGCAATTTTCTTCGCCCGCTCGCCGCCGTCGCCGGACCTCCCGCGCTCGCGGCTTTTTCGTTTCAGATTGACCGTGAAGGACTCCAATCAAAGCATTTTACGATGGCCTCCTTATCCTCGAAGACAAGGGCGGCCGAGCAGTGGGGGCTGACCTCCAGCGATTGAACGAACAGGTTGTTTAAGCTCGGGGAATCATGCTGCACCAACTGGCGGGTTGCGGGCGGATTCGATAATAGCGGAACTGAAAAGCGGTTGAGTGGAAACGACAGCCCCAGTCCAATCGCCTTGACGAAGGCTTCTTTGCGCGTCCAGCAGTCGAAGAAAATTTTTTCCCTGAGCGCAGCCGGCACCTTGGCTAATTCAGCAATTTCCAGAGCGGAAAAAAACGTGGCGGCCAGTTCTTCCGACTCAGGCAAGGGACGGTGAAATTCCAAATCAATCCCGACTTTTTGCCCCCGCGCAACGGCGATCAAGGCCAAATCCGCCGAATGGCTGCAACTGAATTGAAGACCATGGGGGTTTTCCTGAGGTTCAAGAAAAGGCTGGCCGTGAATGGTATTTAGCAGGCCAATAGCCGCCGGATCAGCATCCAAGCAACTACCCAATAAATGTCGCAGAACCGCCCGCCGGATGACAAATCGCTCCCGGTCTTTCGCGAAATGAAAACGCCCGGCGCGCTGGTGCTCGGCGGGAATCAAGCAGCTTTCCAAACGCGCTGTTAGCGCCGTGTTCTGAAGCAGGCTGATTCGCCAGACGTGGATTTCAAACCGCTCAAGAGTCTGGGATTCGGACTTTTCAAGCCACTGCGTTCTCTCGCTCACGCTCGTCAAAATTGTTTCAAATATTTTCCGAAATGTGCTGCGAGTATTGGCAAGTGTTCTTCATTTAGAACCGTTACATGATTTCCCGGCACATTGGTCACTTCCACCCCGTCCGTAAACACTTTATTCGCTCCCAGACTGTCATCCAACGACCGATACGCATTTGATAACCAATCATCTTGGGACACAAACAGCATGCCGCGG
Source organism: Methylacidimicrobium fagopyrum (assembly GCA_026225255.1). Taxonomy (GTDB): domain Bacteria; phylum Verrucomicrobiota; class Verrucomicrobiia; order Limisphaerales; family UBA11358; genus UBA11358. Next base: position 27,120 of record JAMFSJ010000065.1, on the reverse strand, counting down.
ACTGACAGTGGTTTTGGCCGATAGCCGCTCATGGCGTGCTCGTAGATCCTGGCGATGATCACCCATGGCACATGCACATTGAAATTATTACTGATGGCCAGCTCCAGCCTGGCGGCTAATTCTATTTTTTCCAGTTTGATTCTGCGTTTGCCCTTGCGCCAGAGATATAGCGGTCCTTGTTCCTGCAATTTTCCCAAGTGTTCCCGGAGCCAGGCTTTTTTCCGCCAAACGAAGGTGGTCTGCGCCATCCAAGTATCTAGTAATAAAACCGCTTTAACTTGTATTCCAGACTCGTGCAACTGCCGGGCCACTTCAAACCCAAGCATGCCACCGAAACAGTGGCCAGCCAATATCACGCCGCCCACCGGATTGCGTTTTCGGATCGAGGCCGCATGTTGGGTGGCCAAATCCTCCATGCTGGGCAAAGCGGAAAACTGTTTTTTAGCGGAAGCACTTAATGCCGATTCCGGCAAAGGCACAACCGAGGCAAATATTGCCAGGCCTTTATCCATGAAGTGGGACAACTTGAATAAACCCAGGCTGCCTTCATCAACGAGGAAAAAAACTTCCGGGCCCGAATTGCCCGCCTGTAGTTGGATCAGTTCAGGCTTTCCCTTCGTGAATTGTTGAGCCGGTAGAATCTTCGCCAATTCTTGAATGGTCGGATGCTGATACAGTATACGCACCGGCAAATCGAACGCCATTTGCCGTTTAATTTCGCAGACAAGCTGGATGGCCAGGAGGGAATGGCCGCCGAGTTCAAAGAAGTTATCCCTGATGCTGATTTGCTTCCGGCCAAAAGCTTCTGACCAAATTGCCGCCAACCGCACTTCAGTTGGCAAACTGGGTGCCATGAACCCGGCGTTCCACGCCGAACCATCAATCGAAGGAACCGGCAGTGCCTTACGGTCCACTTTTCCATTGGGATTCAACGGGAAGGATTCCAACGTAACGAACACCGACGGCACCATGTAATCCGGCAGCGTGGCTTGTAGAAACTGGCGCAGTTCAGAAACTGCGGGAGCCGGCTGGCTGCGCGCAACGAGGTAGGTGGCCAGAATTTTTTCACCTCGCTGGTCGGCAAGGGTGATGACCACCGCGCCTTGGACATTGGGATGGTTGTTTAGCGCTGATTCAATCTCACCCAGTTCAATCCGGAAACCCCGGATTTTCACTTGATGGTCCAGCCGACCGAGAAATTCGAGGTTGCCGTCAGGAAGCATCCGCACGCGGTCGCCGGTGCGGTAAATGTATTTGCCAGAAACAGCGGAAAAATGATTGGGCAGGAATTTTGCCTTCGTCATTTCCAGATCGTTGAGGTAACCCGCACCAACGCCAACCCCGCCAATGCATAGTTCACCCGGCGTCCCGTCCGGACAAAGCTGGAAGGAGTCGTCCACAATAACGAGTTGAACATTATAGATCGGCCGGCCCAAAGGCACGAAATCATGGCGATCCAAATTCTCCCGGGTTAGTCGGTAAAAACCGCAGATGTCCGTGCCTTCGGTCGGACCATAGGTATTGATGATTTCGACGCTGCATGAGGGATCATTTAGCCAGGGCCGGAGGCGGGGGATGGAAATGGTTTCACCACCAAGAAAAACCAGTCTCAAAGAGGCCAGAGACAGAAAGGGCTGTTTGCCGGCTTGTTCCACGAGCGGGTAAAAGGCGCTCGGGGTGCAATTGATCAAGGTAATCCCGTGATCGGCGATCAGCCGGGCAATCAAAGCGGCGTCATAGGGACCGGGCGGGCACAAATAAAGTCCGCCACCGCGCAAGAGCGTGGCGAAGAAGTTTTTCTGGGTAAGATCAAAGCTCAGGGAGCTGCAGACCAGGGTGCGATCGGTGCTGCTGATATTGAAATCCGTGACAAACCAGTCCAGCAAGTTGGAAAACCCGGCGTGGCGGATGGCCGCGCCCTTGGGCTGACCCGTTGAACCGGAAGTAAAAATGACATAAATCAGATTACCGGGAGTAGCCAGCGGAGGCAGGTTGGTTGAGTCATGGCTGGAAATCGCCGGCCAATCAGCATCGAGGTGCACGACTTCAACGGCACGTGGGGCGTTGAATTGGGCGGCCAGCATCCCCGCTTGAATCAGCACTGGCGCATGGGTTTGCTCCAGCATGTAAGCAAGCCGGTCCGGTGGATAGCTGGGATCCAGCGGCACATAGGCTCCGCCGGCTTTTAAGACCCCAAAAATCGCCACCAGTAATTCCAGCGAGTTTTCCAGACAGATGCCGACCAGCACGTCGGGCCCGATTCCGCGCAGTTGCAAATGCCGGGCCAGCTGGTTGGCGCGTTGATTAAGGGCTTGGTAGGTCAACTGCTGGTTTTCAAAAACCAAGGCTACGGCATCCGGCGTGCGCGCCGCCTGTTCTTCAAACAATTGCTGAACGCATTTGTGGCGGAGAGATTCTTTTAAAATGGGATCGTATTCCAGCAGGACCTTGTCCCGTCCTTGTCCGGTTGATGAAAATGAACCCGTGATCGGATCATCGCGCAATCCGTTGGCAGTCTTTTGAGAATCGTCCATCCGTCCATCAAATCGCATGTGCGGCAACATTAAACATTAAACATTTGGGTTAAGATACTAAACTGCCAAATCACAATGGTTTACAAAAATTAACATGCAAATTTAATTATCGCCACCGTGCTATTTATCCTAATCCCTTAATCTTGTTACGCTCAAGTAAAAAGTCTTTTTCGTCACCTGTCCGGGCGGATTCGGCATTTGCGCAAAACCCATCGTGCTGGTGACGAGAAAAACCAAAAGCAGCGCAATTTTCATGAACATTGCGCGCCATCGCAAAATGGTTTTAAACAATTTCATGGGGCCGATGCTAAGCTGAGAAAACCATTCTGCGACTTAGAAATTGAAACGGATTCAGTCCGTCAAATACGGCATACGCACCATCCATCTCACTTCAAATCATTCGTAAGCACGATGCGATAACGCGCCTTGCCGGAACGAAGATGTTCCAAGGCATCATTGGCGCGCGACATCGGGAAAGTTTCCGTCGTCGGCGCGATGCCGTGGCGCGCGCTGAATTGCAACATGGAGTCCGTCGTTGCGGGGCTGCCGAGCGGCGAACCGGAGAGCGATTTTTGACCCAGAATCAACGGAAAAGCGGCCAGCGCCATCGGTGACGGCACGGCCCCGACGGTGTGCAGGCGACCTTTGGGTTTCAGCGCAGCAATGTAGGTGTTCCAATCCAGATCCGCGTTGGCCGTGTTCAAGATGAAATCGAAACTACCGGCAGCCTTGGCCAGTTCATCGTTGTTGCGTGAATTCAAAGTGCGATGCGCCCCCAACCGCAACGCTTCTTCGCGCTTTGAATCACTGGTGGTGAATGCCGTGACATCGCAACCCCAGGCGCGCAAAAATTTCAGCGCCATGTGACCCAGCCCGCCGATGCCGATGACGGCCACGCTGTCCGTGGGCTTGATGCCGCATTGCACGATGGGATTGAAAACCGTGATGCCGCCGCAGAGCAATGGCCCGGCTTTGCCGGCGTCCACGCCTTCGGGCAGCGGGGTGCACCAAGTCCACTGCGCCCGCACGCGCGTGGCGAATCCACCGTGCCGGCCGATGATGGTGCTTTCTACTTTGAGACAGAGATTTTGATTGCCGGAAAGGCATTGTGCACATTCGCCGCAACTGCCGGAGAACCAACCGAGCCCCACGCGATCGCCGATTTTCACGCGCTTCGTGTGTTCGCCGAGCGCGACGACTTTGCCGATGACTTCGTGGCCGGGCACAAAGGGATACGTTGTCATGCCCCAATCGTTGTCGAGCATCGAAAGATCGCTGTGGCAAACGCCGCAGCTTTCCACGGCGATCTCCACCTGCTCGCTGCCGAGCGGGCCGGGATTATATTCAAACGGTTGCAGCGCCTGTTTGGCGCCCGATGCAGCGAGGGCTTTGATATTCATTTGATTTTCCTTTGGTTGGGAGATTCCACAGTTACCGAAAGCGAATCTACCGCACCCAACCAATGGCGCAAGCAGGAATCAGTTTTCGTATCGAGCCATGTCAGCGCAGTTAAAAGATGTTTAAAAGCTACGCCCAATCCATCTTGAAACCAGCCAGTCAAATCAGTTGGCGTCAATCACGGCCGGCCATGCGGATTTGAGCGGGAAAACGGTCAGTGATTTGATGCGGGCGCTGCCGTTCTCTGCTTTGACCGAAAGGCCATTTTCACCCGGCAGGAAAAAACGGGTGGAAGAAATTTCGCCATCATTGACGAACACTTCGATCGAAGCGCGATCCACCAAAATTTCGACCGTTTGAATCTGGCCACCTACGCTGGCCGGCACATTGTCCGATTCAAGAGTTTTTTGCGTCAACGTCACGGAAGCGCCACGAATCTTGAAAATCAACTTCGCGCCCTCGGAGATTTCCACTTCGGCCTTGAGGTGAAACAATTGTCCCGCCGGTTCCAGTGGCAGGGTTTGATCCGCCTGTAAAGTGCGGTTGGTCCAGACATCTTCGCCATCGTGCAGCCGGGAAATTTCCGGGATTGGCCGACGGAAAATGCGCAAGCCATCTTTGGTGTCATGCAAAGTCAGTTCGCAGGGAAACGAAATCTGCTGGTTGAATGGCATGTCCGGAAAATTTGGACCCCGCATCCACGCGACCTGGATGCGTCGCCCGTCGCCGGTGTCGGTGTTATGCCAGGATTGCGTTGCATAAAAATTGGGTCCCACATCGCAAGGATGCCGTCCGGTTTCTTCCTTGAATTCGACGCCGTCAAACGTGCCGATGGAATAATTGCCGTTACCCTGGATCAGCACCCATTTCATCCGGCTGCGATCGCCGTCCACCGGCAGTTCAAAAAAGTCCGGACACTCAAAACTATCTTTGATCGGATGATGTTCGTCCTGCCAGCTCAACAGATTGGTGGAAGTGAGAATGTGATATTGCCCGTCGCCGTAGAGCATCATCACCCAATGATTGCCGGGCGCATACCAAAACACTTTCGGATCACGCTCCGGATGAACAAGGATCGGATTTTTCTCGTAGTGTTTCCAACTGCGCCCGTGATCCAGGCTGTAGGCGATGCATTGCTCACGATTATTCCAGCGCGGATAAAACGCCACCATCGCGGGATTTTTCGGGTCAGGCGACAGGCCGGAAGTATTTTGATAATCCACCACGCAGGTGCCGGATTGAACGCCGCTGCCGGATTCCTCTTCCCAAAACGCCGGGTCAAGTTCCGTCCAGTGAATCAGATCGCGGCTGACGGCATGAATCCAGCATTTGGCCCAGCGTTGCGCAAATAGATGATACTCGCCGTCGTAATAGATCAAACCATTGAGATCATTGACCCAGCCTTCCTGCCGCTGGCCGGGATTCAAACGCGACATCGCCCATTGTCGCGCGGTGAAATGAAATTGCGGTCGCAACGCTTCGTGATAAAGCGGTCCCGTTTCAACCGGCAATCGCTCCGGCGCATCGGTCTGTCTGATGCGCGACACATTGATATGTCCCCAATCGCCACTCGAAGCATCTACGACTTGCATGCGCGCCTGTTGGCCGCGCCACGCGCTGACATCCCAACTCGCTGGCGATAGACGATCACTGCGCCAACCCGTTGCGCTGCGCACGACTTTTCCGGCGATCAAAAGATTGATGCATGCGTCATGTTCGTAGTCGCCCCCGGCGATGCGGAAGGAAATATATTTTCGTTCAAGGGAAAATTCCGGCGAAGTCAGCGCGCCTTGCGGGTGGTCGTCTTGGCTGTCGGCGGTTTTTTCGCTGCTGATCACCATGTCGTTGTCGGCATTTTCCACTTCCAAAATGTGCATCCATGTTTCCCCCGCTGCGGGACCAAACTGAAATGCATTTCCAGTAGCGACCCAGTCACTATAATTATTTGTTCCAAAATGGCCGATCGGCAAATCCTTTGCGCGGGCTGAAATCATGAGACCAAGCGCAACGCCCAACTGAAGGCAGATTTGTTTGCAGCGAATTGACATGTGTTGGGCAAGGATATGCAAATGCCATGATACTTCCAAGTCCTGACATGGCGCTAAAGCCGATCGTAAAACTCTATCGCCACAATGAATGCAAGTCGGCGCATTATTTTCCGAAGTGTTCCACCAGCGCGTCGTATTCTTTCCGCGAAATCACGCGCATCGAACCGTGCCGCGCGTGCGGCGTCATCACATATTTATCCCAACCGCCTGTCAACGTCGCTCCCGACGCTTGAAACCACGGTCCGCTCAAATGCGATGCGATTGAAAGGCCGCAAGAAACTCCCGGATATTGTTCGTAGTAAAGATACCACGCCGTGCCGTCGGGCGACGGGATCAACGTCGGCGCCTCGCGAAATCCTGGACTGATGGATGGTCCGGGTTCGCTGTAAGGCCCGAGCAAATTCGTGGAACTGCAAATGCGGATCTTCTTGCCCGTCGTCCATTCCAGCGTGGGATAACGTTCGTCCTTGATGATCGCGTAATACTTGCCGCCCTCGCGACGAATGAAAGCATCAATGGTCGCCATGTCCCAATTTTCAAACAGCCGCGCGGCGGCGCGGAGAAAATTTTCAAATCTTTGGACGTCACATAAATCGTCCGCTGGCCGGCCCAGTAAGGTTCCGGCAAATCTGTTTTGCCCAAGTCATGCGTCGTATGCCACGTCAAAACAAACTGCCGGCTCGCGTCATCGAAAAATAATTTCGGCGCGCCGATGCGCATCAGGATGTTCGTGCAATTCGGGATGCTTTTGAGGCCAGGCGTGTAGTCGCTGAATTTCTGCCAATTTATCAAATCATCCGATACCCAGAAGTTGATGTCCGGCTTGTCATCGCCGCGATTGCCCACGAGATAATAACGTCCATCCGGCCCGCGACAAATATCCGCATGACCGTGATATTCTTCGAAGACCCGTTTGCCGCCGTTGAGCGGCGTCCAATGCAATCCGTCCAGACTGACGCTGTAATAAAGCCGCCCATAATCGCCCTCTATCATGTGCGCGAACAGATACGCTTCATTCTTCGGCGTTTCGCCCGGCTTCACCTGTCCGGGTGGATCGGGCATTTGCACGCGACAAGTCAGCGCACAAAAAAAACAAACCAAATCAGAGCGCAAATGATTTGAGTATGAACAACGGAATGTTTCGTGGGCGGAGTCATGGAATTTATTGTAATGAGCGATCTGCGGACGCGAAACTTTTTTAAGGGTGACAGATAAAAAAATTATTTCGCATAGACGCGAACATAATCCACGTCCATGAACGACGGATTCGGCGTGTGCTCAATCGGCCAGCCGCCGCCGAGTGCAAGGTTGAGCAACAGCATCAGGGGGCGCTGATGTTCCAGCGGCGTCTTGGTTTTCCAAACTTCCACGCCATCGAAATACATCGTGATCCATTCGGCAGTGACCATCACGCCGTAACGGTGAAAATCATCGCTTGCCTCCAGCGGGCGCGTGACGACTTGATGCCCGATGCCGCGATGCGGCCCGGGTTTCCAGACGTGAACCGTGGACATATATGAACCTTTTGGGTCGCCGTAAAATTCCATCACATCAATTTCAATATTGGGACTCGCGCCGACCGGGGAAGAACTCAGCCAAAATGCCGGCCACACGCCATCGCCGGCGGGCAGTTTTGCGCGCATCTCAAAATAACCATACTGCTGCGAGAACCCGTGACCCTCGCGATCATTTGATGCCAGCAATCCGGCACGCCAGCGGCCATTGGCTTCTTTGCGCGCTTCGATTCGCAACACGCCGTTGGAAATCGTGAACGGAAATCCATTTGTCGGATCAGCAAACGCCGCATCGCCAAAATCTCCGTTCCACGGTGTGTGCGCCGTCCAGCGCGTGCCCGGTCCGTGCGGCGACACGTCGAGCTGCGTGGTGAATTTTTCTTCAAACGTCGTTTTGTAACCGGTCAAATCCAAAGTCAACGCGCCTTCAGTGTCGGCTCGCGGCTTCGGCGCGGTGTGATCCACGTGCACGACGCCGATCTCGTAAGCGAACCAAGGCAAACTTTTTACGCCCGGCGCAGCGAGGAGTTCCACGCGGTCGCCTTTGTCATAAAGACCAGCGACCACGCGATAATCGCCATCGAAAGTGTTCGTGGGAAAACTGGCGGTGATCGCGTAACTGATTTTTCCGCGCCAGTCTGGCGAATCCGTCGCGATGTCCGGCTCATGATCTGCTTGCGCCACCATGCGGCCCTGCGCGTCTTCAAGATGAACAAAAACTTTGTAATGTTGCGCCAGCGAATGAGTCGCCTGCCAGTTCATTTGGATCTTGAAATATGCGCCGGCGGGAACATTCGTCGCCAAAACCGTCGCCGGCAAAATCGTCGCGGCGGATGACGCAGCGCCATTCGTTCCACCGGCGTGCGAGGTGGTGAGTGGAGAAAAAATTAAACCTATTAAAACACCAAGACCGAACATGGTCTTGAGGAAGGAGAATGATTTTTTAATCATCGGGAAATTTTTGCTGATTGCGATCGGAGTGCAAGCCTTCTAATGACCGTGAATTCTTAGCAAGAGAGTGCCTTCCACATAGGGTGAGATTTTGAAAAATTCATCGGCAATACAGCCGTGACTGATGAACATGGAAAAAATTTGTGATATGGTTTTGGAAAAATTATGGGCAACACAAAAGCCAAGAACACCATCTGCCTTTGGTTTAATAAAGACGCACAAGATGCCGCGCGCTTTTACGCCGCCACATTTCCAGACAGCAAGGTCACCGCGATTCACAAAGCGCCGGACGACTATCCCAGTGGCAAGGAAGGCGAAATCCTCACGGTGGAGTTCACCGTGTTCGGCATTCCGTGCCTGGGCCTCAATGGCGGGCCTATGTTCAAACACACCGAAGCGTTCTCCTTCCAGATCGCGACCGAAACGCAGGAGGAAACGGATCGCTACTGGAATGCCATTGTCAGCAACGGCGGCGAGGAAAGCCAATGTGGCTGGTGTAAAGACCGCTGGGGAATCTCCTGGCAAATCACGCCACGCGTGTTGACCGACGCGATGGCCGCCGGTGGCGCTGAAGCCCAACGCGCCTTCGCCGCAATGATGGAAATGGGCAAGATCAACATCGCCAAAATCGAGACCGCGCGGCGCGGCTGATGGGAACGAAGATATTGTGACCTGCAACGACAGCAAGACATCCCGCGCGTGAATGGGTATGACGGTGAATCCTATCCATAATCATCTACATCAATTAAAATTTATTTGGCTAGAAGTGGTAAGTTTACTGAAAATGGCAATTCTTACTACAGAGTAAACAAATCAAAATTCAGTAAGAATTGATTGATTTCTTACTGGAATACGAGATTCTTACTGAATAGTGAAAACGTCAAATTCCAGTAAAAGCGCAATCATTCGCTATGAAAGTGAGCTGATCCATCACTTCAGGCAATTGCTTGATGATGATACCGATCTGGCATGGCAATCGCCGTCAGGAAACTCTGCCAATGACCGGCTTCCGTGGATCGAGTTGAAACTGGATGCCCACAACCACCGATTCAAGCCGGTATATTCTCTGAAGCCTAGCATTCCGGAGCTTGAGTCAATCCTCGCAACTTGGAGGGAACCGCTCCCGCCACTGCTGGTTGCGCCCGAACTGGTCACCCGCATTCTGGAATTCTGCCGCCAAAAACGTCTGGCAGCGGTTGATTTGAACGGTCGAGTTTACCTCCGGTCGGAAGGACTGCTTGTGGATCGCCGCCATTTGCCTGGGCGCGATTTTCGATTTGAGCTTGAGCCGCGTAAAATCTTTGTCGGAAAAAGCGCACGTATTATTCGCAGTTTGCTAACCGACCGCGATCGCGTTTGGGCGCAGAGTGAACTGGTTGAACGCACCAAAGCCAGTTCGGGTCTAGTGTCCCGCATTGTCCAGCATCTCATCAGTCAGGGCTTTATTGAAAAGCAAAGTCCGCGCGAGTTTCGCCTCCGCGACCCGCTTGGCCTCATTGACGCTTGGGTAAAGGCGGATGATTTCAACTGGCGCACCAGTGCTACCCGTTACACCGTCTTCGGTGGCAGCCCCATTGAAATCGCGCATCAGCTGGCGTCTTGGGCCAAAGAACAATCCGTGCCCCTCGCATTCACTCAATGGATTGCGGGTTGGTTACGCCATCCTTACACCGAACCCGCCGTGACTAGTGCCTACGTTGCACGTTTGCCTGAAGCCGCCACCTTGGAAAAACTCGGCCTCCGACCTGTCAACGATGCCGGCAAGATTACTCTCCTGATTCCCGACGACGAGGGAGTGTTCCTAGAAACCAAGACCGTTCAGAATCTGCCGCTAGCCAGCGACGCTCAAGTTTATATCGATCTCCAAAAGACCGGGCTGCGCGGGCCGGATCAAGCCAACGCCTTGCGTCATTGGGAAGGATTCTGCCGTCCGTGAAATACGAAACCTACAGCGAATATAATCCACAGAGAATGGATGTCTCAGAAGGAGCACTACTGACCATCTGGCCGATTCTCGAACCGTGGCATGATGATCTTGTATTGGTCGGTGGTTTAGTCCCCCGATATATCTGCGGGGATGTTGCGTCTGCTCGCGACCTCCCCAGACCGGTTACCATGGATGCTGACTTGGGAATTGCGTTGGGTGCTTCGGCGGGCGGAATGTCGAGTTTGAAAATGACTCTGGCGGATGCGCAATTTCGCCAGTCCAAAAGCGCGGAGGGATTGATCCGATATGAAAAACAAGTTGGACAATTTCCTGTGCCGATTGATTTTCTGACCGATATGCCGCCCAACACGCATGGCTCGGCTTCGGTCGATGATATCATTGCGAGCATCTTTCCCGGGATTGATCGTGCTTTGAAAATCTCGAGATTGACGAAAATCACGGGCAACGATCTGACTGGGCAACCGCAATCCGCCACTATCCGCGTTTGCGAAGTCGGTCCGTTCCTGGCAATGAAACTCCGCGCCTTTGCCCATCGGCAAGCACCCAAAGATGTTTTCGATATTCTCTACACCTTGCTCCATTACGATCGCGGCACAAAGGCTGCCGCCACTGCGTTTGGCGAGGAAGTCCGCGCTGGCAATCCCGCTTGTCCTGATGCCGTCGCCTGTCTCAACCAACATTTCCGCGACGAACAATCTTCTGCTCCCATTCGCGCCGCTAGTTTTGTTTTGGGGCAAGCCACGCCGGGCGAAGCGGAAGACATCCGTTTTCGTCGTCTGCAAATCCAGCAAGACATGGTGGACGCTGCTCGCTTACTGCGCGAGGCCATACCTGCTACGGATTAAAAAGTTTTTCCACCTTCGCCTTCACTGCCTCATCCATCTTGATCAACGGCGGCCACGCGCGTTTGAAACCTTCGCCGGGCAGTTTTTTCGTCGCGTCGATGCCGAGCTTGGTGCCGCTGGCGACTTCGCTGGTCGCGTGATCCAGCACGTCCGCCGGGCCTTTGGTGAAGATACTGTCGCGTTGCGGATCGGTGTTGGCGGTGAGATGGAACAACACTTCGCTCGTGTTGTGCACGTTCACGTCGGCGTCCACGATGACCATGTATTTCGTGAACATCATCTGGCCCATGCCCCAGAGGCCGTGCATGATTTTGTAGGCCTGCATCGGGTAGGTTTTCTTGATGCTGACGAACACGAGATTGTGAAATACGCCTTCCGCCGGCAACGCGATGTCCACGATCTCGGGGAAATTCATTTTGAAGATCGGCAAAAATAATTTTACCGAGGCGCCGCCGATATAAAAATCTTCCATCGGCGGAATGCCGACGATCGTCGCTGGATAAACCGCGTCTTTGCGATGCGTTATGGCGGTGACGTGAAATACCGGATACGGCTCGGGCAACGTGTAATAACCCGTATGATCACCAAACGGGCCTTCCTCGCGCAACGGCTCGGTCGGATCCACGTAACCTTCGATCACGAAATCGGCGTTGGCCGGCACTTCCAAATCATTCGTCTCGCACTTCACGAGTTCGACGGATTTTTTGCGGAGATAACCTGCCAATAGAAATTCATCCAACCCGTCCGGTAACGGTGCGGTCGCGGCGAAGGGATACATCGGGTCGCCGCCGATGAAAATGCTAACGGGCATGCGCGTGCCGGTTTCGTAGTAACGACGGCCGTGGCGCGCACCGACCTTCTGCAACTGCCAATGCATGCCGGTCGTTTTGTCGTCGTAAATCTGGATGCGATACATGCCGACATTGCGTTCGCCGGTATCGGGATCTTTCGTGACGACGCACGGCAACGTGATGAACCGCCCGCCATCCAGCGGCCAGCAACGTAAAATGGGTAAGTTGGCCAACGTTGGAGGTTGCAGGTTGAAAGTTGAAGGTTGATTGACATCGGGCGCTTTCGGCCAACTTTCACCCTTCAACTTGGAATCTTCAACTAAATGAATCACGTCCTTGCACGAACCACTCTTCACCATCTTCGGTTTCGCATGACGCAAATCCAGCGCAAGGCCGAGCAGTTTGATCGCTTCCTTAAAACTCGTCGGCGGCTTGGCTTTCATCAACGCGCCGAGTTCGTTCGCGACTTCCTCGACCGATTCCGCGCCCATGCTCATAGCCATGCGTTTATAGGAACCCAGCGTATTGATGGCCACAGGAAACGGCGAGACCACGCCGTTGACGGTCGGTTTCTCGAACAGCAACGCCTTGCCGCCGCCGGGCAATTTCATTTCGCGGTCGGCGATCTCGGTGATTTCGAGTTCGGTGGCGACGGGTTGGGAAATGCGTTTGAGTTCGCCAGCTTTATCGAGGGCGTTGACGAAATCGCGGAATGAATCAAAAGCCATACGCGGGCGAAGCTAACTGAAAAAACTGCGGCGGGCAATTGCAGGAAATCATCTGGTATTTGACAACCGGTTTAATTCTTCCGTGTTTATGCGGGCTGCGCACGAAATCATTTCAAAAACTGGTTCTCTTCGATGGTGAGTGGCGGCCAAACCTTAAGTTTTTGCGTTGCCGCCAGAACGCGTTGATAACTGCGAATGTCGAATGAGACGAAGGTTTTGAAATTGCCTGACACCGCGGCGGCAACGTGCAAAGCGTCCAGCGAACGGAGTTTTTTCCAGCGCGGACAAAAGTTGATGATCAATCCGGCAGCGCGCTTCGCAACGAGATCGGCTTCCAGTTTCAGCGGATAAAGTTTTTTGCCGCCCGCCAAATCTTCTTTGACCCAGTCCCAAAGTTTTTCCGCATTTTCCGGGTGGCCCGTCCAAAAGGCTTTGGCCAATTCCGGCCAGTGCAGAAAAACCAGTGGCAGGCAGGGATGATTGGCTTCAATGAATTTTTGCGCCAACGCCGTGTTGGCATCTAAACCATAGGCTGACGCGATGAAACTGGTGTCGGCGCAAATCATCGTTCACCGGATTCTTCGCGCAGTTCAGCTACCGTTTTGCGCGCGGGTTTCAAATGCAAGGCTTTACTCTTTTTCCAGTGATTATCCCAAGTCTCCGGCTCGGTCGCGGTTGCGGCTTCCGCGACGACTCTTTGCAGGAACGAATAAATAGTCTCGCCTCGGTCGCGGGCGGCTTTTTCAAACTGCCGGGCGATTTTGTCGTCAACGCGCGTTTGCAGAAGTGTCATACACCTGACTGTAATCTTTCGACGAGGAATGTCAATTCGCGTTGTCCGCAGCCGCGAGTGGGTTTGCTAAAAGCAAACAGCCGCAACCCGAAGGCTGCGGCTGCGTGTTGAAATGGTTTTTATTTCCCCAACAAATCGGCGACCAAACCTTTTTCTTCCTTCAATTCATTTTCCGTCGCGGCGATTTTCGCTTTGCTGAAATCATTCAGCGGCACGTTTTGGACGATCTCAAAATCTTTACCATTGCTGCGGATCGGATAGCTGAAGATCAAACCTTTTTCGATGCCGTAGCTGCCGTCGGAATGCACGGCCACGCTGAACCAGTCGCCGGGCGCAGTGGGCGTCACGAGCTTGCGGACGGTGTCCACGGCGGCATTCGCGGCACTGGCCGCGCTGCTCAAACCACGGGCTTTGATGATGGCTGCGCCGCGTTGTTGCACCGTGGTGATGAACTCGCCCTTGAGCCACGCTTCGTCCGTGATGGCGCTGCTGACAGGTTGACCGGAAATTTTCGCGTTGAAGAAATCCGGATACATTGTGGCACTGTGGTTGCCCCAGATGGCGAGATTGGAAACGGCAGTGATGTCCACGCCGGCTTTTTTCGCGAGTTGCGATTTGGCGCGATTTTCATCAAGCGCAGTCATCGCAAAGAAACGTTCTTTCGGCACACCGGGCGCGTTGTTCGCGGCGATGAGTGAATTGGTGTTGCACGGATTGCCGACCACGAGCACGCGGATGTCGCTCGCAGCATTCTTGGCAATCGCGTTGCCTTGGCCGGTGAAAATTTTGCCGTTGGCGGACAATAAATCTTTGCGTTCCATGCCGGGACCGCGCGGTTGCGCGCCCACCAGCAACGCCCAGTTCACGCCCTTGAAAGCTTCGTCCGGATTCGAGGTCGGCACGAGGCCTTTCAGCAATGGAAACGCGCAGTCATCCAACTCCATGCACACGCCTTGAAGCGCGGCGAGAGCTTTTTCATCGGCCCGTTCCAAGAGGTGGAGAATGACCGGTTGATCCGGACCGAACGCCGCGCCAGAGGCGATGCGGAACAAGAGTGAATATCCAATCTGGCCGGCCGCGCCGGTGATCGCTACGCGAATGGGTGCTTTGCTCATAAAATTTTGGAAGGCGAGTATAAATTCCAAACGCGGTTTTACGCAAGCGCGGAACTTGGCGATGACAAGCGTTCTGGGCGTCGTCCTCGAAATGGAATTCAACGCCCCGACATAAAGAAAAAATCAACTCCGGGTGGATGCGGATAAAACAAAACGCCGGCTTGCCGGATGAATGGCTGGCGGCCGACGGAACGCCCGCCGCTCCCTTTATTTCTTGCGAAATAATTCCTGCGGATCGGCGAGGTTCAGCACGGAGAGATCGTAGCCGCCTTCGGGATTGCGGGCTTGCGCGACCGCCAATTGTTCGGCGATGCGTTTGGCCACGGCGGCACTGTAATATTTCACCACGCCGAGTCCGGCTTGCGAGGCGAAAATAATGGCGAGCAGACAATTCTCATCGATCTCCAGAATGTAGAGACTGAATTTTTCGCCTTGCTGATACGTGCTGTTGAAATTCTTTTCGTTCACCAAACCGGCGATCGTCTGGCTGGCCATGAACGCGCCGGACGCGAGTGCGCCGAGCGTGGTCAAATCCACTTCGCCCGTGTCGCCTTGGTGCGTGATGAGAAAACCACCTTTATCAATCACCAACGCCCCGATGGCGTCGGCCTGATGGATAAATTCCGCGAGCGCTTCATCCACCCGCCGGATGTCTTCCTCGATAAGTTGGGGCAGAGTAGCCATGTCATGCGTATTGCGGCGTGGATTGACTGATGAATTTTTGCAGCAACATCCGCGTGATCATGTTCAAGCTCTCAAAGACGCCTTCGCATTTATGCGCCGTGCCGCCGAACGAGGGCACTTGCACCTCGCGGTTGTTCAGGAGAAAATCCATGTATTCCATCGGTGCCGCGTTGGGTAAATCGCGTTTGTTGTATTGCAAGACGTAAGGAATCTCGGAAAGGTTCAACTTTTGTGCGGCTAAATTATCCACCAAATTTTGAAAACTTTCCACGTTCTCCGGCATCTTTTCAAATTGTGAATCGGCCACAAACACAATGCCGTCCACGCCGCGCAAAACCAATTGCCGCGTGGTGTTGTAAATCACTTGGCCGGGCACGGTGTAGAGTTGGAACTTCGTTTTGAAACCTTTGATCGTCATCGCCTCGATCGGCAGAAAGTCGAAGAACAACGTGCGGTCGGAACTCGTCGCGAGCGAAACGAGTTTGCCTTTGTTGCCGGCGTTGGTTTGGACGTGGTCGTGAACCTGCACGAGATTCGTCGTCTTGCCGCCCATCGCCGGGCCGTAGTAAACGATTTTAACCTGCAGCTCTTTCGTTGCTTGGTTGATGATGGCCATAAATTTTATTTTTGTTTGTGATCTAATCCAGCGGCGAGCGCGGCAAGTTGCGCTTTGGGCAACGCTTCACCCGCGCGACCGAACGCCGCGAAGTAAACCGAGTTCACGCGGAAAATTTTCCACGGCACATTGCCGACCGTGAAACTGACATTGTTCAATGCGCCCATCCGCAATTCGCGCGTGCTTTGGCTGATGCGTTCAAAAATTTGCGGCAAAAACGCCGATACTGCATCGGCGTTCACATCGACCGGAACGACACCCGCCACGCGCAAACCATCCGCCAGCGCGACCACCGCACCCGCCACGCCGGGCAATGCCAATGCGCTCGCGATGACGTCTTTCGGCTGCGCCTGACGCGTGGCAAAATCGGTCTTCGGCGCCGGCGTGCGACGGAATAAACTCGATTCACCGCTTGCCGCCGAACCGTCCGCATTGAAGGCAAATAAATTAGTGTCGCTCGGTTTTGGGGTCGTTGGCGCCGCCAACGTGCGGATGGTCGCTGCCGAAGTGGAAACCGGCTCTTGAGGCGCCAGACTTAGCGGCAGCGGCGCGGGCGTAAAAGCGACCGGCGCAACAGGTTCCGGTTGCGGAAAACCAAAAAATAGATTCGGGATTTCGGCGGACACCGCGACTTTGGAGCGCAGCGGAGCCAAACTTTTCTGCGCGATCAAAAAGGCCGGGGCCAAAACTTTTAGCGGCAATTCCAAGCCCAAATCATCGCTCAACGAAACGGACGATTGCGGCTGGATAAGGCTGCGCAATTCGCGCCAGGTCATGGTCACACGACCGCGCTTCATGCCCGGTTCCACGAGCGCCATCGGCAACGGCAGGCTGGCGTTGGTGAGTCCGTTTTGGACAATTTCGCGTTTGATTTCATCCGGCCAGTTCTCCGCCAGATCACGGAGGGAAATGGCAAGCGTTGGCTGCGCCGCCATCGGGGGCTCGAAAGTCGGCGACGGAGGAACCGGCGCAGCAGTAAATTTGAAAGGCGGCAGCGTGGGACTGCTGTTACCATTTGAACCATTGGAATAACTGCCGTTACTCGTCGGTTTGGACGGCTCGGCAAATGAATTCGGCGCGACCATCGGCGTGGTTGAACGCAGATTAAAAGCGATGGGTTCGGAGGGCGGCAGGAGCGGCGATGGCGGCGCGGGCGCAGGTGCGGGCGGTGGCGTCACCGGCGAGGCGGGCGGCGTAAAACTAACGGGCGTAACGGGTTTATATTCACGCGTCGGCGGCGTTGGCGGTGCAGGTGTATAAGCACGGGACGCGGGCGCTGCCGATGGCGCGGGCGCTTTAATCGGATTAGCGGTAAAGGCGACTCCGCGTCCGTGGCCACCGAACGGGCCGGAAATTTCTTCAGCAACGGCAATTTTTTGCGCGGCCGGACGGCGGGCGAGCAACGCCGGATTGATGCGCATCAAAATTTCATTCAACGGCACGCTGACCGGGCGGCTGTCATAAACACTATCGCCATTCACAAACGTGCCGGGTGCCAGACGACGCAACTCGCCGTAGGTAATTTTGACCGCGCCAAACGCGAGCTGTGCGATCACCGCTTCAACGTGCAAGGGAACCGTTTGACCGGCGACCGGCGCCTGCATCATTTTTGCCTTCAAATCCATCGGCAATGCATTAATAATTGCGATGAGCGGAATCTCAAGATGTTCACCATCATTCACTTGCGGCGCTAGCGGCGCGGTGTAAGTGGTCGGGTAATGGGACGCCGGACCGGGCGCGGCTTGCGGAAAACGAGCGGCGGGCGGGACGACCGGCGTGGGCGTGGGCGCGGGACTTGCGGCCGCTATCGAAACCGGTTCAGGCTTCAGCGGCGAAGTCGGTTCGCTGCGACCAAACAAGTTGCGGAACAAGCCGGTGAATTTAGTTTTCATGTTATTAGCCATGATTTTTTGCGTCGGTATTCCCGATGCTGGAAGGGTTTAAGCAATATCCGCGCCAGCCTTAAAAAAGCCGGGTTAGATTGATGAATTAGTGGATAAATGGATTCGAATAAGGCACGTTTACCAACAATCCAGCGATTTATTCAGCCCATAATTCAGCCATCATTGTCCTGCGGTAGGACTGGATAGGAAGGCTTTGTCTCAATTACGGTGTAAAAAAATTAACGGTAGGAACGCGGATTGCTAATGGTTGCTGGTTAATTGCTTTTGCGTTTGACCGGTGAAAGCCGGCGACGGGCAAAACAAAATGGAAAAACGCCATAAAATTTTACTGTTGGACGATGACAACGACTGGTTGGCATTGTGCCGCGAAATGCTCACCGCCGCGCTGCCGAGCAAGCCGGAAATCATTACCGCCAGCACCGCCCGGCGCGCGCTGGCATTGCTGGAAACCGAGTCTATCCGCTTGTTAGTCTGCGACTTAAAGATGCCGCGCATTGATGGTTTGCAGATGATTTCCATCGTTCGCCGACGCTTTCCCGAACTGCGCACCGTGGTGTTGAGCGGAATGGAAGACGAAGAGTTTCGCTCCCGTTCTTACGCGCTGGGCGTAGACTTGTTCTGGCTTAAGTCCGAGATGCAGCGTAATTCAAAATTGTTCAATGAGTGTCTCGAATCCTTGCTCGGACGTGACACTCAATCCGGATTTCGAGGCATTCAGAGCAAAAGCCTGATGGACATCATCCAGATGGAATGTCTTTCGCGCAGCTCCACCGTCTTGCGCATCACGCGCGGGCCGTTGGTGGCCAAATTGTGGATTCAAGACGGTGATTTGATTGACGCTGAAACCGAGGGGGCGCAGGGCGAAGTGGCCTTCCAACGCCTGCTCGCCTGGCGCATGGGCACGTTCGAAAATTTGCCGGCGGAACCTAATCGCCCCCGCACCATCACTAAACCCGTGAACGCATTATTACTCGAATCCGCGCAATCCATGGACGAAAATACCGCGCCCACTGAGCCGGAAGTCATTGAAGCGCAAAGTCATCGCAAGACAATTTGGAAATTATCCCAGCTCACCCGCGAAGGCGCGGAGTTCGTCATTTCCGTGCCGACCGCTGGCACCAAAGGCGAACCCGAAGCCATCGGCACGCAAAGCATCGCGTCCCTCACGCATTGGACGCAACGCGCCAACGACATCGCCCTCCGCCTCGGCGAACGGCTCGGGGCCGGACCGCTTCTGCATCTCACGGGCCAAAACTTGGAACGTCAGGTGCTATTATTAGCGCGGGGCGACCGCGCCTTTCTCGTCGGTTGGCCGACGGATGCCACCGGCAATTTGCCTGAAAAAAGCCGTAAACTTGTTGAAACATGGGGATCTTAAATAAAATTACGTTTGGACTGTTTCGCGGTTCAACCGCCAACATCCAGGAATTGCCCACCGGCTCCGTCACCGTGGACCGGCATGGCAACATCGTCACGTCCACCGTGTCCTCCGCCTTTCCCAAAAAGGTGCTGCACAGCATCGGCCACGACGTGCTCGAACTGTTTAACGAAGCGCGCGCCTCGCAAATGCCGCTCGCCGAAGTCACGCTCCATTTCGGCAGTCTCCGCATCACCGCCCGTGAATTGCGCGGCGGCGCCATCATCTTTTTGTTTCCGCAAACGGCTTTAATGCCCACCCCCCACTCTTTCCGCCTATGACAACCAAGGACATCAACCAACTCGTCACGCAGATCGAAACGCACATCGAATGTTGGAAACAGTTCAACCATTTCATCACCATCGCGCGCGCGAAAAAATTCACGGCGGCGGATGAAAATCATTTTCTCGAGATCAAAAGCATCATCGTGCAGGAATTGGAATTAATCTACGCCTCCATCGAAGCGGCCTCGCCCACGCGCGAAGAAATTCACGCGCTCATCGGCAACGCCCCGTCGCTCCGCTATCTCGGCGACATGAGCGAAGGCGCGCTCCGCAGCCTCGAAAGCCAATGGCATCGCATCTACATCGGCTGGCACGCGATCCTCGGCCAACTCAAAGTCAAACAACGCACCGTCGAGACGAAAAGTTTTTGGGGCGGGAAGAAGTAGGAGTTGAGGCAGTGTAGCTCCCATGGACTCATCACCATGTCTGGTCTTACTCCCATTCTTGCTTGTGGTAATATAGGCATTACCACTGGCGATATTGTCCTATTTCTTCTGCTTGCCGCGAGTTGGCTCGCAGCGTTTTGTTTATGCCCTGCCAACTTCGTGTTCATTTTTCGTGCGAGCCGGATGGCTTCATTTAGACTCATCCATGGCACCATTTTAATATTTTACATTGGTCTGGCAATTTTCCTTTTTAATTTGCAACGCATAATCACCGACAATAAGAAGGCTGGTTCAATTGGCAGAATCTTAATGATCGCCATACCATTGATTGTCATCGGCCATTTCATTTATTTACTGATCTATTGGCGGAGAGTTGTGAAAAGTAAAAAATCTGACTGACCATCAAAGCCAACCCTGCTCCGCTAGGAGCGACATCTTTGTAGAAAAAATCTCAATTTGATTCCCAGCTCCGTCAGGAGCGGCATCTTCCAGAATATGCCGCTCCTGACGGAGCTTTTTCATTTTGCGATGCGCAAGCTACAACTATGCCGCGCCGCTGGCGCTGAAATTTCCGCAGGCCGAATTCATCTTCAACTTTTCGCCCATTGGGAGCACGCCACCGACTGGACAAAGATGACAATGTCCGATGAGCTCGCAGAGCGGCCAAGTTTTTCATTCCGTCCGATCTCAATAATCATTCCAACCCGCACTAAACCAACCGGTTTTCAATCGGCAATCGGCAATCGTAAATCCTCAATTTCCTTGTGGTTGTAGTTTTTAAAAATCCATGCAAACTACGTCGCCATGTTGAGCTATTGCCAAATCCTGATCCTCGCCTTGATCCAAGGCTTCTGTGAATTGCTGCCCGTTTCCAGCTCCGCGCACGTCATCGCCGCCGCCAAACTCATGGGCGTCAAAGACGCGTCCAGCCCCGAAATGGTCATGCTCCTCATCATGCTCCACACCGGCACGATGTTCGCCGTCATCGTTTATTTTTGGAAACGCTGGCAACGGGATTACTTTGCCGCCGCCGGAAAATCCCGTTGGTTCGCCCTGCAAATCATTCTCGCCACCGCGTGCACCGGCATCGTCGGTCTCGGCTTGAAATTGGTCATCGAGAAAATTTTCATGCGCGGCGTCGAGCACGCGGAGATTGAAAACTTATTCAATAATCTGCCGCTGATCGCCGGCGCGTTGACCGCCGTTGGCATCCTCATCATCATCGCCGGTTTGCGCGAAGACAAAACGCCGCGCCACCCGGAAGTTCAACCTTCACACTCTATTTGGATCGGCATCGTGCAGGGAATTTGCCTGCCGTTCCGCGGCTTCTCCCGTTCCGGCGCCACGATTTCCACCGGCCTGCTGCTCGGTTTGCCGAAACAAAAATTGGAAGAATTCAGCTTCGCGCTCGCCGTGGTTTTGACGCCGCCCGTCATCGCGCAAGAAGCGCATCGCCTGATCAAAGCCCACGCCTTGAGCGGCCAAGATTCCGTGCTCCACCTTTTCGTGCCCGGACTCGTCGGTATGGTTTTGAGCTTCGTCGCCGGACTGGTCGCGTTGAAATGGCTGTCGCGCTGGCTCGAAGGCGGACGTTGGAAATTTTTCGGCATCTACTGCCTCGTCGCCGCAGTGGGAATTTTGTTGATTCACTTCAAAGTGAATTAATTGGCTCGTTTAAACGAAATACCGACCGCCTACCAAATTAAAAAAGGGCACGCGCGTTTGCGCGTGCCCTTTCAAAACCGTAATCAACCTGGCGAAGTTAATCGCTCGCAACGTTACGCCATCGCTCGCGCAATGGAATTCCACCACGGGTCGTGCAATTCAGTGAGCGGTGCGGAAAATTCGCCGTTCGCAGTTTTCACCACGAGTTTATCGCTGCCAACTTTGCCGATTTGAATCGCCGGCACGCCCATGAGTTTGGCGCGTTCGACCACTTTCACCGCGTCGAGCGGTTGGCAACTGATGACCACGCGCGATTGCGTTTCGCCGAACAGTAATGCGTCAAGGCGCGTAGTGGGACAGGCATCTTGCCTGTCCTGTTTATGATCTGAACTGGACAGGCTGGAAGCCTGTCCCACTAGATCAATCGTTGCCCCAATCAAGCGCGGCGTATCGCGGGCGATGAGTTGGCTGACGCAACTTTCCGCGAGCGCCACCGCCAAACCGCCGTCGCTGCAATCATGCGCGCTTTTCACGAGACCGCTGTGGATGAGTCCGAGCAATGTCGTGTGCAATGTCTTCGCGATTTCCAAATCGCAACGCGGGGGCGAACCGGTTTTCTGGCCGTGAATCACTTGCAAATACGCGCTGCCGCCGAGACCGAGAATCGGATCCGCTTGATCCACGAGGTCGCCGAGCAGGATGATCGCATCGCCTTCATCCTTGAACCATTGCGTCGTGACGTGTTCCGGTTTTTCCACGATACCGACGACCGCGACCGTCGGTGTCGGGTCAATCGGGCCGTTCGGATTTTGATTGTAGAGCGAGCAATTGCCGCCCGTGACGGGCGCATTAAACGCCGTGCAACCTTCCGCCAAACCGCGCACAGATTCTTTGATCTGCCAGAATAATTCCGGCTTCTGCGGGTTCGCCATGTTGAGATTATCCGTCGCGCCGAGCGGAAACGCACCGCTGCACGCGAGGTTGCGGCACGCTTCGGTCACCGCCGCTTTGCCGCCTTCATACGGATCGAGATAAACGTAAACGCCGTTGCAATCCACGGTCATCGCGATGAGTTTTTCGGCAACGATCGCGTCGCCCACCTTGGCCGCGAGTTCCGCGCTCATCACCGGCAACGAATCGCTCTTGATGCGGATCACCGCCGCGTCACTGCCCGGTAAAACCACGGAACCGGCGCGCACTTGTTGATCGTATTGACGATAAACCCAGTTCTTGGAAGCAATGGACGGCCACGCCAAAAGTTTTTTTAAATCGCTCGCGGCATCTTTCGTATCGGCAACTCCGTCCAAACGGAACGCACGAACGGCCTTCAAATACGTGGGTTCTACGGCCTCGCGATGATACACCGGCGATTCGTCGGCGATTTTTTTTGCAGGAATATCCACGATCAATTTGCCGCCGTGACGCACGACCATGTGACCGGTATTCGTGATGATGCCGATCTCGGACCACGGCAAATCCCACTTGTCGAAAATGCGCTTCACTTCCTCTTCGCGCCCTTTGTGAACGACGATGAGCATGCGTTCCTGCGATTCCGACAACATGATTTCGTAACTACTCATGTTCGGGGCGCGCTGCGGAACTTTGTCGAGCTCGATCTCGATGCCCGTGCCGGCACGCGCCGCCATTTCGCAAGTGGAACACGTCAAGCCCGCCGCGCCCATGTCTTGCATGCCCGCGACGCAACCCGTGGCGAGCAATTCCAAACACGCTTCGCACACGAGTTTTTCCATGAACGGATCGCCCACTTGCACTGCGCCGCGCTGTTGCTCCGCGGATTCTTCGGTCAAATCTTTCGACGCAAACGCCGCGCCCGCGAGCCCGTCGCGACCCGTTGCCGGGCCGACGTAAAATACCGGATTGCCCACGCCCTTGGCCGCGCCGCGCGTGATCTGTTCATGCCGCAATACGCCGAGGCAAAACGCGTTTACGAGCGGATTACCTTCATAGGATTTGTCGAAATAAACTTCGCCCGCGATCGTCGGAATGCCGAAGCAATTGCCATAATGCGCAATGCCGTTGACGACGCCAGAGAACAACCGACGATTATTTGAGATTTGAGATTTGAGATTTGCGCTTTCCGCGTCGTCGCTTTCCGCTTTCCGCTTTCCGCTTTCCGCTTTTTCTTCCGTGATCGGCCCGAAGCGCAGCGAATTGACCGCGCAAACCGGTCGGGCGCCCATCGTGAAAATATCGCGAACAATGCCGCCGACGCCGGTGGTCGCGCCCTGAAATGGCTCGACCGCGCTCGGATGGTTATGCGATTCGATCTTGAATGCGATCGCGATACCGTCGCCGATGTCAATGATACCCGCGTTTTCCTCACCCGCGCCGACGAGAATCTTCGGCGATTTGGTGGGAAATGTCTTGAGCAGCGGCCGCGTATTTTTATAACTGCAATGCTCGCTCCACATGACGGAGAAGATGCCGAGTTCGGTGTAGCTGGGTTCGCGTCCACCGAGGATTTCCTTGGCGTGGACGTATTCTTCCGGCGTCAAATTATGTTTGGCGACGAGTTCAGGTGTGATGGCTGGTTCGCTCATTAAAATGATATATCAATGCTTGTTTTTGGGGGCATCGCCTTCGACAAGCTGCAAAGATTTAATTTCCGGTAAAGCTTCACGTCCAGCAATGCCTTGTATGCCGCCGTAAAGCATGGCGGTGTGCGTGATTGCTTTTTCGATCTGCTGCTCGCGCTCTTTCCATTGTTTCGCAAATGCTCGCCGTTCGGTATTGAGTTGTTCTTTCAGGCCCAAATAGGTTTCCACAATCGCCTCGATGTGTTGACGAAATTCAACACTGCAAAGATGCTCGTAAAGCATTTCCATTTTATCGGCGCGGTTAGCCTGTTGAATCCGTTGTGCAGCAGCGCTAATCAACCCTTGTCGTAGGGCTGCTGCTAATCCCAAAGCAAAAGGAGTTTCGCAGACCCAAACGCCATCGACTTGACCAATACCACGCAAACTTTCAGGTGGACTGGTGGTAACGATGACGGCCAACTCTGCTTTTGCGTCACGCTGATCTTCTTTAAGTTTAACAAGCCAATTAGCTGACCAGTTCTTGGCTCGCTTGGCTTCCCAAAGTATCACGCCACATTCCAAGCCATTGTTTGTGCGAACGTAATGTTTGACATCCGCGCCTTGCACTCCTTTTTTGACTTCGGCAATTTCATCAAACGGAAAAGCTGACCTCAACTGATGTTCAAGCTCAAGCTCAAGCGATTCACCCTGCGACTGCATTGATCCTTGCGTGGCTTTCTGTTGAAGATTGGCGATTTGTTCTTGCAAGCCTTTAATGAGGTTGTCTTTGTCTGCCAGCTTGAGCTTTTCGGCTTCAACTGCCTGCTGGCGGGCTTGATCAGCAATTTTATTTCTTTCTTCGTCAAGCTTACGGGCCACTTCAAGTTCCAAATCTTTTGTGCGGTTCTCCAGTTCACGCTGCTGCTCACGTAATTTCAACTCGGATTTTTGTGCGTCAGCCAGCTTTTGCTGCCGCTCGACAAGTTGGTTGCGTAAATCTTGCATCTCAACCGTAAAATCTTGTTTTGCCTGTGCTTGGGCATCTGCCTGAAGTTTTTTCCGCTCTACCGACAGCTTCTCGGCAACCTGGCTGTCAATTTCCTTTTTTGCCTCTGTCAGCGAGCTGGCTTGATCAGCAACCGCTTTCTCACGGGCTGTTATTTTTTCCAAAAGTTCGCGCTGGCGACCGGCAAACTCATTTTCCATCTGTTCGCGAACTTGATGCGCCATAGCATCCGTGAGCGGGATTTCAGCTTTGCATTTTGGACAAATGATGATGTTGGTATTCACAATGAATTGAGCATCAGTCAGATTCCATTTTTCAACGCAGCGAAAACACTTTCAAAAACCCATTTGCCATCCTTGCTGCCGAGGAGCAGTTCGCAGGCGTGTTCAGGATGCAGCACCAAATTTGTTTTTCTTAATTTCATTTACGCCAATTCCGCCACATGTTCGTCCTCATATTTTTCAATGAGCACGCCAATCACTTCCATCATGGATGCCAGCGGATGTTTTTCATCTTCGCCGACCTCATCAATCAGACGATCAAGCTGCTTCACAAGTTGGCGATATTCACGATCGTTGTGCGGCACGCGCAAGGCCGGTTCGACCTGCGGCCAAACGGCAAACGCTTTGTTCAGTTGTGCGGTTGACATGTTATTTTCTCTCTTTCCATTTGCCGGCGTCGTATTCCACATGGGTCAGCACGGCACGAATATACACTTTCCGACGATTATAATGAACGGCGGCAATGAGACGAGCTTTGTTGCCACCGATATTGAACACAGTCAGCCCACCCACTTGGTCGGCATGCGGAAAAATACGGCGCAACCCCGCAAAATTCGTCGGATTGTTATTTTTCAATATCCGATACCAATGCGCCAACCCGCTGGCTGCCGTCGGGTGCGTTGCCACAAACTCATTCAAACGTTTGCGCGTGATAATGTGCATGACACATCACGCCGCCACTGTCTTTTTTCCCAGCGCCGCAAAAATACTTTCGAAAATCCATTTACCATCCTCGCTGCCGAGGAGCGGTTCACAGGCGCGTTCAGGATGCGGCATCAGGCCGGCCACGTTGCGCTTTTCGTTGCAGATGCCGGCAATATTTTGCACGGCACCGTTCGGATTCGCGGCGTCGGTCAGGCTTCCATTTGCGTCGCAGTATTGCCAGAGGATTTGATTGTTCGCCTTGAGTTTTGCGAGCGTTTCCGTGTCGGCAAAATAGCAACCTTCGCCGTGGGCGATGGGCACGCGGAGAATTTTCCCCGCCGGAGTCTTATTCGTGAATGCCGAATCGGTCGTGGCGGTCTTGAGATAAATATTTTCGCAATGGAATTGCAGATCGCGATTGCGGATGAGCGCGCCGGGCAGCAATCCCGCCTCGGTCAACACTTGAAAGCCGTTGCAAATGCCGAGCACAAGACCGCCGTTATCGGCAAATTGTTTCACGGCCTGCATCACGGGACTGAACCGCGCGATCGCGCCGCAACGCAGATAATCGCCGTAGCTGAAGCCGCCGGGCACGATAACGACATCCGTGTCGCCGAGCGAGGCATCTTTGTGCCAGACCAGCCGCGCGGAATGACCGAGCAAACGCGCGGCGTGAACGGCGTCCTGATCGCAGTTGCTAGCGGGAAATTGGAGAACGGAAAAATTCATATTTTTTCAACCACAAAGACACTAAGTCACAAAGGGAAAATCATTTTTCTGCTTGGTGGCTTTGGGTCTTGGTGGTTACTCGGATATTTCCAGTTTATAATCTTCAATCACCGGGTTGCTCAACAGCTTGTGCGCCGCTTCGTTCAACGCTTTTTGCGCGGCGGCCTTGTCCGTGCCGGGCGCGAGGTCGATTTCGATATATTTACCGATGTGAACGCCCGTAACGCCGGTGTAGCCCATGTGTTCGAGGGCGGTCTGGACGGTTTTGCCCTGCGGATCGAGGACGGCTTTCTTTGGTGTG
>JAMFSJ010000064.1 GCA_026225255.1 Methylacidimicrobium fagopyrum | reverse complement strand
CGATCCGCTTCCCGCAAGACCCGGATCTTCTCTTCCGTCGTATATCGTTTCCCTTTCATTCGTCTGGCCCTTTCATTGTCGGCTCAGACTAACACATCATTTGGCCCGATTCGGCGGAGTCACCTCAGGCGGCCGTGACGGGATTAGTCACCCCGCCGTTGATGAACTGCCATTGCAGGCTGACCGGCGGTGAATTGCTAAAAGCGGCGGTAAAGACTGCCTGACCACCCACGCCCGCCGAGGCTGACGCCGGCAGGGTATTTGAAATCAAAACGGGCAAGGGCACGAGCGGCGGTGGATTGGATATTAATAGAATTGCATTGTATTGACCACCCGCCGTGGCGTGAACGGTGAAAGTTTGCGTCGTCGCATTTGCCGTGAAGGTTCCAATGATATAGCCCCCCACCGCCGGACTGCCGCCGGAAAAGGCATAAACCTGGTTGGGACTGGTAGTCACACCGTCCGTGACATTGAACGTGTCGCTGGACGGGTGGGCCCCCCGGGTATCTGACAGTAGCGCGATGGCGGTATAAGAAGAACCCACGGTCAAGTTGTTCAAAGTGCCCGGCATGGTCGATCCATAAACACCGTAGTTAACTAGATTGTCCAAAGCGTTATCACCCGTGGAACCGCCACCGCCTAAAAAATTGTTATAGGAGCTGGGTCCGCCGGTGATGGTTACGTTTCCCGAAGTGCCATAGTCGGCAAACGTGTAACCGTTAACCGTCGTTTGAGCACCGGAACCCCCAGCATCCACTCCGTAAACTTCACGGGCTGCCGGACCCGCCAAAGCGAGCACCGTATTGTCCGTGAACGTCCCCTGGACGCCCCAAGTGATATTGGCCGCTGACGCAGCTGAAGCGATGAATAAACTGGCCAGGGCTAATCCCGTCGTGATTTTACACTTTGTGACGTTAAGTGTTTTCATAAACAATCTGCTATTTTCTATGGTTTTCAGGTTTTCAACCAACGGCGTCACGCCTGAATTGGTTCAGGCGGTGACAATTGGGAACTTACTTGAAAAATAACACCATTAGCCGAGTTGGAAATGGCTTGAATGGCAAAAGACGAGTGCTATTTGGCTGTCCTGGAATTTATAAATTAATGAGGCAAATATGTGAGGTCAGATTTTTTAACCGATTAAATAATCGTTTTTAAATTTTAGCTTTTATTAAACGATAAAATTAGTCGGGAACGGCGTTCCTGATTGTGACGTCAATGACAGGCGTGCGGTTATTCACTTAAATGGCTGATCACGGTTCAATTCCGGCGGAAGCATCACCTGTCTCATGAACTTATTGTCATCGCGGCCTTTGGGGAGGTTTGGGACGTTACAACGGCAGCACGCCGTCCTTCCCAAAGTGATTTATACATTATAAGTGCTGCTGCTGGTCGTGCCGCCGCGGCCGGTCCAGTTGGTGTGAAAGAATTCACCGCGCGGTTTGTCCACGCGTTCGTAAGTGTGCGCGCCGAAATAATCGCGTTGCGCCTGCAACAGGTTCGCCGGCAACACAGCGCTGCGATATTGATCGTAGAACGCGAGCGCGGTGCTGAATGCGGGAACCGGAATACCTTTTTTCGCCGCCGTGGCAACGACGTTGCGCCAGCCTTTCTGGCAGCGTTTGATTTCGCCGCGAAAATAATCGTCGAGCAACAAGTTCGTGAGCTTCGGATTCGTGTCGTAAGCTTCCTTGATCTTGCCGAGAAAGCGCGAGCGGATGATACAGCCGCCGCGCCACATCAACGCCACGCCGCCAAGATTTAGTTTCCATTTATATTCCGCCGCCGCCGCGCGCATGAGCATGTAACCTTGCGCGTAGGAAATAATTTTTGAGGCGTAAAGCGCGTCGCGGATATCGGCGATGAACTGCTTTTTCTTTTCCGGATTCGCGGCGATGGTTGTGAGCGTTGGGCGCGGGCCTTTCAATTTTCTAGCCGCTTTCACGCGTTCCTCTTTCAACGCGGAAATACAGCGCGAATAAACAGCTTCGGCCATCAACGTGATCGGGATGCCGAGGTCCTGTGAATTGACGATCGTCCATTTGCCGGTGCCTTTTTGGCCGGCGGTGTCGAGGATTTTATCCACGAGCGGCGAGCCATCCGTATCCTTGAACGTCATGATGTCGCGGGAAATTTCGATCAAATACGAATCTAATTCGCCCGTGTTCCATTCCGCAAAAACTTCGTGGATTTCCTGCGCAGACAAGCCGAGCGCATTTTTCAAAATATTGTAAGCCTCGCAGATCAACTGCATGTCGCCGTATTCGATGCCATTGTGAACCATCTTCACGTAATGGCCCGCGCCGCCGTCGCCGACCCAATCGCAGCAGGGCTCGCCGCCGTCGACCTTGGCCGAGACGCCTTGGAAAATATCTTTCACATGCGGCCACGCAGCGGCCGAACCGCCAGGCATGATACTCGGGCCTTTGCGCGCACCTTCTTCGCCGCCGCTCACGCCGGTGCCGACGTAGAGCAAACCTTTAGATTCGCAATATTTGACGCGGCGATTCGTGTCGTCGAACAGCGAATTGCCGCCGTCGATGATGATGTCGCCCGGTTCGAGTAGGGGCAGAAGTTGTTCGATAAATTCATCCACCGCTTTGCCGGCTTTGACGAGCATCATCACGCGGCGCGGACGTTTGAGTTTGGAAACCATTTCGGCCAGTGAATGCGCGCCAATGATCTTGGTGCCCTTGGCTTCGTTGGCGAGGAAGTGATCCACTTTTTCCACCGTGCGATTGAAGGCGACGACCGTGAAACCGTGGTCGTTCATGTTGAGGATCAAATTCTGGCCCATGACGGCCAGACCGATAAGGGCAATGTCTGCGGTAAGTTCCATGTGGTTTATTTGTGATTATTTGAAATCAGAAAAACGAAACTACTTGAAGCGTTAATTTCCACCAAGCATTTCAAGATGAAAATTACTTTTGGTTGCGATGAAAATCAAACATACCAGTTGGAACGCCATACGTTTAACCCCCAATCGCCGTCATTACGCGCTGCGGCTGGTAATTATTTCGGAATAGATGTTCCGATGGTTTTTGCGCCAACATCTCACATATTAATTCGTGCAAGTGTGCAACTTCTATCTGCGGACGTAATGCGGGTTTCAAATCGGTTTCCAAATGGTTGCCGAGACAGGGACGTAGTTTGCCATCGCACGTCAATCGCATCTTGTTGCAACGTTCGCAAAAATGGAGATCGCTCAACGCGCCGATCAGGCCCACGGTCACGCCGCGTTTTTTGAGCCGGAAATATTTTGCCGGGCCAAAGCCGAATGATTCGTTGAGCGGCTGCGGATCATCTGCTTGGCGCAACTGCGCGAGCAGTTCAGCGATTGGGAAAAAATTCTTTTCACTCAACATTTCCGTAAGGCTTACGGGCATCAGTTCGATGAAGCGGATGGCGATGTCGTGTTCCGCCGCGAAATCCAACAGCCGGAAAATTTCCCCATCATTGCGCCCGCGCATCAACACGGTATTTAGCTTCACCGAATCGAAACCGAGTTCTTTTACCAGCTTGATGCCGTGAATCACGGATCGAACAGCGCCGTTAGTGATCGCGCGATAAACCGTGGGATCGAGGGCATCAAGACTGATATTGATCCGGCGCAATCCCGCGTTGAACAAAGCGCTTGCCAATTGTGGCAAACGCGTGCCGTTCGTTGTCAGCGACACGGACTCGACGCCCGGTGTGGCGATCAAATCGCGGATGAATTCAACCACGCCCGCACGGATCAATGGTTCGCCGCCCGTCACGCGAAAACGCTTGAAACCCATTGCCGTTGTCGCGCGCACAATTGCCAGTAATTCATCGTAGGATAAAATTTCTTCGCGCGGCAACCAGTCCGCGTAATTCTCCGGCAGACAATAAAGACACCGCTCGTTGCAACGATCCGTGATCGAGATGCGCAAATAGTCAACCGTGCGTCCGAAAGAATCTGTGCGGTTAAAATTCATTTTGCAGATGATTTCGATGCATGCGGATCTTCGCCGCGCAAATGTGCCAAACCTTCACGGATCGCGGGTGATAAAATTTCCAAGCATTCGCGCACTGCCGATGGTTTTCCCGGCAAATTGATAATCAACGATTTTCCGCGAATGCCAGCAACTGCGCGTGACAAAATCGCCGTTCGCACTTTGGCGAAGGATTGAACACGCATGATTTCACCAAAACCCGGCAATTCCTTTTCCAAGATTTGTTGCGTGGCTTCGGGCGTGACATCACGCGCAGAAATTCCTGTGCCCCCGGTCGTCACGATCAAATTACATTTCAATTCGTCAGCAAATTTTATCAATGTTGCCGAAATCAAATTCACTTCGTCCGGCATGATGGCTGATTTAAATTCTACCGCGTTGCCGAAAAAATCGCGCAAAACATTTTCAATCTCCGGTCCGCTGTGGTCTTCGTAAATTCCCGCTGAAACGCGGTCGCTGACGGTGATGCGTCCGATTTTCATGCCTTGTTTTTTTTAACCACGCGGATGCCTTCGATCCGCATCGTTTTGTCCACCGCTTTGCACATATCGTAAAGTGTTAGTGCTGCCACACTCACGCCGGTCAACGCTTCCATTTCGACGCCGGTTGGCGCGCTCGTTTCTGCCGTGCAAAAAATCTCAATGGCATCACGCCGCACTTTGAAACTGACCTCAACGTGGTTCAACACGAGCGGATGGCACAATGGGATCAATTCGCTTGCCCGTTTGGCTGCTTGAATGCCGGCAATTTGTGCAACGGTCAAAACATCGCCCTTTGGCAACGCGTTTTGCTTCAACGACCGGATGGTCGCCGGCTGGCAAATCAATTTGCCTTCGGCCACTGCCTGCCGCCGTTGGATGGGTTTGTGGCCGACGTTCACCATGTGCGCTGCGCCCGTTTCGTCAAGATGGGAAAAGTTTTTCTTCATCACAACTCCATCCTATCGGTTGTTGGCAAAAAATCCACCAGCGTGTCCGCCTGAATTAAGCCTTGATTTGCCGGAACGCGAATCAAAGCATTCGCCTCCGCAAAGCATGTCACATCGCCGGAGCTCGACCATTTCAGCGGACGCAATTTTAATTCACCGTCAAACAACTGCAATTGTGCAGGCCAAAGTGTGTCACGCGGGCATGGCGTATCGTCCAATTTTTCCGCCAACTTGCCACTCAAAAATTTTGGCACAGGCGCGTCCATCAATTTTGCCAGAGCATTAGCAACGAATAAATGAAAGCAGACGAAATGTGACAATGGATTTCCCGGTAGACCAAACGCGATGCGTGGGCCATTCGTTCCAAAAATCAAAGGGCGCCCCGGACGCACGTTGATTTGAGAGAAAATAATTTCAAAGTCGAGCCATTCCAACAGCGCACGAGTAAAATCCTTTTCCCCCACGCTAGCGCCGCCGGAAATGAGCAAAACATTGGTGTTTTCAATTTTCGATCTTTGCTTTTCTATTTCCGATTTCGCCAGTTCGAAATTATCTGGCAGATGCCTTTGTTCCAAATGACACGAAAACTTGTTCAATAAGCCATGGACTAAAATGGAATTACTATCGCGGATTTGACCGCGTTTCGGAGCTTGATTTGGCGCAATAATTTCATCGCCCGTGGTAAAATGACAGATACGCAATCGCGGGCTCACAAGTGGTTGCGCACAGCCAGCCGTTGCCAACAGCGCCAGTTTGCCGGCGTCCAAATGCGCGCCGTTTTTCACGAGTGCCTCACCTGCTTTTACATCTTCACCGCGTTGGCGAAAATTCAATCCGCTTTCGCGCTTCAGGATTTTTATCCGGTCACCGTTGCGTTCGACATTTTCCTGCATAACAACGCGCAAACCTGGACACGGCAACGACGCGCCCGTGGCAATCCTCGCCGTTTGCCCCGCTTTCAATTCGCGCGGTTTCCAATCGGCGGCGTGAATTGTGTCCACGATTTGAAAGTTTTCCGATTCGTCATTTTGAAGAATGGCAAAGCCGTCGCGCGTGGAACGGTCAGACTCCGGCAAATCTTCGGATGCGCAAACGGTTTCCCGCAGCACGCGGCCAATCGCATCAGGCAACGAAACACGAACTGGCGGCAACGGTTCGCAACGCGATTGGATTTCGGAAATAGCTTGGTCAAGTGCCAGGGTTGCGGTTATCGGAATTTTGACCAACGGAACCGTCGCTGCTTTTTGTTTTGTTTCAACCGGCCACGAACGGCGTTTCCAGATCGGCACGTCTTGTTTCAGCCGATCCATGAACTCGGTGAGCAGTGCGATGGCTTCGCCGCGATGGCGTCCAGCCACGCCAATGTAAATCGCCGTCTCACCAACGGGAACGGTGCCCAGGCGATGAATGATTTTTGCCGCAAGACATGGATTTTTTACGGAAATTTCAGTGAGCAAGCGCCGGATTTCACGAATCGCCATTTCAGAATAGGATTCATATTCCAACGCGGAAATTTTTACGCCATTTTCCCCACCGCGAACAATGCCGCGAAATTCCACCCACGCGCCCGCCAAACCAAATTGTGGCGGCAAAATGATTTCTGCAATTAAATTGCTCGTAAGTTGAATTTCGATTTCCATGCAAAAAAATTTCAGCCGCCAGAAACGGGCGGAATCAATGCGACTTCGTCATTATCGGTGAATTGAGTTTCTGAATCCGCATATTCCCAATTGCGCGCCAGACGGATGGTTTTTTGATGGCCCGACAGTGCGGGAAATTTTCTGAGCAACATTTCCCAAAGCTGCTGTGCGTTCTTCGGCGACGGCGACGATAACTCCAAAACTTCACAACCGGTCACATCTTTAAGCTGGGTAAAAAATAAAACGCGCATGTGAGATTTCAAAAGGATGTGGTTGAGTTGAAAACTTGTTCGGCGCGAGTTTGGCGAATACAACGTCCGCGTTCAAGAACGATGGTTTCATCGCACAAGGCGCGAATTTCTTCCATTTCATGCGTTACGTAAAGCATGGGAATTTGAAATTCGTCACGGATGCGGATGAGATATGGAATAATCCTGGCTTTCAAATTGGAATCAAGGCTCGCGAGCGGTTCGTCCAGCAAAAGCAATTGTGGCGAGGCAAGCAAGGCGCGTGCGAAGGCCGTCCGTTGTTGTTCACCACCGGATAAAGAGGTTGTGCGGCGCGCCAGCAGGTGGCTGATTTCAAGGACTTCCGTCACATGCTCAATCGTGATGTTCACGTCGGCATACGGTTTGAAACCATAGAGCAAATTTTGTTTCACCGACAAATGCGGAAAGAGCGCCAAATCTTGCGGAACGTAACCAATGCGACGCGAACGAATGGGAATGTTTATCCCATGTCCGGTGTCGAGTAATACGTTTTCACCGGCCTGAATAAATCCATTTTTTGCGCGCCGCAATCCGGCGATGAGTTCGAGCAGCGAAGTTTTTCCCGAACCGGATGCGCCGAAAACCGCCGTGACACGTCCGCGCAATTCCAAATCCAATTCCAACGTGAAATCGGCAAGCGGCAGACGCAGGTTGCGCAAAATCAAATTCATGGCCGGTGATGGGTTTTGCGCAATAGCCACTCGCTGCCCCAAACGGCGACGAACGCGAGGAACACCGAGACGCCGAGCAGGCGGAATGCCGACGTATCATTCCCAAGTTGCACGTTTTGAAAAATCGCCAGCGAGATCGTCGAAGTTTTGCCGGGAATGTTGCCGGCGATCATGATAGTCGCGCCAAATTCACCGAGCGCGCGGGCGAACGCGAGCAACATGCCGGCGATGATTCCGCGCGCCGCAAGCGGAACGGTGATGGTGAAAAATACCCGCCAGTTCCCTGCACCGAGCGTGCGGGCGATCTGTTCCAAACGCGGGTTAACATTTTCAAATGCGATGCGCGCGGAGCGGACGAGCAACGGTAGCGACATCACGCTCAATGCCAGCAATACCGCTCGCCAGGTGAAAATGATGTCCCAATCGAGTTTGTCATGGAGGAAGCCGCCGACGGTGCCGCGTCGTCCGAAGATCTCCAGCAGGATCAAACCAGTTGCCACCGGCGGCATCACCAGCGGCAATGAGACAAAGGTTTCAACAATGGATTTACCCGGCCAATCACGCCGCGCCAGCACCCACGCGAGGGCAAGACCAAACGGGGTGATCACCAAAGTGCTCAAGACCGAGACCCACGCGGTGAATCCGACAATTTGCCATTCTTCTGATGTCATTTCGTTCAGTCTCCATCGCGCAGACTGAAGCCGAATTTCTTGAAGATGTCTCCGGCCTTTTGGGAGTCGAGATAATTCAGGAATTTTTTGGCCGCGTCAGGTTGTCGAGATTCTTTCACCAATGCCATCGGGTAAATAATCGGCGGCGTATCGGCGACTGGGACTTCATAGACAATTTTAACTTTTTTGGAAATTGCCACGTCCGTTTTATAGACGACGCCGGCTTCGACATTTCCTGATTCCACCGCCGCGAGCGCCGCGCGGACATTTTCCGTCGGCACGATTTTTAATTCGACGGCCTGCCAGAGTTGTGCCTTCTCCAGCCACGTTTTGGCGTAAATTCCGGCGGGGACGGCTTTGGGATCGGCGAATGCGATTTTTTTTACGCTGGCATTGGTCAAATCGCTGGCTGATTGAATTTGGAGCGTGCTATCAAAAGTCACCACGACAACGAGCGAATTACCCAGACGATCTTTGCGCGTGCTCACATCAATAAAATTTTTCTTCACCAACCCGCCCATCTTGGCTTCATCGGCGGAAAAGAAAATGTCAGCGGGCGCACCTTCTTCAATCTGTCGCGCGAGCGTGCTGGATGCGCCGAAGTTGAAAATGATTTTATCGCCGGATTCTTTTTCATAAGCGGCGGCAATTTGCTTGAGTGAATCTGTCAAACTGACGGCGGCGAACACGGTGATTTCAGCCGCGTGTGTGCTGACCGCCATCAGAATAATAAGGCTCGCAGCAAAAATTGATTTGAATACGTGGCGTTTCATATCTTTAGCTTACTCGCCGGGATAGCTTGACTCAACGGGAAGCGATCCGGGTTCGCGAAAATTCTTCAAATCCAGATCAACTGGCCTGATGGCTTGCACATGACCGTCGTAAAAAAGTCCATTCAAACGTCCGTCATGGCGCGGCGGATAATGCGTCGTGCTGGATGCGCCGCCGATAAACGGCAGATACGGTGGACGCGGCGTTGTGCTGACGCTGGAATCGGCGCAACCCGGCGTCCGACGATGATCCCACATGACGAACCGGTCGCTGGTTTGCGTGACAAAACTATCGCGCCGCGCCGCCGGACTGCCGGTGGCGTAGTTCATCGCATAGGCACATTGCCATTTTTGTTCCATGGGACATTTGAAAATGGTGATGCTGTTGGTTGTGCCGAGAAACGATGAAAGCAAACCGCTTTTATAAGTCGCACCCGGCGTGCCATCGGGAACTTGATACGGATCGTAAGGCGCCCACCAGATTTCGTTCGGGCCGGTTGGTGGCGGCGTGCCCGCGCTCGTGCCACTGGGCACCGGCGACGACAATCCGTAAGGATCATTCGGTGTGTCGGGACACATGCGTTGCGGACAGTTCATATCATTGTTATCGCCGCGATACATGGTGTAGGCCAGCCCAGTTTGTTTAAGGTTATTCAGGCAGGTGGTCTGTTTCGCTTTCGCCTTGGCCTGCGCGAGCGCGGGCAGAAGCATGGCCGCGAGAATGGCGATGATGGCGATCACCACCAATAATTCAATGAGCGTGAAAGCGTCCGACGGTTTGGATTGCCCCTTGATTTGCATACGCGGATGAGTTCACCAAACCCGTTATATTTTTTCAAATATAACGAGCGCAAACCCGTTGAAACCTTTTCATCATCACCATGAAAAGGTTTCAGTCGCCCAATAATTGCTGGAGCTGTTTCCATGAAACTTGACTGGCACGCAGGCAATCCCGCTGCATTTTTTGATAAAGCGCCAGCGCTTTGCGTCCGGTTTCGGTTAGCTTCGCCCCGCCCCGGTTTTGACCGCCGCGTGACGTTTCCACTAGTGGCTTCATGGTCTGGATCAACGACCAGGCTTTCATATAGGACATGCCCATGCCTTTGGTGGCTTTGCTCAACGAACCGGTTTCTTCAATCAAGGCCAGCAACTCCACCTTGCCGGGGCCGAGCGCGATTTTTTCGCGCCGCACGATCCGTAATCGCAGATGCACGGAAAGTGAATCCTCAGATTTTGATTTGGCTTTCATATCAAGATGGATCGTTCGTGGTTGCGGCGGCGAGGTCGGTAGGCGAATTCCAATTGATAAAATATTTTGCGTCATCGGCGGACAGTTCCATAAATCGGGCAACGCCGGCTTGAGCACAATATCGAGCAAAATTGGCGACGGCATTTTGTTCGTCACGAAGTAAAGTTTCAGCTAATGGCTGTGAGGACTTTGGATAAATGGCCGCCAGCGGTTCGATGGTGCCATTCATACGCGGAATCGCTCCAATATTTTCAGAGCAATTTGCCAGCAGCCTTTGCAAAAATTCGGCATCCATTTCCGGCAAATCCACCGCGAGCACGAGCAGCAGAGACGAAGTTGTGGCATTCAACGCGCGTTCGATGCCAGCAAACGGGCCGGCGTCAGGGAATTTATCAGCCAACATGCGACAGCCAAATTCGGAATAATTTTTTTCGGCATGACCGGAAATAAAAATTTCCGCCGCACCGATTTGCCGCGCGAGTTGGATTTGCCGCGCGAGCAAAGTTTGGCCGCCGATTTCGAGCCACGCCTTATCACGACCCATGCGCGACGATTTTCCACCGGCGAGGATGACAGCGCTAAAATTCATTTTTCGATGCGCAAAAATCCATCGGACAAAATAGCCGCGCGCAAGCCGCCGCGCCCTTTTAGAAAAGCTTCCGCGCCCGGAGCGAAGGCTTGATCCATCCAATAACAAGGCGCGCATTCGGCCATGCCGGAAAAAAGCACGCCTTGAATCTCAAATTCCTTGCCGACGAGCGAATTCAAATCCACGCCCTCGGTGATGACGTTGCGGCGATAGCCCGCAGGCGAAATCTCAACGAGTTTCAGTTCTTGGCAAAGTGCATCATGCACTTCCAGCGCGAAGAAAGTGATCTGGCCTTTGTAATTTTCTTTGAAATCAAAAAAACGGTCGCCCCGGATGCCTCGTCCCGCCACACATTCGATCTCTGGAACTTCGATGATGGGACTTTTCCCGGCGGGCTGGCCATGATGGCCGAAATAATTATGGCCCGGCGAAATATAAAGCTGGCGAATTTTCACGAATTAAATATGACAAATTGTGGTTTGATTAAAATTCAAATCGTTGCTCTGTTTTCGGGCTCACGAAGTCGCGCCAGCATTTGATTGATGTGTTCGCACTGGCTCACCGTGAATGGTGCGGTTTCAGGAATTTTCGGTGAACGCGCGCTGCTGGCAGAAACTCCGCTCAAAAATAAATCCAAAAACTTTTTCTGTTCCGGCGTGAAATCGTCCGACAATTCCACGCGCACCACTGACAAAGCCACGGCACTGAATTTGAATTCCGGCTGCAAAGAAATGGCGTCCACCGCCTCGCTCGTCGTGGCATTCACCGCCTGATTTTTGCCAAACAAATCATTCCAATGAAACGGCGCAAAACAATCGCCGGCGCGCACGCGCGGAGTGATTTGCGCTGGGTAAATGGCAAAACCGCGCCGTGAACGGACTTTGACCAAACCGCCATTTTCGACGCCGAGCGCGGCGGCATCTTCCGGATGAATTTCCAAAAACGCGCCGGGATTCAGTTTGTTCAATGTGGTAATCTTGCCGGTCTTGGTAAGCGTGTGCCACTGATGCGCGACCCGTCCGGTCGTCAGCGCAAATGGAAATTCTGCATCGGGCAGTTCGGCGGGCGGCAAAAATGGACGCGCAAAAAATTGCGCCCGGCCCGAGGTTGTCGGAAAATATATTCTAGGCGTGGCAGGATTTTCTCCTGAGTTGAGATAGCGGATTGGTTTTCCGATTTTTTCACCGGGCGCGCACGGCCATTGGCAGGATTGTCGTCGCAAACGGTCGTAAGAAATGCCGCGCAGATCATAACCCGTTTTTGGATTCCACGATTGCCGGATTTCATCGAAGACTTCGCTGGCATTTTTGTAATTAAAGTTTTCGCCGAAACCAAAATGCCGCGCCGCTTGCGCGAGAATTTCCCAATCCGCCTGCGCGTCGCCCGGCGGCGGCAGCGCGGTTTGCATCAACGTGATGTTGCGCTCGGAATTCACCATCGTGCCTTCAGCCTCGGCCCACAATGCGCCCGGCAGCAAAATATCCGCGTAGCGCGAAGTTTCTGTCGGATTAAACGCGTCTTGCACGACGACGAATTCCGCGCGTTCCAAGCCGGCGATGACGCGTGAGCGGTTCGGCATCGAAGCGACCGGATTGGTGCCGATGATCCAAACGGCTCTCACTTCGCCAGTCGCCATTTTTTTGAACAGCTCAACGGCATCCAATCCCGGTTGCGCGCGAATTGTTCCCGTAGGCAAATGCCAAAGTTTTTCAACAAACGCGCGATCAGACGCGTTTGTTACGGAACGTTGTCCTGGCAAAGTGTGGCTTAGATAGCCGACTTCGCGTCCGCCCATCGCATTCGGCTGGCCGGTCAAAGAAAATGGTCCGCTGCCCGGACGACAGATTTTTCCGGTCGCGAGATGGAGATTGCAGATCGCGTTCGTATGCCAGGTGCCATGTGTGCTTTGGTTCAACCACATCGTCCAAAACGTCGTGAATTCCGGCGCTTCACCGATCCATTGAGCGGCCAGACGAATATCCGTTTCGCGCAAGCCGGTGATTTCCGCAACGTGCGCCGGTGGAAAATTTTCGAGAAAATTGCGCAGCTCCTCCCAGCCTTCGGTATGGCTCGCGATGAAATCTGCATCCACGCAATTATTTTTTACCAGCAGATACAACAGTCCGTTCAGCAATGCCAAATCAGTTCCCGGTTTGATTTGCAAAAACAGATCTGCCTTATCTGCTGTCGGCGTGCGGCGGGGATCAACCACAATGATTTTGGCACCTTGCTTTTTCCGATCCAGCAGCCGCAAAAATAAAATCGGATGACATTCCGCCATGTTTGCACCGATAACGAGCGCGCAATCCAACTTTTCAAAATCCTGATACGAACCGGGCGGGCCGTCCGCGCCGAGCGAAAGTTTGTAACCACTCGCCGCGCTCGACATGCAGAGCCGCGAATTGGAATCAATATTGTTGGTGCGCAAAAATCCTTTGCACAATTTTCCGGCGAGATATTGCGCCTCCATTGAAAGCTGGCCGGAAACATAAAATGCCACGGCGTCCGGTCCGTGTTGTTCGATGATTTTACGGAATCGAGTCGCGGCTTCGGCAATGGCGGCGCCGACTGGCAACCGTTTCATTTCGGCGGTGCGATTTTCGCGCATGAAGGCGGAAGTCAAACGTCCGGGCGCGGTGAGCACTTCTGCACAGGTGACGCCTTTGGTGCACAGCCGTCCGAAATTGGCCGGGTGATGGTTGTCGCCGTTGACTTTGACGACACGACCGTTTTGGACCTGCAAAACCATCCCGCAACCGACGCCGCAATACGGACAGACGGTGCGGACGTTTTGCGCGGAAGGCTCAAACATTTAGTCGTTCCTAAATTTCATTCGTCGTTGGTGAACACGGCTTGCAGGGTATTCAAATCGTGCCGCGCGGTAAATTTCTGAAACGTCTCACCCGTCGCGCGTCGTCGCAAATAACCTTTCAGCATTTTTTCCAGCGTCGTTTTCAAGTCGTCCACCGATACGCCGGAAAAAATTTGCCGACCGACGGCCTGGTTCGCACCGAAACCGCCGCCGATGAAAACGTGATAACCATCCTCGCCGCGCACTTTCGTGCCGAGTAAACCGATGTCACCCATGTAATGCTGCGCGCAAGAATTCGGGCAGCCGGTGAGATGGATATTGACCGGCGCATCCAGCGTAATTCTTTTATCAAGATAATCCGCCAATTCGATCGCATGGCCCTTCGTGTTCGACTGTGCAAATTTGCAGAATGAATTTCCCGTGCAGGCGATCAGCCCGCCGCGCAACAAACTTTGCTGCGTATCGAAACCGGTTTTGCGCAACGCCTTTTTTACCGTTTCAATGTAGGCGCCCGGCACGTTGGGAATGATGAAATTTTGCCAGACCGTCAGCCGGATTTCACCAGTGCCGTAAAGCTCGGCGATCTCCGCGATGCGTAGCATCTGTTTCGGCGTGATCTGTCCGACCGGCATGGCGACGCCGATATAGTTCAACCCTTTTTGTTTTTGCGGAAAAATGCCGATGTGCGAATGTGGCAAGCTTGCATCGCCATATTGCACTTTCAAATCCGCCGGTGCGCGCTGAAGTTTGCCACCCAAAAGTTTTTCCGTCTCGCCCAGATATTTTTCCAGCGACCAGCTTTCTAGCAAATGTTTCAATCGTGCTTTTTTACGGTCGCCCCGATTTCCGTTGGCGATATAAACGCGGACGAGCGCGACGATGACCTTGTTCAACTCGCTCGGTTTCACCAAAACGCCGAGATCGCGGGCGAAAGCTTTGTGCCCCGTCGCCCCGCCGAGCGCGATGCGGAAGAAAATCTCATCGTCAATTTTCACTGCCTTGGCACCGATGTCATTCGTGTCCTCAACCGTGCCGATGAGTCCGCCGCCATCGAAGGCGATATTAAATTTGCGCGGCAAATCATAGAACGAACGGTCGTTGATGATGATATGCGCGAGTTCATTGCACAGCGGCATCACGTCCAACAATTCGTGTGGATCAATGCCCGCCGTGGGATTTGCCGTGAGATTGCGGATGTTGTCCGCGCCCGCCCCGCGCGTGTGCAGGCCGACATTCTGGATGCGCTGCAAAAATTCAGGGCAATCCTTTGGCTGGATGAGCCGCATCTGCAGATTGGCGCGCGTGGTGATCTGGACGTAACCACTGGTCAATTCCTTCGCGATTTTTGCCAGCTCGCGCAATTGAAAAGTTTTCAATAAACCGCCCGGAATCCGCAACCGCGACATGAATGCTTCCTTGTTCGGCGACAGGAAAAAAAGCCCGTTCCATTTGAACCGGAAAACCTCTTCCTTGTCCGGTGCTTTGTTCGTGATGGAATTTTCTACAATCTGTTGATAGGCGTCGAGCGGATGTAGCTCGCGCTTCACTCGTTCTTCAAAAATTAAATCATCGAGCGAGACTTTTTTCTCCGCCGCCGGCGCGGCTTTGACATCGCCAAACGTGACGCCGTGCGCAGTCAAACCGGCAAAAAAACCGTCAAGAAATTTCTGCTGTTCATCGGTCAATGGCGCGCCATTGATGTGCCGGATGGGAATGGAATTGCTGTTCATGTTCAATAAACGTCGCGTTGATAGCGTTTGTCCGTCTTCATTTTAGCGAGATAGTTTTTTGTATCGTCCGCACTTTTGCCGCCCGCTGTCTCGATGATCTTATGGAGCGCCGCGTCCACGTCTTTCGCCATGCGCGAAGCGTCGCCGCAAACATAAAAATGCGCGCCCACTTCGAGCCACGCCCATAATTCAGCAGCGTTTTCCAACATCCGGTTTTGGACGTAAATTTTCTCCGCCTGATCGCGAGAGAACGCGGTGGACAATTTGGTGAGATGACCATCGGTGAACATTTTTTCCAATTCGTCACGATAATAAAAATCGTTCGCCGCGCGTTGCTCGCCAAAAAACAGCCAGTTTTTTCCGGGTGCCGCGACGGCGCGACGCTCGTGGAGGAACGCACGAAACGGCGCGACGCCAGTGCCGGGGCCGACCATGATGACCGGCGTTTCGCCATTCATTGGCAACCGAAAACCGTGCGACGTTTGCACAAAAATCGGAACGTGCGTCTCGTCGTTGACACGGTCGGCGAGAAAAGTTGAGGTGACGCCTTTGCGCGCACGGCCATGCGATTGATGGCGCACAACGTTGATGGTGAGATGCACTTCGCCCGCGTGCGCTTTCGGGCTGGAAGAAATGGAATACAAACGCGGTGTGAGTTTTTTCAGCAGCAGCAAAAATTCGGCGGCGGAAAATTTTGCGTCTGGCGTTGCCAATAAAAGGTCAATCACTTCGCGACCCCAAAGCCATTTCCGTAGATCATCTTTGCGTTCCGGCGCAAGCAGTTCGCACAGGGCGGAATTTTTTTCACCAATGCGTTGCAACAATTCCGGCGATGGCCGGGTGATGTCGAAAGTATTGGCGAGCGCTTTGCGGAACGGCAATTCGCCACCGGGCGTGGCAACGTTTTCATCACCGTTGCAACCAAGCGCGTTCAATAAATCCTCGACAAGCGCGGAACAATTAGTCGGGAAAATTCCCAACGCATCGCCGGCATCGTAATTTAAACCGGAACCGGCGAGCGAAATCTCAAAATGACGCGTTTCTTTTTCCGAACCATCCGCATTGAGTTTGCGGTTGGTCAGCAGTCGTGCGGGAAACGGATTGGTTTTGGAATAACTTTCCGGTGCGGAGTTGGCTGATTTTTCTTCAATAGCACCGCGGTTCGTTGCGGAATTTTCCGTCGGCGCAATCGCGGCGAGCGCGCCGTCCTGCCAGCTTTTTGTTTTAGTTTCGTAATCCAAATCGCAATCAGCGAGCGGATGAATTCGTTTTGCTCCGATTTGTCCCAGGCGCGTATCAATTTTTTTGCCGGCGGCGCAGAATTGCTCATAATTTGTATCGCCCAATGCGAGCACGGAAAAATTCAAATGCGCGAGCGAATTGGCTGCGTCCGTCTGCAACCAATCCCAAAAACCCTGTGCATTGTCGGGCATGTCGCCGTCGCCATAAGTGCTGGTGACGACGAGCAGATTGGTTTCTTTGCTCCAATCAATCTTGGAATGTTCCGCCGCGTCCGTCACATGCGGAACGCAGCCGCGCGATTTCGCTTCTTTCGCGATCTGTTTCGCCAGTTTTTCCGCCGTGCCGGTTTGACTGCCAAATAAAATCAACAGCGGCACAGTCGCGACGTTTGAATTATTTCCGGTCGCGCCGACTTCACTGACGTGCACATAACCTTTGCCGGCAAACAGACCGGCCATGTAACCGTTGAGCCAAAGTCTTTGCTCTGAATTAAACGGCGCATTTTCAGGAATAAATGGAATGATTTGCATGGTGATAATGATGGATCATCGTTTGAGCAGATTGAAAATAACGAGTAGCAAGCTGAACGTGACAGCGAGCAATAGGAAAAAACCGAACTTGAAAAATAACAACGGATTGCGTTCCAGCAGCGGCGTGCCTGATTGGTAAAAGGGCCGCACTTTCGTCGGATTTTCCAGTTCAAAAAGCATTTCGCTGTAATTTTCGTAACGCTGTTCCGAAGCAACTGACAAAGCGCGGGCGGCGATGGCTTCCAGCCACAACGGTGCGAGCGGATTGAGCGTCGTCAGTGCGCGCGCCGTTTTGAAAATTGGCGTTTGAAATGGTTCGATTTCGCCGTAAGGCAATTTGCCGGTAAGCGCTTCGTAA
This sequence comes from Methylacidimicrobium fagopyrum, assembly GCA_026225255.1. Classification (GTDB taxonomy): domain Bacteria; phylum Verrucomicrobiota; class Verrucomicrobiia; order Limisphaerales; family UBA11358; genus UBA11358. The sequence goes on along the minus strand of JAMFSJ010000064.1, from coordinate 13,239 downwards.
AGTGTGACGCCGAGCGAAAAGATTTCGGTGCGCTCCGTCATCGTCGCACCGCTGAAACGTTCCGGAGCTAAATAGCTCGGCGTGCCCGCGCGGCCTTGCAGACTGAAAACTTCCGACACGCTGCCCAGGTCAATCAGCTTGAAGCGCAGGTCGTCATTTTCGCGCAAGACCAAAATATTTTCTGGTTTAAGATCGCCATGGACAAAGTCGTGGCGCAGGAGAAATTGTTCCGCACGCAAAATAAACTTGGCGAGTTCTACGACCTGCGGCGGCGTGAGCGGATTATGTTTGGCGATGAACTGTTTCAGCGTCGGCGCATTGATGTATTCCAGCGCGTAGTAGCAGGCGGTCGCATTCTCTGGCACGAACGCGGCGGGGAAAAATTCCGCCTGCATTTGCGTGGCATGCCAGATTTCGCGTTCAAAAACGGTGCGGGCTGAATCGTTTTGCGCGGCCTCGCGCGGGGCAAATTTCAACACGAAAGAATCGCCTTGCCGTGCTGCCAGCCAGATGCGGTCGCTGGCGCGAAAACTCCGGCGCAACGTGAAGCCGTCAATCGCGTCGCCGACTTTTAATTTGTCCGGCACGCGCAGCGCAGTTTCCGTCAGACGCTGTAGTGCACCAACTTCCAGCACGCGCAAAGTCACGACGGTTAAATCATCCCGCGTGGCATCCGTCGCAAGGCGGCACGCTTCGGTGGCGATGACGGCCGCGTTTGCGCCACGTTCCAACAACGCGATGAGTGCGGCCTCGTTCAACACGTCGGACATTCCATCCGTGCACAGCAGCAAAACATCGTCTGCAAGAATCGGCAGTTCTCGCGTGGCGGGCGTGAGTTCATCGGCCAACCCCATCGCGCGCGTCAGCACATGCGTGCGGTCGGGATGCGACTCGCGATGGTCGGTTGAAATCTGCGTAAGTTTGTCCGTGCGCCAGAGATAAATCCGCGAATCACCGGCGTTCAATATGTAAGCTCGATCGCCTTCCAACACCAAGGCCGCGATGGTCGTGGCGAGTTCGGTGGATTCAAAACGCGCCATGCCTTCCTGATAAAAACGACGGTTGAGATGGCGCGTGATTTCTTCCAGCGTTTTGCCCGCGTTCCACGCGCACGGTCGGGCGGGAAAATTTCGCGCCAGAGCTTCAACGGCGCGCGCGGCAGCTTCGCCGCCTTGCTTTGCGGAACCAAGACCGTCCGCTACCGCGGCGAGCCACACTCCGGAATATTCTTTTACCACGACGGCATCTTCCGATGGCTTTTGTTCTTCACGGGCGAAAGCAAAGGTTTCCGCACTAACGCGTAAAATGCCGTTCGCCGCACGGAAATTTTCCGTTGCGGCGGCGGCGATTTTTTCGAGAGTCGGATTCATGAGCTTAAATTCGCGCGGCGGCGAGCGCGCCCCAAGTCGTGCGCCACCGTTTTTTCACCAACGTCAAACCGGCCAACGCAATCACGCAGAGACCGGCAAAAACTGTTAAACCGAGCGAATAGGATCCGGTTGCGCCTTTGGACCAGCCGAGCGCCGTGGCCAGCAGAAACGCACCCAGCCCCCCGCCCGCGCCTACCAGACCCGTCATTAAGCCGAGTTCTTTGCCGAAGCGTTGCGGGAGCAGTTGAAAGACCGAGCCGTTGCCGGCGCCGAGCGCACCCAGCGCGATGACAAATAAAATCACCGCCGCCGCCAGCGTTGTGGCGCGTCCGGCCGCCGCGAGCGCGATACCAGCGATGACATAGCAAAATGTCAACGTGCGGATACCGCCGATGCGATCCGCCAGCGCGCCGCCGATCGGTCGCGCCATAACACCGATAAATGTGCATAACGCAGCCCAATCCCCCGCCTCAACTTTCGGCAAGTCATAGGTGGATTTAAAATACAAAACCAATGAAGCCGCCAGACCGGCGAAGCCACCGAAAGTGATTGTATAAAAAAAGCAAAACCAATGCGTGTCCTTGTCGCGCGACAATTCCAAGTAACCGCGAAACTGTTTTGGTTTCACCTTGAGCGGTGCTTCCTTGGAAAAAATTGCATAAATGACGAACAAAAGCGCGGCGGGAATCAGCGCGAAACCGAATACTGATTGCCAGCCGTAAGCGTTGGCGATGCGCGGTGCGAGCAGCGCATCAATCACCACGCCGATGTTGCCGGCACCGGCGAGGCCGAGCACCGTGCCTTGCAGATGCGGCGGATACCAACGACCCGCCTGCGGCAACGCCACCGCGAAACTTGCACCCGCAAAGCCGAGCATAAATCCCATCATGATCACCGCATGATAACTACCTAACCCAATGAGCCACCCCCAGACGAGTGCGCCCATGACAATACACTGGGCGAGCAGTCCGGTATTTTTTGCGCCGATCCGATCCACCAAAAAGCCTAGTGCCAGCCGCAAAGCTGCACCGCCTAAACTCGGCACAGCGACCATTAAACCGGTTTGCTGGTCGCTTAAATGCAAGGCTTCCTTGATGTGCGCACTCAGCGGGCCGAGCACCGTCCACACCATAAAACTGAAATCAAAATAAAAAAACGCGGTAAGCAGCGTGGGCCAGTGGCCGCTATTCCAAAGGGTGGATTTATGGTTCATGGAAATATTCAGGCAAGGATCGCTTCGGTTGATTTTTTACGGTTCAAATAATTTGCCGGTTTGTTGAGGGAAACTGCCCGGTCAAAAATATCCTTACGGAAGACGCGTTGACTCAGCTCGGTATCAAGCGCCGAAGCATCCGCGCATAATCCGCTAACGCGCAGCCGTTGCAGAATCCATGCGGCCTTGTCGGCGGAAGGCACGTTCGCGTTATGACGATGAAAGACATTGAAGTTTGCAATTGCCCGTTTTTTGCCGTGGCCAAAATCAAATTCCGGACTGAATCCGCGCCGCAATATCGCGGAGGAAACATTGAGGTAATCTGGTTGAGCGAGCGTGGTGGTGATTTCTTCGCGGTTACCCGGCGCATCGCAAAATTTGCAGGCTTCCAGCAGAGCCGACACTAGTGCGATATGTTCTGCGTCGTAATTTTCAGCAAAATCACGGCGAACCATGAGAACTTTTTCGGGATGGCCGGGTGCCAGTTCCGCGCTGGTAGCCACGCACCAGCCGGCGCGCGCTTGCACCGCGACAGAATTCCACGGTTCGCCCGCACAAAAACCATCCAGATTTCCGGCTTGCAGATTTCCAATCATCTGCGCCGGTGGCACGACCACGATGCGCACATCGCGGTCGGGATGAATACCCGAAGCCGTCAGCCAGTCGCGCAACAGGAAATTATGTGACGAAAACGAATAAACCACGCCGAAGGTAAAAGTTTTTTCGCGGCGCAAACGGTTGATTTCCCCGCGCAACGTTGCGCCGTCGCGCACGCCGCTTTTCCACAGTTCTTCCGAAAGCGTGATCGCATTGCCATGCAAATTCAATATGAGCGCAGTTAGGCAATCACACTTGATTGAACCTAGCCCGAGGGTGGCCGCCACGGGCATCCCGGCCACCGCATGCGCGGCCTCCAATTCGCCGTGGATCACTTTGTCGCGGATCGTCGCCCAGCCCAGTTCGCGGCTTAATTCGACATTCAATCCAAATTTACGGAATAATCCGAGTTCGTGCGCCATCACGAGTGGCGCGCAATCTGTCAGCGACACAAAACCAACGCGCAGCTTCCGTTGGGTCGCATTAAAATGGGTGGATTGTATTTTTTTGTTCATCAGCGGCGGATTTTGTGCCGCCGATGTATGCTTTAGCCGCGCGCGTGCCAATCGGCGTTTCTGGCGCGATGATTGCTACTCTTAATTCCCATGGAAATGATGAGCGGAATTCATATATGAACTCACCCATTGATAGTCGGCAGGTGCGCGCGTTCTGCACCTTGGCCCGGACGGGCAGTTTCACGCAGGCCGCCCGCGAGTTGCATCTGACGCAATCGGGCATCAGTCATTCGATGAAGGCATTGGAGAGCGATATTGGCTGTCGCCTTTTGGACAGGTTGGGCAAAAAAGTTGTGCTCACACAGGCGGGCGAACAGCTTTTAGTCCACGCGAAAAAAATTTTACAGGAAATGGAGACGGCGCGCGAAGCGCTTGGTCACTTGGGTAAATGGGGACGCGGACGGCTGCGGATCGGTGCCAGCACAACTGCGTGCCAGCACATCCTGCCACCGGTCTTGCGCGAGTTTAAAGAGAGTTTTCCTGAACACGCCATCACGATTGAACCAGGCGATACGCCGGAGCTGGTCGCGGCTTTGCTGAATCAGCGGATTGATGTGGCGCTTTCACTGGCCAGCAATGAACCGCAACTAGAATCCCATCCGCTGTTTACGGACGAATTGCATTTCCTCGTGTCCGCGCTGCATCCATGGGCCAAGGCTGAGCGCGTTGAACGCCTGGAAATTCCCCGTCAAAATTACATTCTCTATAACAAAAGCAGCATTACGTTCCGGTTGATCGAGGATTATTTTCGCCAAGAAGAAATGTCGCTGAATACTGTCATTGAAGTCGGCAGCATGGAAGCGACCAAGGAACTGGTGAAGCTCGGAATTGGTATCAGTATTCTGGCGCCGTGGATCGCCCGCAAGGAAATCGAAGAAGGCTCGCTCATCGCGCTGCCATTAGGCCGGAGAAAATTGCAACGCCATTGGGGAATCCTGCATTGGCGCGGCAAACGGCTTAACCTTGCCGAAGAAACTTTTATCGGCCTGTGTGAGTCCACGACACTATCTCTCCATAGTTAGTTATGCCACTCCCCACAGATAAATTTCGGGCACAAGCACGTAGAGCTGGGCGCACGATTTCGTGGGGCTTTGATGCCGAGATAATAGCTTTCATGGCTGGATTTTTTGGCCTAGTGAGTTTGGTAATGATTTCAAGTGTGTTATGAATGGGGATTGTTTTGTTGTTGGTCTCATGCTCATTCGCTTCCTTTGGAATTCGTCGAATTTTTGTTTGCATGCGGCGCGATCGGATTTGTCCAGATTGTGGTGTTTCAGGGAAAATCGTAAAAATTAATGAATCGTATTTTTTCAACTGTCCGCTGTGTAACCAAACGGCTTTTACTGAGGTTTCAATGAGCGAATCATAAAAGTATTAACTTTATTTGCCAACGCCTGGCACACGGGTTCGAGCATAGTTCGTGGCAATCATTGTTTAAGGCCAAGGACATTTTTCCGTTTCCAAGCAAGGACTCCTATAAATGCAGTGTAGGCAAGCACAACGCTAAAGTTGAAAGCCATGACAACCAACAGCGGCGCGCTATTTGTATTAGCCGGTCCCGATTGCGCATCAGATTGCGCATCGTATTGGTGAAAGTTGAAAACAAACATTGTCATCAGGCCGATGATTGTCGGGAAGACCAGGATCCAGCCTGACCGCAGGGAATGGTAGCGCGGACGATTTTGCCAGCTATGGTAGCTCCAAAACAGAATCGCCATCAATCCTGCCAGCGACAAAATGGCTTGACCCCAATATTGTTGCCACGGAGCATGGGCGGCCAGCATCGCGAACATGATTAGCCCGAAGGCCATGAATTTTGCTGCTTTGAGAAAATCGTTTGATTTATCGGCGTCGGAATCAGTTTCCTTTCTCGACGAGTTCCATTCTGTCTTCACAAATGTTCCGTCCTCAATTTGAATTTGATGCTGACGCCGGCTTACGTATGCGAAAAATCCTGTTCCCACGATCGAACCAATAAATATCAAGGTCGCGTTTAAAATGTCGCGGGCAAATCGCTCTTGGAATAGATCAAGTTTGCCGATGCCGTAAAATGCTCCCAACGTCAGCAATACCGCGACGATGCGAACGCCGATCATCTGGTGCATAAATTGCCGTTCGCGCGATGATTTTGTGTCATCAGCCTGCGCCCGCATGGAGATGTAACTGCCGCCCAGCATCGCAAACAAGCTGCCAAGCGAGCCGAAAGTCGCAGCACTTTTCGCGGCTGCGCCGCCCGTGGCAAAAGCCGTTCCAACCGTAACTGCTTTGGTGGTAGTTGTGGCCATCGTCACCGCCGCCAGTGCGGTGATTCTCATGCACAATCAAGGAAGGGCCGACGGGGGCGCGGCCGCGCTCCCCGTCTGCCCCTCCCGTTGGCAGCCCGTCTAACTTTTCAGAATTATGATTATTCAAACGACACCTCACGCGTTGGCATGGTCAGACCATGACTGTCAGGGCATGGTGTAACGCACGCTGGATTAAGCGTGGTGTGTTCAACGAAAACTGGTTTGGCAGAAATTGCACAACCCGACCATTGAAGAAATGATCGGGCTGGAAAGAAGACCGTTTTAGATTTTTTTGTAGTTTAGTAGTCGAGACTTAGAAAAATGATATGTGCGGGTGCAGCCTAAATAATGGCGGCCCGGGCTGCTCAATGGGCCGATAAATAATACCGCTACTTGATAAATGATAGATGTCTCTTGTTTGATTTTTATATTATTGGTCACAGTCATGACCCTCGCAAACAAGTATCAAAGAACATACCGCACACGCAGAGATTTTCCCTACGTAGTAAATTAAAAACCGATGACCGCCAAAAGTTGCGGAAATATTTCCAGAATCTTTTAGGGAGGCTGCGCCACGGTCTGATAGCGAATCTTCACGCTCTGCGTTTATTACAAACCGCTAAAGCAGAAATCCAAGCCGGACAACAAGAGCTATTTCTACAACGGAGAAATTTTCGTCTGCTACCTGTTGGTTTTATGGGCAATTATATTCTTCAATTAGGCGGCCATTTTGATCTGATTGCCATGCTTTTTTTAATTTCCAGGAATCATCTTCGGATGCATGTGCAAACAAATAAGAAAAAAGAGTTGGATCATTTTTTTTTCGGGCTTCAACAGTTACGGAATCAAAGTTCGGATAAGCAGTGAAATGGATTCTTCCATTCGCCGTCCCATGTTCATCTTTTAAGAAACCAGGCAGCCGACCATGTGTTAGCATGGTTTTAAAAAGCTGAAATACAGGATTTATAAGGGCATCGCTATTGTAGACCGTTAGATCTCCCGTGCGTTTGAGATACATTGTTTTTTGGGGGAAATCAAAAGTTACCAGATGTTTGGCCAAAAAACCGAGGCCGATGCCATTTAAGTTAGCAACGTGATCCGAATTCGTCTGCTGAAAAAAATCAAGGTTTTGATAAATCTCTCCAGCCAGCCTGCCGTCAGGAGCATGAGCTTGGGAACTTGCTGTCTGCGTTGCTCTATTAGTCCACTGTTGGAAAATATTGGATAACAACCAGCCATCGGTATTTGCTCCCGTATCGATCAAAGAGCTTGCGCCTTTTATGCCGGCAAGATTGTCATTCAAAATAAATCGCCCGTCACTAATTTCAGCCAGTGAAAAAGCCTTTCCCCAGTCGCTCTTATCGGCGGTTTCGTCGTCGAGAAAGCGGATGACACCTTGCTTGAAATCCAGTTGAATACAATAGTGCCTCAATATATCCATGCCGATTATTCCCATCGTTGGACTATCTTCCACAGAAGCATAAGCATGGGTATCACCGGTAAGGACATAATCTGTATCAGTTATCAGCAAGGTGTTTCCCAAATAAAGACGAGGGACGGCGTAACCGTTTAGATTATTTATTGTATCAAAATTCCACGCGCCTAGAACCCCGAGAGATTTGCCCAATTTCGGTGCCAACGATTTGTCGAACAAAGTGAACGGGCTTCCGGTGTCTAAAATAAAGGGCAGCTTTTCACCATCCTCTAATCGAACCATTACAACCAGCCAGCTTCCGCGACCGGCATCCTTATTCATCATAATGTTTGCCGGACGAAGTGAATCTTTTGTGGCACAAGAACAGAGGAGAATGCCCAATAAGGCAGCTGGCATCAAAAATCTCGTAATAATTCGCATAAAATTAATGAATCCCAATATTATTATCAGGCCTGACACAAAGAGCAATTTTTTGGAGAGTTGCTACAAAAAAATTTGTGAGGAGCCAATTTTCAACTATGTAAATTCTGTTAAGCTTAATGTCGACCGAAGAAAAATCATCCTGCTTTTTGTTGCGGACACCAAAACGGACACCAAATGAGTTAAAATGGGTATAGTCGGGTTATGCTAATTTAAGTTGATTACCCAATGAATTCAGCCATTCTAGCCACGCAATCGCAGGGTAAATTCGCCGATTCCGACCCTCGCCTCCAATTAAATTGCCTGTAAATGCAGGGATTTATTGGAGTTTGGGTTAAATCTTCAACGAAATCTTCAACGGTTTTAGCTCTCGTTCACTATCCGGCACGGACACGTCGCGGACATGCCCATTGCACGGATGCGGGAGAAATTCAGTCCTCATATTCTTACAAAATGAAAGTGCAAGATATGATGCAACGCTATCGGAAATTTCAACGGAGTTGGGGCATGTGGTATGCCTTCGACAATGCCACCGGCAATTCAGTCAGTTTGAAAACTCGGATCAAGGCCGAAGCCGTCCAAAAAGTTAACGCCATGAACGAAATCGAGCGCCAGCCCTCCATCAGCCTCGGCTTGGCCAAAGTTTATCTCAATGCGACTGATCCCAAACTGGCAACGCGGACTTGGCAAGATGTGATGGAAAACATCATCGCCAAGAAAACCGATGAAACGCTGAAACGTTGGCAAACGGCGATAAAAGATAAAAACTTCGACTGCATCCAAAAACTGACGGTTACTGAAACAAGGCCAGAACATTTCGACCGGGTGCTGGCAGACGGCAAAGTTTCTACTAATGTTTACCTGCGGCGCATCCACAATCACGCGCTCGGTATGGAATGGCTGCTAAAATCCGTCATTCCCCGTTTGCAATGGCCGAAACCTGTATTCAAAGAGAAACGAGCGATCACCGCCGAAGAGCACACCGCCATTATCTTGCGTGAACAAAATACGGAGCGACGAGATTTTTACGAACTACTTTGGCTGACGGGCGCGGCGCAATCGGACGGGGCTTGCCTACGGGCGGAAGACATTAATTGGCAAACGCGCACGATATGTTTTACGCGCAAGAAATTGAAATCGCGCGGCACAAGCATCAAACCGACATTGTTCCGGTTTAGCGCGGATATTGAGGCCATCTTGAAACGACGCCCGACGGTTGGGCAACTCTTTCCATATCTTTGCACCGTGCGCGCCGGAGATCGGGCGACGGAATTCAAGCAGAGGTGTGACGGATTGGGAATTTCCGGCGTGTCTCTGCATTGCTACCGGTACGCGTGGGCGGATTGGGAATAGAATTGGCAGGAAAAGGCGCAGCGCAGCATCCAGCCAAAATTGTTAGCCATGAATTGACGCCGCAAAATTTCCCGTGCAGACTTCGCGCCAACCGCAGGCATTCGATTACATTTAGGTGATGGTGGCCTTAATTTTCTCGAAGAATCCAAAATGGCTGCTTAATCTGTAACCGCATGGCTAATAAACCAGAACCCAAACATCCGCTCGCTGAAGTTTTTGGATTTCCAGCAACGGACATGAGTGCGAATGCAAACCGCCATCGCACTAAACGCCTCTGCCCGTTCAACAACAAAGTCCCAAATTGCACGAAAGACAAAGCTCAAAACCCCTTGGGTGTATGCAGTGTATTTCAAGATGACGCAATCGTCATTACTTGCCCAATTCGTTTCCGCCAAAATTGGCTAATTGCAGAAGACGCAGCAGATTTCTTTTTTCCGGCTAATGCGACTTGGACAACGCTTACGGAAGTGCGCTTGAAAGATGCTGACGGGGGTTCGGCGGGGAATATCGACATTGTTCTTTGCGCCTACGACAAGGCTGGCAAAGTTTATGACTTCGGGGCGTTGGAAGTTCAGGCTGTGTATATTTCTGGCAATGTTCGCAATCCTTTTGAATATTACATGGAAGCTCCCCCCAAACGCGGCGAAATGGATTGGACGAATGAGGAGAATTATCCACGGCCAGATTTTTTATCATCTTCTCGTAAACGGCTCGCGCCACAATTGATTTTCAAAGGCGGAATAATTAACGCTTGGAACAAAAAGTCAGCGGTTGCTCTCGACAAAAGCTTTTTCGACACGTTGCCAAAATTACCGGAAGTTCCGAAAGCTGAAGCCGACATCGCTTGGCTCATTTACGATGTGAAGTCGCCGGAGAAAGATGGCTCACACTTTGAATTATTTCGTGAAAGAATTGTTTATACACGATTCGAGCAAGCTCTTATTCAAATCACGCGATCGCGCCCCGGCAAGGTGGATGATTTCTTAAAAATACTCCAGACGAAGGTTGACGAGAAATTGGAAACGCCACCAACGAACCGCACGCTAGATAATCTTTTTGGCAAATAAATCATGTCACAAGCTTTTTTATTGCCGGAGTTTGAATCAGCGGAACGCGAAAAACCGGTAAATGTTTCATCCGTTCCGCAACGCAGTCCATTTCGTTATCCCGGCGGCAAAACTTGGCTTGTGCCTCTTTTTCGTCGCTGGATGACGAGCTTGCCAAGCCAACCAGAAACTATCGTCGAACCGTTTGCTGGTGGCGGAATTATTGGCCTTACTGCCGCCTTTGAGCAACTCGCTAATTCGGTTGTGCTGGTTGAACTCGACGACCAAATTGCCGCAGTCTGGCAAACAATTCTTTCGGGCGACGCGCAGTGGTTGGCCAAACGCATATTGAATTTTGATTTATCGCCTGAATCTGCCAAGGCGGAATTTGCCAAATCTCCAAAGTCAGAATGTGAACGTGCGTTCCAGACGATTCTCAAGAACCGGACGGCGCATGGAGGAATTTTAGCAGCGGGTGCAGGCGTGTTGAAGAATGGCGAAAATGGAAAAGGGATTCTCTCACGCTGGTATCCGCAAACCCTTGCCAAACGAATTACAAACATTAAACACATTGCGAAACGGATTGAGTTTATTCACGGAGATGCCTTTAAAGTGATAGAAAAATACCGCAAAGACAAAGACGCAGTTCTTTTTATTGATCCGCCATACACTGCTGGTGGCAAGAGTGCTGGTTCACGTCTTTATACTCATTCGGTGATAAACCACGAAAAACTTTTTTCTGAATGTGAAAGGTTTCAGGGCGATTTTCTAATGACTTATGACAACGCCGACGAAGTTCTTGCCCTTGCCGAGCGTCACGGTTTTGAAACAAAAGCTGTATCCATGAAGAACACTCACCATGCGGAAATGAATGAGCTGTTAATTGGCCGTGATTTGTCATGGGTTGAAGATGGCGGCGTTTTTCGCAAAGAACCTATCCCTACCGCGAAGAGATAAAAAATCTCGGAAGAAAAAAGTTTTGTCAAAAAAACGTAAAATGAATTGTTTACAACAATTCAAGGCGACTCATTTTCAAGCTTTTTAAGATATTCCCAAAGCTCGGGATGGGAATTACCAGTTTCCTTAAACGTCGCCAAATCTGTTGGCTGAAATTTTTTAATCCAAAATTTCGCTTTTGGAATTAGCTTTCTTGGTCTGGCTGGCACCTGAAAAGGTGTTTGTCCTGGCAGCCAAACATTCCGATATTCATCCTGAATAAAAAGAAAGCCGTCCTTTGCTTGAGCTTTCAGCTCTTTTTTAATCTGGGCAAAATTTATATCATGTTCCGCCAATTTTTTCGTTGAGCGATCAGGTTCTTCCAGCAAGGACGAAATGGTATGAGCTACAACCCCACTGGCACGAGTCTCCTCATCCAGAATATCTTCAACCTCATCCTCCAGTTTGAACTTTACTCTTGTTTCATTTAGCCATTCTACGAGAGATAAACAAACTGCGGGCAAACGGTCGCGGTTGCCTGCCCGGCCCGACTTTGCCGCAGCTAGAAAAATGATTTTGAGCCATGTTTTCATTTCTTCGAGTTGTTTTAGCGCAGCTGTCTTGTTGGTTTGGCCATATTTTCCTCGCCAACAATCAAAATCATCGCGTGTGTATTGATCCGCTCTAAACGGGCTTTCGAGCTTACCTCCAAGCAACTTTGCTCCGGTTGCGATTTCAATATGTTTCGCCATGTTTTGACTTAAATCATTGCGAGCGTTTTCAACACTGATAATTGCATGTTTGGACACCCCAATCATTGCTGCGAACTGGGATTGTGATTTTCCGATAATTTTCCGCAGCTCAACCACTAAACTGCTAGCTTTAGATTTGCGCCTCATAAATTTGCCAAAGCATTGTATGCTACAACATAAAATACAATAATAAACAGTTAGCTGTTGGCATTATACGTTTCATTGCTTTATACAATAGTCGTTCGGCACAACAATGTGAAATCGAATGCAACCAATCACTTCGGCAATGGCTGGTTGGAAAAATAACGCCAATTAAACTGATAAAATAGTATGCAAATCAAAGTGCTGGTCATTGACAAGGTGTCGGAAACATTCGACACCAAAAAGGGTTCCAAAACACTCCATCTTTTGGTGTGTCAGGATCAATCGCGTCCCCCGCTGCGCAATTCATTTGATTATGAAATGACTCCGGAGGAATTAAGCAAACACGGCGCAACGCTGGTGGATAAACCCGTTGAGTTGAACATTCGTGATATGAGCCAAGGCTTCTCTGGCCGCATCCGTATGTCGGGAACCATAACCAAAGCCGGTCTATAATGGAAACGGCTTTGACATATACGCTGCAACGCGTTCATTGGCAATTCTTCGGCACTCTGACATTTCGGAGTGTGAAGGTGCCGGAACAGGTGCGGCTGACCATGTTCTTTGCCCTCGTCCGGTGCCTGTGCCGCTGGCACAAAGTCCCATTTCGTAAGTGCGTTTGGGCTTTGCGCCAAGAGCCGGGAGAAATCACCGGACGACTTCATTTTCACTTCCTGATCGCGGGCCTGCCGCTGTATGCCGTCCAAGTCGCCACCTGTATGAGTCTAAAGGCGCAGTGGGAAAAACTCGGTGGCGGCATGGCTCGCGTTCGGAAATACGATTCGAGAATGCAAGGTCTCGAATACACCTTAAAATGCCTCAACGCGGAGAATGGCGGAGCAAACCTATACGAAGTAGGCAAGTTCTCCTATTCAGCGGATGAGGTGATGTTGTCGAACTCAATCTGGAACCCGGCGAATCTTAACCGGGTGTCGGATACGCTTGTCACTGCCTAGTCGAACACTCGGCGGCGGTGGGGTCGGCAAGATGATTCGGGAGGCTGCCCGCGCGGAGCGCGGGCTGCCCCCGATGGCTTGAAGAGGAACTCTGCCCGGATGAAATCAACTGAATTGAAAATGCTTTGGAAACTGGTCAAGTCTGGCGAGACCAGACCGCTATCGGCGGCGGACATGGCTTTGCTGTTGCGCCTTCGTTTTGCGCTGCAAGAATATGGGG
>JAMFSJ010000063.1 GCA_026225255.1 Methylacidimicrobium fagopyrum | reverse complement strand
GCCTTGCGCCTGCAAATCCTTGGCGAACTCGATGATGAGAATGGCGTTCTTCGTCGAAAGCCCGATGGTCGTCAGTAAACCAACTTTGAAATAAACGTCGTTTGGCAAACCGCGCAACGAGGCGGCGAGCAAGGCACCGAGCACGCCGAGCGGCACGACGAGAATGACCGCGAACGGAATGGACCAGCTTTCGTAAAGGGCCGCGAGACATAAGAACACGACCAGCAGCGAGATGCCGTAAAGCATGGGCGCTTGCGAGCCGGACAAGCGTTCTTCGTAGGATTGACCGGTCCATTCGCCGCCGATGCCAGCCGGAAGTTGTTTGACCATGTCTTCAATCGCCTGCATGGCGACGCCGGAACTTTTTCCGGGCGCGGCGGTGCCGACAATTTCCGTGGACGGAAAGCCGTTGTAATGTTCGAGTCGCGGCGAACCGTAAGTCCAGTGCAGAGTGGTGAAGGCGGCGAGCGGAACCATCGTGCCGCCTTTATTGCGGACGAAAACTTTTTTGACGTCGTCCGGCAACATGCGATACGGCGCGTCGAGCATCACGATGACTTGTTGGACGCGGTTGCCGTCCACAAAATTATTCACATAGGACGAGCCAAAACAGGCTTGGATGGTGCTGGTGATGTCCGCGAGCGCAACGCCGAGCGTGGCCGCTTTATCGCGATCAATATCCAGTTTCAATTGCGCCGTGTCTTCCATGCCTTGCGGACGGACGCCGGCGACGAGCGGGTTTTTTGCGGCCATGCCGAATAATTGATTGCGTGCCGCCATCAATTTGGTGTGGCCGAGCGAGCCTTGATCTTCGAGTTGAAAATCAAAGCCGGCGGAGTTGCCGAGCTCGGAGATCGCCGGTGGATTCAGCGGATAAATGATCGCGTCCTTGATGCCGGATAAACCCATGAACGCGCGGCCGATGATGGCTTGCACGTGATGTTGTTTGCCTTTGCGTTCGCTCCAATCTTTCAAGCGCGCGAAGGCGAGCCCGGCGTTCTGGCCACGACCATTGAAACTGAATCCGGTGAGCGCGATGACGGAATCAATCTCCGGTTGTTTCTTATAAAATTCTTCAACTTGCTTGACGACTTCCAACGTGCGTTGTTGCGTCGCGCCGACGGGCAATTGAATCGCCGTGATGAAATAACCCTGATCTTCTTCCGGCAAAAACGACGAGGGCAGGCGCATGTAAAGCCAGCCGACCGCCACCAAAATTCCAGCAAAAACAATCAGATAAGCCCCCGCGCGTTTTAGAATGACGGCGACGAGGCTCTGGTATTTATTCGTGCTCGCGTCGAAGCCTCGATTGAACCAACCAAATAATCCGCGGCGTTCGTGTTTCTCGCCTTTCTTCATCGGCTTCAATAACGTCGCGCATAACGCGGGCGTGAGCGACATCGCGAGGAAGATGGAGAATAACATCGCCGCGACCATCGCGAGGGAAAATTGCCGGTAGATCGCGCCGACCGAGCCGCCGAAAAACGCCATCGGAATGAACACCGCTGTCAGCACGAGCGTGATCGCGATGAGCGCGCCAGTGATTTGATCCATCGCCTTGCGCGTCGCGTCGCGCGGCGACAAACCTTCTTCGCTCATGATGCGCTCGACGTTTTCGACGACAACAATCGCATCGTCCACCAACAAGCCAATCGCCAGCACCACGCCGAACAGCGTCAGCACGTTGATCGAAAAACCGAACGCGAGAAGAATGGTGAAAGTTCCCAGCAATGCCACCGGCACGACGATGGTCGGAATGAACGTCGCACGGATGTTTTGCAGGAAAACAAAGATGACGATGAACACGAGCACGATGGCTTCGAACAACGTTTCCACCACGCCGACGATGGAGATGTGCACGAACGTCGAGCTGTCATACGGATAATCCACTTTCAGGCCGGCGGGAAACAGCCGGGACAAATCCTTGATCTTCGCCCGCACGGCTTCGGCGGTGTTGAGTGCGTTGGCGGTGGGCGTCAATTTAATACCGACTGCCGCCGCCAGCGTGCCATTCACGCGCGCTTGCGTGACGTAGTTTTGGCCGCCCAGCGAAATTTTCGCCACATCGCGCAAACGCACGCGTGAGCCGTCGGCATTGACGTGCAGCAAAATATTTCCGAATTCTTCCGGCGTCTGCAACGTGCTTTGCCCTTGCATCGTGACGTTCAATTCTTGACCGGGAATGGCCGGACGATCGCCAAGCTGACCGGCGGGAACCTGAATGTTTTGCGCTTGGATCGCGGCGATGACATCGCCAGCGGTGAGGTTAAAACTGTTTAATTTCGAGGGATCCATCCAGATGCGCATCGCGTATTCCGTGCCGAATAAATCGGCTTCGCCCACGCCATCCACGCGGCGGATCGGGTCGAGCACGTGCGAGGCGAGATAATTGCCCAGTGCGATTTCATCCAGCACGCCATTCGTATCGGACAGCGTGAAGAACATCAAAAAGTTGCGCGTGGCCTTGGCGACGACGACGCCTTGTTGTTGCACGACCTGCGGCAGATTCGGTGTTGCGAGTTGCAATTTATTTTGCACCTGCACCTGCGCGATGTCGGGGTCCGTGCCGGGTTTGAAATATAATGTGATCGTCGCCTGGCCGGAGGATTCGCTCGTGGACTGGATGTAGAGCAGGCCGTCAATGCCGTTCATCTGCTGCTCGATCACCGCTGTGACCGTGTTCTGCAACGTCTCGGAATCCGCACCCGCATAAGTCGCCGTGACGGAAACGGAAGGTGGCGCGATGCTCGGGTATTGGGCGACGGGCAATTTGGTGATCGCCAGCGCGCCCATCAACATGATGAGAATCGAAACGACCCAGGCGAAAACCGGACGATCAATAAAAAATTTGGCCATGGTCGTTTAAGGTTTGGGCTGGCTGGCGGCGGGCGCGTTGGTTGCCGCGACGTAAGGCACGGGCTTGACCGTGGCCCCGGGCGGCAGTTGTTGAATTTTTTGCGAGCCTTCGACGATGACGCGTTCGCCGGGTTTCAAGCCGGCGGTCACGATCCATTTATTGCCGATCGCGGTATCCGTTTTGATCGGGCGCACTTCGACTTTATCCTCCGGCGTCACCACGAAAACTGTCGCGCCGCCGTCCGCACCGTGCGAGACCGCGCGTTGCGAAATGGCGATGGCATCGGTATTCACCGCTTGCTCCAATTGCCCACGCGCAAACATGCCCGGCAATAGCAAGTCATCAGGATTGGGAAATTCCGCGCGCAAAGTGATCATGCCCGTCGTCGGATCCACGGTGATATCGGAGAAAAGTAATTTGCCGGGCTGCGGATAAATTGAACCGTCTTCCAAAACTAACGTGATCTTGGCCGCGCCCGCTTCTAGGCTTTTGAATTGGCCATCCGCCAATTGTTTGCGCAAACGCAGAACGTCCACACTCGACTGCGTGAAATCAAAATAGATCGGGTCGAGCTGCTGGATGATCGCGAGTTCCGTCGCTTCATTTTGGCCGACCAGTGCGCCTTCCGTCACCAACGCTTTGCCGATGCGACCGGAGATCGGTGCGGTCACCGTCGCGTAACCGAGATTTAAGGCCGCCGTTTCCATCGCTGCTTTCGCGACTAAAATATCCGCATTGGCCTGCGCCGCTGACGAAACGGCCGTGTCATTATCCTGCTGGCTGATCGCGTGAATCTTTATCAATACCGCGTCGCGATCCGCCTGCGCCTGCGTTTGTTTCTGGTTGGCGTCGGCTTTGGCGAGGGTGGCTTTCGCACCGTCGTAAATGGCTTGCAACGGCGCTTGATCAATCTGGAACAACACCTCGCCGGCCTTCACTTCGGAACCTTCGCGAAACGTTTGCTTCAGTAAAATGCCCGCGACGCGCGCCCGCACTTCCGACGTGCGCACCGCATCAATCCGTCCCGGCAACTCCGTCGTCACCGGCAGCGATTCTGTCGCCACGGTGATCACGCTGACTTCCGGCGGCGGAATTTGCGGGCCGCCTGCAGCCGCCGGCTTTTTATCGCAACCCGCAACCAGCAGCGCCAGCGTAGCTCCGACGCCCAGCAAAATGCCGACGTGACGGAACGGGAAGAACGGTCGTTCGATTCGATTCATAATTAATGATGTGAAATTGATTTTTAAAATTGGCCACCAGACTTTTTGCGGAACGCCAATCTCCGGATTGGCTCGATAATTATTCTATTGGCTTTGCCGATCAGGAGATAGGCGCTCGACTGCCAATCGGTGTGCCCAAGTTACTTGTATAAGGCTGCGATAAATTTCTCCCGCCGTCCAACGCTTAAACTTTTCAAACGCTTGTATGAAATAACCGTTTGAAACGGATTCTGTCAAACTGAATTTCAGAAAGGAAGGATCAACCACCAAGGCACCAAGACACAAAGATCGGTTTTGAACTTCTGTGCCTTGGTGTCTTAGTGGTAAAATTCAGATTTAACAGCCGTCTTTAATTTTCCTAAAAACTTCGGCTCGCCTTGCGCAATGGATTTCGGCTAATCTCTGCGGCCATTTTCATGATGACCAGTTCACAAATCCGCCAGTCGTTCCTCGACTTTTTCAAGTCGAAGCAACACACCATCGTTCCCTCGTCCTCGCTCATGCCGGACAGCCCGAACCTGCTGTTCACCAACGCGGGCATGAACCAGTTCGTTCCGATCTTTCTCGGCCAGACCAAATGTCCCTACACGCCCGGACGCGCGGCGGATACGCAGAAATGCATCCGCGCCGGCGGCAAGCACAACGACCTCGACGACGTCGGCCTCGACACGTATCACCACACGTTTTTCGAGATGCTCGGCAACTGGAGCTTTGGCGATTATTTCAAGAAGGAAGCCATCGACTGGGCATGGGAACTGGTTATTGAAGTCTGGAAATTTCCGCCGCAACGCATTTACGCCACTATATATCAACCGGATAAATCCAAGAACGATCCGGCCGCTCGCGACGAGGAAGCATGGAATTTCTGGGCGGAAAAATTCCGTTCCGTCGGCCTCGACCCGGCGATCCACATCGTCAATGGCAATAAGAAGGATAATTTCTGGATGATGAGCGAAACCGGCCCGTGCGGTCCATGCACCGAAATCCACGTGGACCTGCGCCCCGGTCCGGCGGCGACTGAACTCGAAGCGCAAATCTCCGGCGCCACACTCGTCAACGGCTCCGACGCGCGTTGCATTGAAATTTGGAATAACGTTTTCATTCAATACAATGCCAATCCCGATGGAACGTTCACGCCATTGCCCGCGCAACATGTGGATACCGGCATGGGTTTTGAGCGCGTCACCAGCATCATTCAAGGCACGAAGAATCTGAAAGATTTTCAGAACGCGAAAATTTCCAATTACGAAACGGATATTTTCCGTCCGATCTTCGACGCGCTGGAAAAGTTGAGCGGCAAACGTTACGGCAGCACGTTGCCCGGCGATGCGGTTTTGAAAGTGGAAGCGTGCGAGCAGCCGGTAAAATCCAGCGGCGAAGGCGAGAGCAACATCATCGAAGTCAATTCTGACTTCCGTGAAGCGGCGATTGCGGACGAAGAAAATATTGTCACGGCGGAACAAATCGCGCTCGACGTCGCGTTCCGTGTCATCGCCGATCATATCCGAACATTGTCATTTGCCATCGCCGACGGCATCCAGCCCGGCAACAACGATCGCAACTACGTTCTGCGCCGCATCCTACGTCGCGCTGTGCGTTACGGTCGCACGCTCGGTTTCAAGGAACCGTTTTTCTACAAACTCGTGGACGTGCTCGCCGAGACGATGGGTGATGTGTTTCCGGAAATCCGCGCGAAGAAAAAAATCGTGCAGGAAACGATTCAGCGCGAGGAAGAATCTTTTAATAAGACTTTGGATCGCGGGATAGAGTTGTTTGAACGTGCCGTCAAATTTCACCTGACTGGGGAAGCAATGTTGCAACGCTCGCAGCAAAATAATCCTCATCTTCCCGCCGCGCCGTTAAATCCAACACGCATCGTTATTTCTGAAGAAGATATAATTATTAATGCAATTGACCAGGGGCGTATCGTCCGGGGCGAGTTCGCATTCAAGCTTTACGACACCTTCGGCTTTCCGCTCGACCTTACCGAATTGATGGCGCGCGAACGCGGGTTGATCGTGGATAAAATTGGCTTTGAAAAATTGATGGAAGAGCAGCGCGCCCGCGCCCGCGCCGCGCAGAAAAAAGAAGTCATTTCGCTCTCGCAAATCGAAACCACGACGCCTACGAAATTCGTCGGATACGAGAACCTCGCAGTTGAGGCCAAAGTCCTCGAAGTCGTTTCGTTGAAAGATAAAACGGCGGTCATCCTCGACGCTTCATCGGCTTACGCGGAAATGGGCGGTCAGGTCGGCGACACCGGCGAATTGAGCGGCAGCGGTCAGCTTTGGCGCGTCGCCAATACGCAAAAATCCGGCAACACGTTTTTACACTTCATCGAAGGCGGCGAAACTCCAACGGTCGGGGCGGGTGTTACATTGTCGGTGGATAAAGCGCGTCGCGATGCGATCCAACGTCATCACACCGTCACGCACTTGCTGCATTGGGCATTGCATGAAGTCGCGAGCAAAGAAGCTTCGCAGAAAGGATCGTTCGTCGGGCCGGACAAATTGACGTTTGATTTCAACAGCGCGCCGCTCACGCCCGCGCAGGTCGCGGACATCGAAAAACTCGTCAACGAACGCATCCTCGAAAACGCGCCCGTATCGTGGGTGGAAGTGAAGCATGACCACGTCAAAAATCGCAAGGACGTGATGCAATTTTTCGGCGATAAATACGGCGAATGGGTGCGCGTGGTGCAGATCGGCGGCAAGCCGACGGCGCTCGATGGTTATTCGATGGAACTCTGCGGCGGCACGCACACGCGCGCGACGGGCGAGATCGGTTTGTTCCGCATCGTCAGCGAAGCCGCCGTAGCCGCCGGCGTGCGCCGCATCGAAGCTGTCGCCGGCCTGACCGCTTACGATCTGGCGAACCAGCAGTATCAATTGATCAAAAATCTCGCGGGCAAAGTGAGTTCGCCCGTGTCCGAATTGGAAAAGAAAATTGAAGCGTTGCTCGCGCAGTCAAAAGAATTGGAAAAGTCCCTGCGCGCGGCGCAACAAAAAGAAGCGGCAGGCAGCGCAAAAGATTTGCTCGCGAAAATCGAAACCGTGAACGGCGTGCCGACAATCATCGCGAATCTCGGCGCGGCGGACGGCGACACATTGCAGACGATTACGGATGCTTTGAAATCACAATTCAAAGGCGTGGTCGTTTTGGGCGGCGCGGCGAACGGCGCGGTCACCTTGATTGCTTCTGTATCAGCGGATTTCACCGCGAAAGTTCAGGCGGGTAAAATCATCCAAACCATCGCGCCGATCGTCGGCGGCAAAGGCGGCGGCAAACCCGACAACGCCCGCGGCGGCGGCAAGGATGCGACGAAATTGGATGAGGCGTTGGCGAAGGCGAAGACGTTGTTGTGAATGATGATTACGCTGTTAAATAATTATTAAACAACCTGTAATCTCATGACAACATCGGTGGTAAATAACGGACAAGCGGGCGCTCATGCCGCGGAAGATACCATTGAGGTGGTTGATCCCGACCCGTCTTGGCCCGACCAATTCGTTACCGAGTCCCGCGCCATCGAGAAAGTCTTGCGACCACTCGAACCGCAGATTGAACATTTTGGAAGCACGGCTATTTCCAATCTCTCCGCGAAGCCGATTATTGACATCCTCATCATCCTGGGCGATGTCTCGGTTTGGCCTCAATTGGTCAGCCCGCTGGCGAGTCTTGGTTACGTCTACTGGGTCGAGAATCCGCGCCCAGACAGGATGTTCTTCGTTAAGGGTATGTCGCCTTTTGGCCGTCGTCGCTCACATCATATTCACGTTCGCACACCAGCGGACACTGCGGAGTTGGGCTTCCGCGATTGGCTTCGAGGGCATCCCGCTGATGCTGCCAGATATGCGACTGTGAAACGCGAACTTGCCAAGTGTTTTAAATTCGACCGGGAAGCTTACACGGCAGCGAAGGGCGAGTTCATTCAAAAAATATTTACGCAAGTTAAAACATATAAATAGAGGGCTGCTTAAACCGTCGCGGAGCGACGCTGGAAATTAGCCAGACACGCAGTGTCTGGATCGGGTGCCAAAACGATTCGTCCTGAAAGGACGGAGGAAAGTTTAAGCTGCTTCCAACGTCCCTTCGGGACGAGACGTCATTGAGCCTAAACGTAGTATCTCTTCGTTGCAATCCCTCGTGTCTTGGCGCCTTTGCGTTAGATGCTGATTACAACCGATTCAACGCACTCAACACCGCCTTGATCGAAGCTAGTTCAATATTCGTATCCACGCCCGCACCCCAACGCGATTTGCCGTCGGCGGTTTTGATCTGGATGTAAGCTATCGCTGCGGCAGTTTCTCCTGAACTTAATGCATGCTCGCTGTAATTTGAGATTTCAAAACGCGGCACGCCCACCGTGCTAAAGCCATGGACGAGCGCGGCCAGCGGGCCGTTGCCTTCGCCGGAAAATTCCACCGCTTGGTCATCGCGAAGTAACGTCGCCTGACATTTCACAACGCCGTTTTTGCTTCCAGTTTCAAAACTCTTGAGCGACCACGGCGAACTTTTTTCGACGTATTCACCCCAAAACATCGCTTTCAATTCCGCCCCGGTCACTTCGCGGCCGAGTTTGTCCACCGCGTCGTTCGCGATCGGGCCAAATTCGCGCTGCATGTCTTTTGGCAAGGCGATGCCGAATTCGCTTTCGAGCAGATACGCCACGCCGCCTTTGCCAGACTGCGAATTAACGCGGATGACTTCCTGATATTTGCGGCCAATGTCCGCCGGATCAATCGTGAGATAAGGCACATCCCAATATATTTCCGCTTTCTGCTTTCCGCTTTCCGCTTTTTTTTCTTCCCATTCCGCCAAACCCTTTTTGATTGCGTCTTGATGCGAGCCGCTGAACGCGGTGAAGACCAATTCGCCCGCGTAAGGCTGGCGCGGCGGCACCGTCATGCCCGTGCAACGTTCGTAAACATCAATGACCGAACCGAGTTGCGAGAAATCCAATTTCGGATCAATGCCGTGCATGTAATGGTTCATCGCCACGGTGACAATGTCCAAATTGCCCGTGCGTTCGCCGTTGCCGAACAACGTGCCTTCCACGCGATCCGCGCCCGCGAGCAAGCCGAGTTCCGTCGCCGCCACACCCGTGCTGCGATCATTGTGCGTGTGCAAACTGATGACGAGCGATTCGCGATTTTTAATATTGCGGCACATCCATTCGATTTGATCGGCGTAAACATTGGGCATCGCGACTTCCACTGTATCCGGCAAATTCAAAATCATTTTGCGCTGTGGCGTCGGTTGCCAGACATCCATGACCGCTTCGGAAATTTCCTTCGCGTATTCCACTTCCGTCATGCTAAAACTCTCCGGTGAATACTGGAGCATGACTTCCGTTCCGCCCGCTTCGAGGCGATGCAAACGTTCCTTGATCAACCTCGCGCCATTGACCGCGATGGCCTTGATCTCATCCTTCGACTTGCCAAACACGACGCGACGTTGCGCCGGCGACGTGGAATTATACATGTGAATGATCACCTTCTTCGCGCCGATTAAGGATTCGACTGTGCGTTTGATCAAATCTTCGCGCGCCTGCACGAGCACCTGCAACCAGACGTCATCCGGCGCGTGGCCTTTCTCGATGAGCAAACGGTTGAAGGCAAATTCCGTGTTCGACGCGGACGGAAAACCGACTTCAATTTCCTTGAAACCGATCTTCACGAGCGTCTGGAACAATTCCAATTTCTGCGAAATATTCATCGGCACGGCGAGCGCCTGGTTGCCATCCCGCAAATCCACGCTGCACCAGCGCGGCGCGTGCGTGAGGACGCGATCCGGCCATTGCCGGTCGGGCAAGTGAACCGGCGGGAACGGACGATATTTTTTTGACGGATCTTTTTGCATGGTCGTTTAGCTTTCTAATTATTGCCGTCCGGCGTTCAGGTTAAAACAAAAAACCCACCGCCGTTTTGGCAGTGGGTTGATAAATTTTCGTGAATTAAATCAAAACCCAACCGCCGCGCTGGTCAGCAGCGCGTTCGTAAGCAGCAGGTTCAAGTTTTGTTTCACGGGGCGAAAGCTAGCGCGGTTTTCTGGACGGGTCAAATGGATTTTTATGTCGCCGGATTTATTCGAATCCACTTGAGTCCGCTTTCCCGTTCCGCACAATTGGCGCGTGTTCAAATTTGTCGGATTCATTTTTTTTAGTGTGTTGATTTTTTTGGCCGGCTGCGCGACGCCGCCGGATGCTGGCGTGGGTGGCGTGGTCGAAGCCCCCGATAAAACGCCGCCGCCGAATTGGGGTGAAAGCAACGTCGTTCACAAAACAATCGTAGTTCAGACCAACCTGCCAGCGTTAGCCAGCGCGAAAACCAAGGCGGTGCCGCTCCTTCATTCCAATCCGCCGCCAGTCGTGCGCGCAACCAATGTTTTCAAGCCTGAACCGGTCGCGACGTGGACTTCGCTCGCGCGCTGGGCGGCGGAACATAAAATTGAAAAACCGCGTTTGGTTTACAATTCACCCGTCAGCACTTACGCGCTGGTCGCCGGAAAAAACTTGATGACCTTGACCATTGGCAGCCACGAAGCGACGTGGAATGGCATCGAAATCAACCTGGGCTTTGAACCCGAAATGATTGACGGTGAAATTTTTCTGCACCATTTGGATCTGCAAAAAAATCTGACGCCACTGCTCTATGAACCACCGTTGAATTTTTCCGCGACCAACCGCGTGCTGGTTCTTGATCCTGGTCACGGCGGCATGAACGGCGGCACGGTCAGCGTGCTGGATAAACGTCCGGAAAAAGAATTCACGCTCGATCTGGCGCGACGCATCAAGTCGCTGGTGGAAACTAATGGGTGGACGGTTTTTCTCACGCGCACGAATGATTACGACGTAGCGCTATCCAATCGTGTCAATTTTGCAGAAGCGCATCACGCCGATTGTTTCATCAGCCTGCATTTCAATTCTTCCGCGCCGGACAAAAAACAAGCCGGCCTCGAAACTTATTGCCTGACGCCGACCGGAATGCCTTCGACGTTGACGCGCGGTTTCGCCGATCCGTGGTTTGAAAATCTGCCCAACAATAATTTTGACGCGCAAAATATCCAGTTCGCCACGCGGCTGCACAAAGCTGTTTTGAACGCCAGCGGCGAGGAAGATCGCGGCGTGCGCCGGGCGCGTTTTCTCGGCGTGCTGCGTGGACAAAAACGTCCGGCCATCTTGATCGAAGGCGGTTACTTGTCGAATCCGACGGAAGCGGCGAAGATTGAAAATCCGGCGTTCCGGCAGAAGCTGGCGGAAGCCATCGCCCGCGCCTTGGCCCCAGTCCAAGAAATTCGCATCCAAAAACCGATCGCAGTGCCGCCACCGGCGCAAACTAACGCTATCACTCAATGAACGCCTCCTTCACCAATCGTCCTGCGTCCTTCGTGCTCGTCACCGGCGGCGCGGGCTTCATCGGTTCGCACTTGGTCGAGCGCTTGTTAAATGATGGTAAAAGCGTGGTTATCATTGATGATTTCTCCACCGGCAGCCGGGAGAATCTGGCTGAATTCCAAACGAACCTGCGCTTGAAGATTATTCATTCACGGATTTCCGAGTGCGCGGAATTGCCGGAATTGGCGGCGGCGGCAGAATTTATTTTTCACCTCGCCGCGACGGTGGGCGTTGAGTTGGTGGTGAAATCGGCGCTGCACGTTTTAGAATCCAGTTTTCACGAGACGCAAATTTTGCTGCGCGCCGCCGCCAAAAATTCCACGCCAATTTTGTTCACTTCTACGTCGGAAGTTTATGGCAAAAGCGCCAAGCCGGAATTCAGCGAGGACGATGATTTGCTGATCGGGCCGCCCGGCCAATCGCGCTGGAGCTACGCGTGCGCGAAACTTTCGGATGAATTTCTCATGCTCGCCTACGCGCGCGAAAAAAATCTACCCGTCACCATCGCGCGCCTGTTCAACACCGTTGGCCCGCGCCAGACCGGACGTTACGGCATGGTGCTGCCGCGTTTCATCGCCGCCGCGAAAAAGAACGAACCACTAAAAGTTTTCGGCGACGGCGGCCAGTCGCGCTGTTTTTGTCTCGTCAACGATGTGGTGGAATCGCTGGTGCGTTTGCAGCAGTGCGAAAGTGCGCGTGCCGAAATTTTCAACATCGGCAGCACCGAAGAGGTTTCTATTTTCGAACTCGCAAAACAGGTTGTCACGACGCTGGGTTCAGAATCCAAGATTGAATTGATTCCTTACGACCAGGCTTATTCGCCCGGCTTTGACGACATGCGCCGCCGCAAACCGCTAGTGGAAAAACTTGAGCGATTCGTGAAATTCAAACCGACGACGACGCTGCGTGAAATCATCCAGTTAACGGCAGGGTAAAAACTCTAACCATCAGATAATTTTTGGACGTTAATTTTCAGACCTTACCATGGATTTCACGGCTTGATGGTCGGTGCAATTAATTCCACAACACCAATCAGTCCTAATAGCATCAATAGGAAGATAATTATCAATGCCAATTGCGTCCGGCGTAAAAATTTAAGCCGCTGGATGAACGCAACTGCAAAATCTACTTTGGGTAAATCGGAGCATGGGTTGAGATATTGAACTAGCACGGTGACGATCACATAGGCTACGAGCACATACCAACCGAATTCACCAATAGGTTTAGGCAGGAACTGTTTAAAGCCAATGAATAAAATAATTGAAATGTTGCTTAGGCTCTTCCAGGTCGTCGGCTTCTTTGCCTGCCAATCCAAAATTCTAATCTGAGTCGGCGAAAGATAGGCACGCATCAAGGAATTAATTTTAGCCGCACAAACAACCCAGCCAATAATTGGAGCTAGCAGAGTTACGACAACCGCAACAAATATGAAAAAGGAATTCGTCATCATAAAACCGTTGCCTTTTTGACTTTATTGCGCCTCGTTTTTTTGTCCAGCGTGGTTTTGCTGGTCTAAGTTTGGAAGGTGTCGATCACCGCTTCGCGTAAAGCTGAAATCATCTTCTGCAACTGAACAGGCGTTGTGCAATATGGCGGCAATAGCGCAATCACGCTGCCGATGGGGCGCGTGAGCACGCCGCGTTTTGCCATCGCCTCGCACACGCGGATGCCGGCGCGTTCGCGTAACGCAAACGGTTCGCGCGTCCGCCAGTTTTTCACTAATTCGATGCCCGCGACCAAACCAACTTGCCGGATGTCGCCGACGTTCGGCAACGACCAGAGCGATGATAATTCTTCTTGCAGACTTTTCTCCAGCTGCGTGCGCGCTTGAATGGATTTCTGTGTCTGTAAAATCTCCAGACTTGCCAGTGCGGCGGCTGAACCAAGCTGATTGCCCGTATAACTGTGGCCGTGGAAAAAGGTTTTAAACTCTTTGTATTCGCCTAGGAACGCGTCGAAAATTTTCTGCGTGGTCAACGTGGCCGCCATCGGCAAATAGCCGCCGGTCAAACCTTTGGCGAGACAGAGGAAATCTGGTTGCACATTTTCGTGATGCGAAGCGAACAGAATTTCCGCTTTCCGCTTTCCGCTTTCCGCTTTGGCAGTTCCCGTTCGCCCAAATCCCGTCATCACTTCATCGGCGATTAACAATGCGCCGTGAGCGCGGGCGATGTCCGTGACTTGCTTTAACCAGCCGATTGGTTGCGGAATCATTCCGGCCGCGCCTTGCATCAACGGCTCGAAGATGAACGCGGCGAAGGGATTGCCTTTTTTCTTTTGTGCGGAAAATTTCTTGGCAACGAGGCCAACGCATTCCCAATGGCACTGGCGATAATTCCGCGCGTCGGCGCGTTCCGGCTTCGCACGATTGAACGGGCAACGATAACAATACGGCGACATCACTTTGTCGGTGGGAAACAACATGCCGCCGTAAGCTTTGTGAAATAAATCAATGTGGCCCAATGAAACTGCGCCGATGGTGTCGCCGTGATACGCGCCGTCGAGCGAAAGAAATCTTGGTTTGGCCGCGCGCGCAGATTTTTGTTTGGCTCGAGTGTCACCGGTGCGCAACGTGAATTGATAAGCCAGCTTCAACGCAACCTCAAGCGCGGTTGAACCATCGTCGCTGTAAAAAACTTTTTGAAAATGCCGATTGTCGGTTGCTGAGTTTTGTTTTGGCTTAATGACGCCATTCGTCATTCGTGATCCGTCATTCGCCGATTGCACCAACCTTTGAGCCAAGATTGAAGCCGGCTCATTCGCTAAACCGAGCGCAGAGCTGTGCGCGATTTTTTTAAGCTGACGTTGGATGGCAGAATTGATCTTGGCGTTTTGATGGCCGTGAAGATTGGTCCAGATGGATGAATTGGCGTCGAGGTATTCGCGGCCTTTGGCGTCGCGCAAAATGGCACCTTTGCCGGCAGTGATCACGATCGGCTCGCTTCGCGCCCAATCACGCATCTGTGTGAACGGATGCCAGACAAATTTCTGATCGAGTTTTGCGAGCGGATTCATGCGGATTTGAGATCTTAAATCTGAAATTTTAAATCGGCCAACGCGTTGAGCAGTTCAGAGACGTCGGCGCTGGTGTGCGCGGCCGTCAACGAAATGCGCAAGCGCGCCGCGCCGCGCGCGACGGTGGGATAACGGATGGCGGGGACGAAAATATTTTGCTCACGCAATTGCGCGGCGGCGGCGAGAGTTTTGGCTTCGTCGCCGAGGATCAGGGGAATGATGGCACTCTCGGGTTTTGAATTTTTAATTTTTAGTTTGGAATTGAGCAGCTCAATTAACAACCAAAGATCTTTACGACGCGTTTCGCCTTCGGCTGATTGCGTGAGTTCAATGGCAGCGGTGGCGGCGGCGGCGGCGGCGGGAACGGGCGCGGTGGAAAAAATAAAACTGCGGGCGCGATTCACCAGAAAATCAATCAGCGCTCGGGAGCCGCAAATATAACCGCCGCTCGCGCCGAGCGCTTTGCCGAGCGTGCCCATGTGGATTTCAATTTTATCGCTCACGCCGAGTTCGTCGGCCAGGCCGCGTCCATTTTGGCCAATGATGCCAGTGGCGTGCGCTTCGTCCACCATGAGCCACGCGCCGTATTTTTCCTTGAGGGCAGCAATTTCGCTCAACGGAGCGCGGTCGCCGTCCATGCTGAAAATAGATTCAGTGATTACTAAAATTGCCGATTGGCGATTGCCGATTGGCGATTGCCGATGGTTTGCCCAGCGCAGCTTTTCTTCCAGATCATTTGTGTCGTTATGATCAAAGATACGGAGTTTGGCCCCGGAAAGTTTGGCGGCGTCCACGATGCTGGCGTGAATAAGTTTGTCGAGAATGACGACGTCGTCCTTGCCGACGAGGGCGCAGATCGTGCCGAGCGCGGCGGTGTAACCGGTGGAGAAGGTCAACGCGGCCTCGGTTTTTTTGAAGGCGGCCAGCGCAGCTTCCAATTCGTGAAACGGCGCGAGCGAGCCGGAGATCAAACGCGAGGCACCGGCACCGGCGCCAAATTTTTCCACTGCCTTGATCGCGGCTTCTTTTAATGCCGGATGATTGGCGAGGCCGAGATAGTCGTTGGCGGAAAAATTGAGAAACGTTTGGCCATTGATTTCGAGGCGTGGGCTTTGCGCGGAATCCACGCGCCGCAGTTCGCGAAACAAATTTTGTTCGCGCAGGGCAGTCAAACGGAGGTTTAATTCGTCATTGAACGAATTCATTTAGCCACAGATAAACACAGATGCACCCCGATGGAAAGCGACGGTCGCTTAATAGCCTGGTGGAATCGCCCATTGGCCCCCGATCAGGCTGGCGGTGATCCGTCCGGAATGTTGGATGGCGGCGGCGGGCGCGGCGGCGATTTTGCCGTTGAAGGGCAGGGCGATGACATCCGCGAAAGCGCCTTTTGTCAGCTCGCCAATTTTTCCAGCGAGGCCAAGGGCGCGGGCGCCGTTGACGGTGGCCAAGCGCAAAATTTCTTCAGGCGAAACGGCTTTATCGTGTTCGGCGAGGGAACGCATTTCGGCGAACATATCGAGTTCCGGTTTGGTTTTGCCGATTTTGCGCGTGGTCGCAAGGCTGTCGGTGCCGAGACAAATATTCACGCCGGCGTTGGCAAGACGTTCGCGCTCGAATTTTTTATGTTTGAAATAGTCATGACTGCGCGGGCAGTGGACGACGTGCGTTTTATTTTTTGCGAGCAAGGTGGCGTCGCCGCGCGCGAGATAATTGACGTGGATGGCGAGGACGTTTTCACCCAGCAATTTGTTGCGCGCAAAATGGGCGACGGGCGAGCCGTGGCCGCAGTCGGAATTATTCCGCCCATTGCGCCCCAGCCAGTCGTGCATGGAACCGCTGGCATTTTTGAACATCTCAAATTCCTGTTCGGATTCGGCGATGTGCGTGCTGACGCGCCAATTGTGTTTGCGCGCGGTGGTGGCGGTGAGTTTCAGTAATTCGGGCAAGGTCGAATAAGGCGCGTGAGGCGACAGCATGGCGCGATGCCGCGGATGTTTGAGCGAATCAATTTTCTCGATGGCTTCGCGCAAAATTTCCTTCGGCGGACGGCGTGAAAGAATTCCGGTCATTTCGAAAAATGAAAAAATTCGCAGCGGCGTGGCGTCCCAAACTTCCGGCAATAAGTCAGGCATCGCCTCGATGTCGGCGACGGTGGTCGTGCCGGTTTTCAAAAGTTGATGAGCGCCGTGCAGCCAGGAGCGGGCATAGTCGGAATAGCTCCAGCCGGTTTTCGCGGCGGTGATGGAACCGATCCAGTCGGTGAACGTTTTCGGCGGCGGCAATTCACCGGCCATATCGGAATAATCCAGATGGCAATGCGCGTTGACGAGGCCGGGCATTAAAATGACTTCGCCGAGATTGTGAATTTTCTCGTTGTAAAGCCGGCGCAGATCGCGAAAGGGCGCGACGGCGCGAATTCGGTTGCCGGTAATAAAAACCGCGCCGTCCTCAATTGGCGGCGCGGAGATGGGAAGAACGATGCGGGCGCGGAGAATCATTCCGCTTCCACGGCTTGACGCGATTGTTTGGCGCGCACGCCGCCTTTGTGTTTGGCGGCTTTGGTTTTGCTATGACGTTTGCGAATCTGCTGTTCGATTTTTTTAACGACGCGTTCGATGGCGGCGTAGAGGTCGCTTTCGCGGTCTTCGGCGAACAAGTCCGGGCCGCGCACGGCGAGCCGGAGCGAGCAGCTGAACTGTTTTTCCGGCACGCGCGAATTGTCATGTTCCAAAGTGACGCGGGCGTCGACGGCCCAACGATCGAAATGTTCCAGCTTCTCGATTTTGGCGAGAACGAATTCTTCGATGGCTTGGGTGAGCGTAACGTTGTGCGTTGATAAAATGAGCTTCATGCGAAAAAGATGCGCTTGCGGCGCGGCAAAATCCAGACTTACTTTTTAACTTTTCAAAACACATTTTCTACGTTTTTTCGGAAAAATTGTTTTTACAGCGAGATTCGTGCCAAAATGACTTGTAGTCCGACAAGACTTCGCTATGCTGCGCGGCAATGGCATTTGGAATGCAACTTTCGCAACGACTGAGCCAGTCGCTCGTGCTGGCCCCACAACTCCAGCAATCGCTGGCTTTGCTGCAGGCGCCGACGCTGGAACTCAAAGCCCTCGTTGAACAAGAGCTTCAGCAAAACCCCGTTTTGGAAGAAGTGGACGGGCAGGAATCTTCCGCTTCGGACGATAGCGAATTGCCGGATCTGCCGGATCTCGCCGAGCCGCCGGAAGATGTAAAATTTGATTCCGTGGATCTGCCGACCGACAAAGAACCGGTCGAGCCAGTGGATGATTTTCAGGCAGAATTTGACAAGCTTGTCCAAATGGATCAGGACTGGCGTGATCATTTTGCGCAGGGCAGTTCGCCGATCCGCACCACGACCGAGGACGAAGAAAAACGGCAGTTCATGTTTGATTCGCTCACGGCGCAAACGTCGCTCGCGCAACATCTGGTCGAGCAAGTGCGCGATACGAAATTGGACGAAGAAGGGCAGGGCATCGCGGAATTGATCATCGGTAATATTGACGATTACGGTTACCTCAACACCACCGTTGAGGAACTCGCGGCGACCACCAGCGTGCCGCCGGAAAAGATTTTTCACGTCCTAAAAACCATTCAGAGTTTTGATCCTGCTGGCGTTGGCGCGCGGGATTTGCGCGAATGTCTGATGTTGCAACTGGAACGTGCAGATCGCACGGAGGCGCTGGAATATCGCATCATCCGCGATTTCATGGAAGCGCTCGGCAAACGGCGCATTCCCGAAATCGCGCGCGGCACCGGCCGTTCCGTGGACGAAGTTCAAGAAGCCCTCGCGACCATCGGCCACTTGGAACCGCGACCCGGCCGCATCTTTCTTTCCGTCGTGGAACAATACGTCGCGCCGGAAGTGTTCGTCGTGAAAAATGGCGATGATTTTTTGGTCACGACCAACGATGAACAGATTCCGCACCTGCGCATCAGCAATGTTTACAAGGATTTGATGGCGACGGGGGCGGATAATGCGGAGGTGAAAAATTATATCCGTGAAAAAATTCGCGCCGGAAAATTTCTCATCAAAAGCTTGCACCAGCGGCAAAGCACGATTGCGAACATCGGCAAAGAAATTGTAAAACGCCAGCGTGATTTCATGGAAAAAGGCGTCGCGTTTCTGAAACCGATGACGATGGCGCAAGTCGCCGAAGTGGTCGGCGTTCATGAAACAACGGTAAGCCGCGCGGTTTCCGGCAAATATATTGAAACCCCGCAAGGTGTGTTCGAGATGAAATTTTTCTTCACCGCCGGCCTGCAAAGTTCCAGCGGTCAGGACGTGTCCAACACGAGCGTGAAAGACATGATCGAAGAAATTTTCAAAGGCGAAAACACCGGGAAACCGTTGTCCGATCAGGAAGTCGTGAAAATGCTCAGCGAAAAAGGCATCACCATCGCCCGCCGCACCGTGGCAAAATATCGCGATGAGCTAAATATTTTGCCGTCGAATCTCCGTAAGGTTTATTGATTCAGAATCGTGGCGCCGACGAGCCGCCCGGGCCACAGCCTTCAACTTTTATTCGCGCAATCCGCCGGCTATGCTATTTTTTTAAGGGATGGCGAAAAATGTGAACACAGATATGGACGCGAACGGGCCGCAACAGTTTGGTCGTTTTTATTTACGCGAATTGCTTAACAGCGGGGGTATGTCCGAAATCTGGCTCGTCACGGATGGACGCAATAAACCCTTCGCCTTACGCAAACTCAAACGCGAATTGCGCTTCAGCTTCACCGCCCGTCGCCGCTTCATGCGCGGCTGCGACATTTTATCAAAACTTACCGGGAGCGAACACATCGTCGGCTACGTCGAACACGGTCGCGCTGAAGGCACGTGTTATTTGCTGATGGATTACGTGGAGGCGGAAAATTTAAAATTATTACACTCCCGCCAAGATCCGTTGCTCGCGGAAAATCTGGCGCAAATTCTTATTGATGCCGCGACCGGCTTGAGCCACGTCCACGAAAGCGGCTACATGCACCTTGATTTTAAACCGGAAAATATTTTGGTGACGCGCAACGGCGCGGTTCGATTGATTGATTTTGACATGGCGCAACCCGTGCCGGAAAAACCGGTGAAGTTTTCCAAAAATCCCGGCACGCCCGGCTACATGGCGCCCGAACAATTGAAGCGCGAAGCGATTGACGCGCGTGCGGATATTTTTGCGTTTGGCGTTTCCGCGTATGAATTGGTCACGCACCGGAAACCCTTTCCCGGCGATTCGCCCGGTGAAATTTTAGCCGCGCAATTGCAACCCGACGGCCCGATTTCGCCGACCGAACATAATCCCGGCTTGCCGCCAGCGCTCAGTGCGGTGATCCTGAAATGTCTCGAACGCGATCCTGACCACCGCTATCACGTCAGCGGCCTGCTGGTCCGTGACCTGCAAAACGCGCTCTATGTGTAAGGCTGATTTAATTTCGTGAGTTCGCCGCTTTCAGGAAAATCCGTTGAATTCGGGTCGGTTTTATCTGCGCCTAGCCGCGTTCCTCGGCGGTAAAAAATTTGACACCAGCGCGTTGAACTTCCAAAATTAGGCTTAACGATTTTTAACAACGTAACTTAAAACTAAATCATAATTATGCCTATCGCTGTCGGTTCCCAAGCTCCTGATTTCACGCTCAAATCCAAATCGCCCGTCGATGTGGAAGTCAAGCTGAGCGCCAATTTTGGCCAGAAAAATACCGTGCTGTTGTTCTTCCCGCTCGCGTTCACCGGCGTTTGCACGGCGGAAATGTGCAGTCTCTCCGCCGGTCTTGATGAATACGCGAGCCTCGGCGCGAGCGTCATCGCGGTAAGCGTGGATAGCCCGTTCGCGCAAGCGGCATGGGCGAAACAGGAAAAAATCAGCATCACGCTCGCCAGCGATTTGAACAAAGTCGTCACCAAACAATACGACGTTGTGTTCCCGATGCTGGCCGGTGTGGGTGACACCTCCGCGCGCGCCGCGTTCGTCATTGATAAAAGTGGCGTCGTCCAATACAGCGAACAAACGGCCACGCCGAAAGATTTGCCGAACTTCGCCGCCATCAAAGAAGTGCTGGCGAAATTAAAGTAATTCGCTTTTTAAATTTTTTATCAGGAGCGAAAGGTTTTCCTTTCGCTCTTTTTTTTGTTTGTGCCTTTGCGTTAATTTTCCCCCGGCTTTGGTTAATAATCTACAACTGTAAAGAATCCGCTTGACATTATCTACGGTTGTAGAGATTGTAGGCGCATGTCCCCGCCCAACGTCGAACTTACCGAGGCCGAATGGTCGGTCATCAAAGCCATTTGGGAAAGCGAACCCTGCACCGCGCCCGCCATTCAGGAAAAATTATTCAAGCCGACCGGTTGGACGTATTCCACCGTGCGCACGTTGATGGATCGCATGACGGCCAAAGGTGTGCTTAAAGCGAAGAAAGCAGGCAAGCTGACCATTTATCAATCCGTAATCACGCCGGAACAGGCGCAGCGTGGCGAATTATTTTATACGCTCAAGCACGCCTTCAACGGCGCGTTTACACCCATGGTGCAATGCCTTTTGGAAAGCAAAGACTTGAACGCGGATGAATTATCCCAATTGGAAGCCATGATCAAAGCGCGGAAAAAATCCGCCAAGAAGTAATCATTCAGAAGGCCCAACATGGACTCGTTCATCGAAACCTTGAATCATTGGGGCGGAAATTTTTTACCCATTGCGTGGCCGATGCTGTGGCAATCCAGTTTGCTCATCGCGACGGTGCTGGTGTTTGATTTTTTATGGCGACGCCAATTGCGCGCGTCCATCCGCTACGCGCTGTGGTTGGTCGTGCTGGTGAAATTGATTTTGCCGCCGACGCTGGCATTGCCCACGAGCCCGGCTTGGTGGCTATATCCAACGCCGCCGACGGCGTTGGCAGTCATGGTTTCTGCCAAAAAATTCGCCGTCACTTATGACCAAACGCCGTTGCCGGAAATGCCGGAAACGACCGTGCCGGTTTTTGTGCCGCCACCACCAACGTTAAATTTTGCTGCGTGGTTATTGATCATTTCTGCGTTCACGAGCGCCGGTTTGTTGGTCTGGTTGCTGGCGCGTTGGTGGCACATCACGCGGCAAGTGCGCCGCGCGGAAATTTCCGAACGGTTGACGGTATTGACCTGCGACGTGAAACGACAGGCTGGTATGAGATTCAAATCGCCGCTCGTCAAACTGACGGCGAAGACCTTGTCGCCGGCGGTGTGCGGCTTGTTCCGTTCGACGATCTTGATTCCGCAATCACTCGCCGCCGAATTTTCCGACGAGCAAATGCGCGCCGTGTTATTGCACGAATTGATCCATCTGCGGCGGCGCGATGTGTGGCTGAATTTTTTGCAATCGCTGCTGCAGATTGTTTACTGGTGGCATCCGTTGGTGTGGGTGGCGAACGCACGTATCCGCCACGTGCGCGAGGAAGCGGTGGACGACGCAGTGATGTTGTCGCTCGGCGGCTCGGCAGAAATCTATGCGCCGACGTTGCTGGAAGTGGCGAAGCTGGCGCTGAACCGTCCGCTCGCAAGCCTTGGGTTGGTGGGCATTTTGGAATCGCGCAGCGCATTGCGACAACGCATCGAGCGACTGGTCAATTTCAGTGCGCCGCGCAAAGCCGGACTGACGCTGGTTTCGTGGTTGGGAATTTTAGTGTTCTCCGCCGTCGCCGTGCCGATGGGTGAAGGGTCAGGGCCGACGAATTCAACTTTGCCGGACACGAATGGAAATTTGAGGCAAACCAATTTGTTTTCACAGAAAGAACAAACCCAGTCGCCACTTTTTCAACGGACGTTCAAGTTGGATACCAATGTCTTCATTCCCAATCTACAAAAGGCTGGTTGGCCGGTAAATGGCGCAACCAATGTTTCATTAGCCGTGAGAAATTTTTTCACGCGATTGGGCGTGGATTTGGCAGCGCCGAAAGGTAAGTCGGTTTTCTGGAACGACCATTTAAGCCAGTTGTTTGTGAAAGCAACTGAATCTGATTTGGACACGATTGACCGTGCCCTTCAAATTTTGAATGCGCCGGTGTCTGACTCATCACAAGTGGCAGGGATTTTGTCTAATCCAAATTTCCAAGCGGCGTTACAGGCACTTGAAAAGCGCACCGGAACCGATGTTTTGGCCGAACCGGAAGTCGTCAAACGCGGGCCGCGGTCTAGCAGAGTGAACACGATGTCTGATCGAGTGAACGCGCTAGATCCAAGTGTTCTGGCGGCGATGCAGCAAAAATTATCATGGACGAATTCTGCGTCTGCGCCCGTAGTCGGCGTTGTCAGTGTGGTTAACTCAAAAGTTGACGCGAGCAACTTGGTGCAAACGACGCGTCAAAACCCGAAAGCTGTTCCAGTCTTGCCGGCGGGTCATCAAATAATTTTCGAAAAACTAAATCACATCCAGTTGGATCAAGTGCATTTTGAAAATGCGAGTTTAAGTGAGGTTTTGCGTCAATTATGGAAAGACGCCAAACTTGGCGACCCTGATCGCAAGGGCGTTAATTTTATGATTAACCCCAATCCAGATCAGTCGGGTCCGCCGATTATTGGCCGGGCAACTGGTCTGCTGATAACTCATGCCACATCCCAAAGTGCTGAAACCATTGATTTAGGAACGAACGTTACGGTCACATTGAATTTGACCAACGTTTCGCTAGCTCAAGTTTTGGATACTATTCTTAAGGTGGCCAATCATCCTTCAGGTCATCAATTGAAGTATTCTATTCGCGATTATGGCGTTGAGTTTGGGGATAAAGGAGCTGACGTGCCACAATTGTTCGCACGCACGTTCATAGTCGATCCGTTGGCATTTTACAGCGCCTTGAAAGACACAAGCTCAGGTTTTTCTGCAAATACGAACGTGTCTGCTAATGTTGCGGCGGCAGAAAAAGAATTTTTCCACAATATCGGTGTGGATTTGGAATCACCCAAAGGTAAATCAATTTTCTACAATGAGCGCTTAAGGCTGCTCTTTGTGAAAGCGACGGAAGATGATTTAGATACGATTGCTCGCACCATCGAGGCCATTAACCAAATTGCGCCGCAAATCCACATCAAGACACGGTTCATTGAAGTGCCGGAAAAAGTGTTTCAAGCGATGGCTCCCGATCTGTTCCCCAATGCCGACATGAAATCAGGCACCAACGGTTGGCATGCGTTGTTGACGAACGAAAAATTTCAAATGGTTTTGAATCAAATGTTGTCGCTGGGAACTTCGGAGGGTGAACAATTGGCCGCGCCAGAAGTGGTGTTGACCACCGGAAGGCAGGCTCAAATGCGAGAGACCCAAGTCCTGACTATTATTACCAACTTTACCTTTCTGAAAAACTTGACCAATTCGGAAGCTTCGTCGGTCACTCCGCAAGCATCGCCATTGGAAACGGGTCCGATGATTGACGTGGTGCCTTATGTTTTGGCCGACGGCTTCACCATCAATTTGACGGCCATTCCTTCGATAACGGATTTTCTGGGTTATGATTTGCCGCCGAAAGAAAGTATTTCAAAAAACGACGACGCGATTCATCTGCCGGTCATCTTGCCGGTGACCCGCGTTCAACAAGCCATCGTTAATGTTAATTTGTTGGATCACCAAACGTTGGTGATTGGAAAAATACCCAAGCATTTTTATGTGAATGGAATAGAACTCGCCGGCGAACCAGACAGTTTTAAGAAAGCCAAGAAAAAGAAAAATGAGCCCAATGTGGCCGACACAGAACTGCTGATCTTTGTCACCGCAACGATTGTTGATCCAGCGGGCAATCGCGTCTATTCGGATGACGAATTACCGTTCGCGCAAACGGGATTCCCAGCGCAGCCGCCGCCGTTAAATAGTTCGAAGGATTTGCCTAAATAAAGGTGAGTGGTGAAAAGCCTCAACGTAATTCCTCGGCGGTTCAAAAGGTTCGTCTTCATTTCGTCACCTTGTTTTAACCGCGTCGTCTTTGTGTTCGGCGCGGGATGAACTATCCTGCCGTATGGTTCCTCGGATTTTAATTGTAGATGACGAGGCCGATTTCATTGAGCTGGTGAAATTTCGCCTCGCCAATTTAGGCTGCGAATTTCTCGTGGCCAACGATGGCGTCCACGCGTTGACGCAGGCTCGGCAGTTCAAACCCGATCTTATCTTGTTGGATATTTTGCTGCCGGATCTGGACGGTTTGTCGGTCTGCGAAATCTTGAAGCGTCAGCCGGCCACGAAAAAAATTCCCGTCATCTTTATGAGTGCGCTTTCGCCGGGCGTGTCCAAGCGCACGGCGATGCTGCAGGCGGAAGATTTCTTCACCAAGCCGCTGGATTTGGAACGTTTGGAGCAACGGGTTGCCGGGTTGTTGAAGCCGGTGTTGGTGGCGGTGTGAGCAGTTGCGAGTTTAAGCCTAACGGTTTCAAACCACTTCAATCACCATCGCCGTCGTGTTATCGCGACCGTAATTTTTTACCGCGACCTCCACTAATTGCCTCGCGGGATTGTGATCGGTGGCCCTCGCGCCGGTGTCGCGCAAAAGTTCAATCAGTTGATGATCGTAAAGTCCTTCCGTCAAACCATCCGAGCAAAGCAGAAAAATATCACCGCGTTCGCACGCTACCGCACCGACTTGCGGGTCCACAAATTGATTACCGCCGCCGAGCGATTTTTGCAGCACGTTGCGGCGCGGATGCGTGCGCGCTTCGTGTTGGCTGATCTGGCCGGAACGTAAGAGCCAGGCCACGTGCGTGTCGTCCTGCGTAAGTTGTCGCACGGCTTTGGCTTTCGCGGGCAGATGATAAATCCGGCTGTCGCCGATGTGACCGAAAAACATCCAGCCCGGCGTGAACCAGCCCAAGCTCATCGTCGTTTCCATGCCGCGACATTCATCGTAGCTCTCGCCGAGATACACGAGGGCGCGATGGATTTGGGCGAACAATTCGGTGAGCACATCGGCAAAGCCCGTTTGCAATCCACTGGCGGAATGTTGAAAGGCGCGCGGCAGCAACGTCGTGATTTTTTCGCTGGCGATGCGGCTGGCGAATTCGCCCGCTTGCGCGCCACCCATGCCATCGGCCACGGCGAACGTGAAATCAGTGGTCTCAATCGAAGCTTCGCCGAACTTGCCGAGGCGATTCACCTCGCGCGCGTCAAAACGCAGGCCGAGAAACGAATCTTCGTTGTTTGCGCGGACATGGCCTTGGTCCGTCCACCCGAACCATTTTAACATGGGCGGCGAATTCTTTTTCTTCGGTTTACTGGCGCGTTTTTGATGCAGCTCGCGGTTCATCGGTGTCGTTGGTTAATTTGAGTAGCGAAGAATTAATCCAAAATCGTGGCGAATTCAAAATCAATCAGACAAAAACGTCCATCGGACTGGCGGTAAGTGACGTTGCGGATGTTGGCATCGTCGTGGCGCACGCCAAATTTTTCGAGTTCCGCAAAAATTTCCTGCGCGCGCGCATCGTCGAGATGTTCTACGCGAGTGCCGCAATTATTGGTGACGATGCGCAGATTTTTTTCATCCGCTTCCAGCAGCCGCGGAACGAACGGGCAACCGCGGGCTTCCAGATGGCGCAGGACACGGACTTCATTGGTAAACCGTTTGGTCGCATCCGGCCCGTGGTAAACTTTGAACACCCGTCCGTCAAAACTCAAATTGACGGTGGCGCGGAGGGTGTCTTTGACTTTTAACATAAGGGCGTTGTTCGTTTACGCTGCCACTATCGCGCAACGCTGGCAACTTGGAAAGTGAAAGGTCGGGGTTTAACGCCAAACCATAAAACGAAGCCGGAGAATTGGCCGCGGATAAACCCGGGTGGGGAAAACGGTTTGACATGAATTTCTCGAATTGAATTTGCCCGGCGATGATTCGCGTCCAGCTCTTTGCTAGTTTTATCCGTATCCATCCGTGGTTAAGTTTCCATTTTTGATAACCTATTCGGCGTGATAATCGCGGTTGCATTTCTACGTTGAGAATGATAATTCGTTGGCTGTCTTTACTAAATAACTATGAAAAAAATACTCGTTATCTCGGCTTTACTGATCGGTGCCATTGCGGTGCGCGCCGACGAATCCGCTTTTCAAGCCTCCTTGACTCCCGGAGTCGCCTACAAATCCAAAGACACCGTGATCACCGGTTTTGCCATCAATATCTGGGGCGAAAATCCGCAGCACAGTTTTAATTTGGGCATCGTCAACGGCAGCACCGGCGAGAGTTCTGGTTTCAGTCTGGGCATTGTCAACTACGCTGAATCCTACAGCGGCGTTCAATGGGGTCTGGTGAACTACACGTCGGATACTTTCGTCGGCTTTCAACACGGCTTCGTGAACGCCAACAAAGAAACCAAAGGCTTGCAAATGGGCTTCTTCAATTACACGGAAAAAATGGACGGCGTCCAGATCGGCTTGATCAACATTATTAAAGACAACGGCTGGTTCGATGAATTTCCGAGCAAGCTCGCGAAGGGTTTTCCCATCGTGAACTGGTCGTTCTAAAATAAAAAAATTGGAATTTAAAACCGGAAGCTAGGCAACTGGCTTCCGGTTTCTTGTTGGAGTAACCAAAGAACAAAGTAAGCCGGGATTGCAAGGTGTTTGATGCGCGCCCGACGATCCCTTTATCCAATCCTCAACCGGACCTTTTCAATATCCCTGTTTCAAGAACCACCAGACCCCAACCATCGCCAATATGCACACGAGCGACATCGTCAATGCCGGCATGAAAAAAGACGCGCCCATCATCACCGCGCCGCCGGTAAAGGGAATCCACGATTTTTGTTTTTTGCCATAAAGCATGTAGCCACCCGCGACGCCGCTCCAAAATACCGAGGCCAATAAAAAATTTTCAGACCAGACATCCATTTTTAACTCCAAATAGTTCGACTAATTTTTTCCGGCGAAATTCAAAAATCATCGCAACCTCGCGCCGGATAAAAAGGATGTTCACAATCGCACCGCCGGGCACGGCATACCTCACATCATCCTGGCAAAACGTGCCGCCGTCCTTTTCTTCGAAACGATGGCGATGAATCCATTGCCGATAAGGGCCGCGCTTTTGCTCATCCACAAAACCAAACGGCGGTTGCCATTCCGTGATCTCCGTCCGCCAACGCAC
This sequence comes from Methylacidimicrobium fagopyrum, assembly GCA_026225255.1. Classification (GTDB taxonomy): domain Bacteria; phylum Verrucomicrobiota; class Verrucomicrobiia; order Limisphaerales; family UBA11358; genus UBA11358. Next base: position 72,936 of record JAMFSJ010000063.1, on the reverse strand, counting down.
GGGCATTCCGCGCAGCCGTAATTGGTAATCGATCAACGCCCCCGCGTGCATCGGAATGGGGCGCGGCGTGAGGATCTCAAAATTCAACCAGGGCGGCGTAAGGACTTGCAGATTGTGCGCGTCGGCAAAGAAATCGAATATTTCCTCGCGCGGGTGCGGCAGCCAAAGCTCGGTGGAGAAATTGAAAATTTTCATGCGCGCACCATCGGAATATGCCTTTGCCACCCAGTTTCGGCAACACTTGGCTTTTGCGGCGCGTCTTGATAACTTCGACGCATGAGTCGCTTTTTCAAGCCGAACATCAGCCGTCACGGACGCATTGCGCGCGGCGTCATCGGCACGATTTGCGTTATTGCTGGCGGCGTGTTGCTGGGCACCCTGTTTTGGATTGGCCTCATTTTGATTGCCGCCGGATTATTCGCCATCTTCGAAGCCTTGCGCGGTTGGTGTCTGATCCGCGCCTGCGGCATCAAGACGAAGCTTTGAACCAACAAAACTTTTTAGACAGAATTTACAGAATTTTCCAGAATTTAAAAAAGCCTAGCTAGGGAGTCTTCTTTTCATTTTTTCATCCTGTTAATCTTGTTAATCCTGTCTAGGATCAACTCCCGAACGCGCCGAACAACGCCCGCATCTCTTCGTCTAAATCCGCCGGATCCGCCAGTGTCTGCGAGATTTCATCGCGTAACAATTGCCGATAACGTTTCCGTAACCGATGCACCGCTACGCGCACGGCGGTTTCATCCATGTTCAAATTTTTGGCGGCGGTGGCGTGGGATAATTCGCCTTTGCCCGCCGTCAGAAAAATCTTTAGTTCCGCAAATTGCTTTGCGCGACCATCCGCCGTCGCCTCGGATTGCAAACGTTCAATCACTTTCGCGAGCAACGCCAAAGCCCATTCGCGGTCGAACGCTTGGTCGGGACTCAATTCATTCGTGGCGGCGATTTGAAACTCGGCGCTATCCCAATCGAGTGAGAAATGGGCGGTGCCGCCGCCGCGTTTCTGACGTTGTGATTTGTCCCATTCATTCGCGAGAAAATGTTTCAACGATGCCAATAGAAACGCGCGGAACTTGCCCTTCTGGCTATCGAGTTTTTCCAGAAAATTATGCTCCAACAGCCGCGCAAAAAACGCCTGCGTTAAATCTTCCGCATCCGCCTTCGCGTGACCGCGGCGCCGGACGTAAGCGTAGAGCGGTAGCCAATAGGTCTGGCAAAGCACTTCTAACGCATGCTTAGCCTGGGGCGAGCTGCGCTGTCCCGCTGCGCGCACGACCGTCCAATGCGTCGTGGCGAAAATATCGCCCGGTGCAGTCGAAGATTGGCTGGAATGTTTAGTGGTCAAATTATTTACTTTGAGAATCAATAATCTCTACTTGAGTTTGTTGCATCGGTTGCAGCGACACATTATTGAACTCAACTGATTGGAAAGGGCGAATGCGGAAGTGAATTTCTTTCACTTGAGAAAATTTTAGTCCGTCACATTTTGCGGTTAATTGACATAGGCCATCTATTGTGTGTCCATTGCCAGAAAGTGGCCACTCTTTGCCCGTTTTATCCACCAAAACCAACTGTGATTGCCATCCTCCAACGTCTGTGTGAAACCCGATGACTTTAGTTGATCCATTTATTTCCTCAATACTCTGGATGCAAGCTTGCCAATGGTTTCTGTTTTCAACGAATTGGACGGTTGACCCTGCATCTGATTGCGGAATGCCCAATGGTTCCTCTCGTGTCCACGGCCCGGCGGCGATACCAATCTTTAAATGTAAAGTTTTGGCTTTATCTGGTAATTGTAGATACCCAACCATTGTGTTTGCTGCCGGATGTTTGTCGAGATAGGCATCGCCCCATTCAACGGCTGAGCTCGGTTCACTCGCTTCAATTTGCATTTCCGAAGCATCGACCGGAATACCTTTTGATCGGAGAACAATTTTCCGATAGATGAGGTCTTTTTCTCGGATGTCGCCGATACCTCCGCTGCCACCTAACTCAAATCCTAAGTTGGTGGTCAAAGTGCCATTTGGATGCCACCAAGTTTGAACCAGATTTGTATCAGGATGATGCGAACTCGTTGTTGCTACCGCGAGTAATTCTATTGTTCCTTGCGGCAATTTCGCTACAAAGGAGAGATTATTTGCGGGTGGTTGCGGCTCCAAAATTGCCCGCAACTCATCGTTCAGTTTTTTATTTTTAGCCGCTTCCAGCATTTGCTTGGCGGTTTGGTCGCCTTGGCCGGAATTAACGATTTTCTGCGCCCACGTTTGGGCGTCCGCAAATTTCCCTTGTAGCAGATACAACCGTGCGAGGCCGAACCATGATGCCGGGGCTCGTGGTGCGGCTTTAAGCAGATATTTTTCTGCAGCATCATAATTTCCCTGCGACAAATAAATCTGTCCCAGTCCATTAAAGGCGGCCGGATAATACGGTTCCAGCAATAGAACTTTCTGAAAGGCAAATTCGGCTGCCCGAGTGTCGCCAGCATTGAACCTCGTCCAACCAAGTCCATTCCATGCATTCGCATCGTCCGGTGCGAGATTGACGGCCTGATCAAATTTTGCCCCCGCTTCATCGAGCTTGTGTGCTTGCCACAATTCCCAGCCAACTTGCGTGAGTTGTGCGGCAGGGGTGGATATCTCTTCCTCAGTAAGGTTTAGCTGGCTTGATTCGCGTGCTTCGGCTTTAGTTCCGAAATAAATTCCGGCGAAGGCTTGATGATTGCCATACATCGAAACATGCGGCAAGCCGGGAATTAAATGGGTGCGGGATAATTCAAAATCACCCTGACCTTTGGAAATGTGAATGGTTTGAGTCGCGTCCATTGGGTCAGCCGTGAGGACATTGTGGGTGGACGTGAAATTCAGCGAGAGGGACGCTTGGTTCGTGCTGATGAGATTATAATGACCTTTGACAATCATGTGTTCCGCCGTTCGGTCCACGGAAGTAATTTCAATGGAATCGCCTTGGGGAAAATACGTTTGGCCGATGAAGAAATTAAGCGAAGAATCGGCGGATACTTTCAGGGCTTCTGTCTGTCGGTTTGCGAGGGCAATTTGCCTGACTTTGACAAAATTAGGAATGGCAATCGCCGCAAGTAATCCCAGCACGGTAATGACGATGGGAATCGCAATCATTGCCAGCACAATCACAGCGAACCAGCGCCAGAAACGGTCGGGTTTTTGGATTTGGGGTGGAGCATCCGGAGGTTGATTTACGGCGTGCCAGACACGGCGGATGATGAGCCAGTCAACGAGCAGAAGAATTCCAAGAAGCACCGTAACAAACAGCAGGTATGTCAATGGAACCGTCGGGGGGAACGTGCGTTTCCACCCTAGGCCTGCACCCCAAAGAGCAAGAACTACGGCTACGACAATCAAACCATCCAGCGCGAGTAGTGGAAAGAGCAGCCCGTCGAACACCGCCAGCCACAGGCCGTAAATTTTCCCCTCCGAGCGGCGGATTTTTGAAACGGCAATCCAACCCAAATTGGTTGCGATTCCAGCAAATATCAAACTTAGTCCCAGCGACGCCGGCCCTAGAAACATACTTACCTTACGCGATATAGCCATTGGCCAGCCAGTTGTAAGACTGGGAATATCAATTAAAGCCAGAATAGCAATCAAACCAGCACCCACAATGGCTGGGCGCGAGAAACGTGGTTCAACTTCTGACTCCTGACTTCTGGCTTCTGACTTCAAATCACCCGCCGCCATCGTCTCGATTTGCGTCTTGAGCGCACTGGCTTGTTGATAACGCAACTCCGGTTTTTTCTCCAAGGCACGCAAAACGATTTCATCCAAGCGCACGTCGATCTGCACTTTTTTGGAAGGCGCTTCGAGACGCTTGCCGGGCAACTCGCCGGTGAGCATTTGGTAAAACACCACGCCGAGCGCGTAAATGTCCGCGCGATGATCCACCTCGGTAGGATTTTGGAGCTGCTCGGGCGACATGTAATTTGGCGTGCCCATGACTTTGCCTGCATCGGTGAGGTTGGCTGTAGCGGCGGTCTGTGACCGCCGATTTTCTTCCTCGTTGAAATCACGGCGGTCACAGACCGCCGCTACAATCTTCGCCAAGCCAAAATCCGCCACTTTCACGCGGCCACGACGATCGAGCAAAATATTTTCCGGCTTGATGTCACGGTGGACAATGCCTTGATCATGCGCGAATTGCAGCGCGTCGCAAATCTGCGGCACGATCGCCAAGGCTTCACGGGCGGAAACCGGTCGATTTTGCAAAAGCTGGCGCAGATTGACGCCATCCACAAATTCCATCAGGAAATAAAATTGTCCGCTCGCTTCGCCAAATTCATAAAGCGTGACGATGTTCGGATGATTCAATTTCGCAAGCGCCTTGGCCTCGCGCGTGAAGCGTTCCGCAAATGCCGGATCGCTGCCAATATCCGGCGGCAGGATTTTTAGCGCCACGATCCGATCGAGTTGTTTCTGGCGCGCCTTATAAACCGCACCCATGCCGCCTTTGCCGATGAGTTCAAGGATTTCCAACTGCGGAAATTTTGCGGCAAGTTCAGCCATCAGCGGCGGAACGAAGGGCGGTTGTTTTGCATCCGTGATGGTTTCGGTGGCGGCGCCTGTTTTCAGCAAGCACACCGGACAAAGCCCGACGAGTGCGCCAGACGAAAGTGGCGTGCCGCATTGCGGGCAAGGGGAACGAATGATTTCGGTGGGCGGAACGGGCGGCGTAGGTTGCGTTGGCGGAATTGTTTCGTGAACTGTTTTTTTACCGTCGGGATTTTTTTTGTCTGGTCGTTTTACCAGCCAGACGATGAGCGCGATGATTCCACCAAAAAAGATAAAGCACCAAAATAATGCAGCCAAAATCAGTATGATTTCCATGCCGCCCAAACCAAACATGGCCAACATCGGTTCAAATGTAATCTTCATTTCATCCACTTCAGAAGCAAAACCACAAAGATGTTACCGAATTTTTTTAAAAAAATTCAAATAAGGAAAACAGGAAGGCAGGAAATTGAATTCCTGATTTCATGCTTTCTTCATTCATTTCAGTTCAATGCAGCTTGAATCCACCTTGGAAAATAACTTCTATCGCCACGACCACGAGAAAAATGACGCCGACGAGTGCGTTCAGGCGGAAAAAGGCGAGGTTGATCCAATTCAAACTGCGGCGGCGTGCGATGGCATGTTCCAGCACGAGGCAGCCGAGAATAATTAACCAGCCGATAAAATACGCGATGCGAAAATGACAAAGCAAACCAAACGCGACGAGCAAGCCGCACATGATCATGTGGGCGAGAAACGCGGCGGCCAGGGCGTTTTTCGGTCCCCACGCGACGACGAGCGAGCGCAGGCCGTGCGACTTATCGAAATCATAATCTTGCAACGCGTAGATGATGTCGAAGCCAACGAGCCACAAAATGATGGCCGCGGCGAGCGTGATCATCTGTAAAATTTCCGAGGTGGAAACCGCCGCACCGCGCACGGCCAACCACGCGCCGATGGGCGCGAGCGCGAGCGCGATGCCGAGAAAAACGTGCGTGTAATCCGTGAACCGTTTCGTGAGCGAATAAAAACAAACCATCACGAGCGCGAGGGGCGAAAGATAAAAGCACAGCGGATTCAAAAAATAACTCGCGGCGATCAAGCCGGCGGCGGATAAGGCGCACAGTGAAATCGCGCTGATCAATGAAATTTCGCCAGCGGGCAAATGACGTTTCGCCGTGCGCGGATTGAGGGTGTCGAATTTGCGATCCACGATGCGATTGAAAGCCATCGCGCAGGTGCGTGCGCAAACCATCGCGATGAGAATCAGGCCAAAGGTTTTCCAGCCCGGCCAACCGCGATTATCCCGCGCGGCCACGAGCATGGCCGCGAGTGCGAATGGTAACGCGAAAACTGTGTGCGAAAACCGCACGAACGAACCCCATTTTTGAAGTGTTGAAATCATTGTTTAAATATTAGCCACCGAGGCACCGAGCTCATCGAGTTTGGAAAAACAAGTTATCACTGTGCGCTCTGGATCTCGGCGGTCTGATTTATTCCTGCTCTGCCGCCCAACGCGGCGCGAGTTTGTTGGGCACGCCGAGATGATCCAGCACGCGCGCGACGACGGTGTCCACGATCTGCACAACGGTTTCCGCACCGGAATAAAAACTCGGGTTCGCCGGTAAAATAGTTGCGCCCGCGAGTAGCAGCAATTCCATGTTTTTGATGTGGATCAAACTCAACGGCGTTTCGCGCGGGACGAGAATTAACTTTCGCTTTTCCTTCAAAGTCACGTCGGCGGCGCGGAGCAAAACGTCTTCGCTGTAACCGTGGGCGATCCGGCCCATCGTGCCCATGGTGCAAGGAATCACGACCATTGCGTCGGGCGGATTCGAGCCGCTGGCGAACGGCGCGTTCATGCTTTTGAGATTATGCACCGGCACGCCGGGCGGCAGTTTCAAGCCGTTGGGCAATTCCACAGCGATGACTTGTTGCGCGTAATTGCTCAGCACGACATGGATTTCATGTTCTTGCGGATTCAAATTATCGAGCAACCGCTGCGCGTAAAGTGCGCCGGTGGCTCCGGTGATGGCGACCAAAATTTTCAAGATCGCAAATCATGCCGGAACTCCGGGTGGCAAACAAGTCAGACGCTCACGCAACCAATTCTTTTCAGAGCGCGGCTGAGCCGCCGCGCAGCGATGTCCCAGCCATCTTTAGGACAGCGCTACTGGTTCCAAGCTGGAGTGCTTTTACTGACTGACGCGATAGAACTGCGCGGTGTTGGTTGCGCTGGTGTCGGTGTAGTTAAAGATGCCGCCGTTGGCGCTGGTCAAAGCGTTGGTGTAGATGGCCGTCCAATCGGTCAAGTTGGTGGAAGTTTGGACGGTGTAGTTCAAATCATTTACCCCGGAGAATTGGAACGTGAAGGTGCCGCTACTGTTTTGTCCGCTACTATTAACGGTCAGTTGGGGCGCGGTGTAAACGTTGCCGGGCGGGGCAGGGAAGGTCACGTTGTCGAACGTGGCGGTGGCGAGCGCGCCGTTATTTTCGGCGCACACGGCGAGACCAATATAAATCGTGGCGGCCATCGGAATAGTTTGGGATTGGCCCAGCTTAGTCCACGTCGCACCGTCGGGGCTGGTGTAGGCGGTGAAGGTATTTGCGTTGCGGACTAATTGCACCCAATACGGCGCGCTCGGGCCGGAACTATTTTGCGTGGTGGAATTGTTGCTGGTCGCGGGACGCGTAATGAATTCCAAGCCGTTGCCCGGCGTCACGTTCAGTAACGCGCTGGCGGCACCGGCGGTTAAGGTTTCACGAATCATTACGCCCGCCTTGGCGGCGACGGCGGTGTTTTGCAAATTGGTCACGCGGGCGCGGATGACGCAGTTGCCGCTGACGGGTTGATAGACATAGCGCAGAGCGTCGGCCGCGCCGCCGATGGCTGCACCGGAACCAGTGATACTGAATACACCGCCCGAATAATTTGCGTTGCCCGGGGAGCTAACCGCGCCGATGTCAGCCGTCGCCCATGGTGCGGGCAACGGTTCTAGCGTGGGCGTTCCGAGCACATTGATTTCGGAATAACCGCAATAACCATTTTCCGGTGCGGGCGTGGTGAAATCGAATTTCACGGCGACGACGTTGGAGGCGAGCACGCCGTTCGCGGCGGTCAAAATCGCGCGGGTGCCGGACAGTGAACTGGCGGGATTTGCGGGATTGTAATTAACGCTGCCCAATGAAATGAACGTCATCGGCGCGCTGATTTTAGAATAGTAAACGGTGTAAGCTTGTTGGTCGCGGCCGGCATCGCCCCAACCGCCGAAGACGGTGAGGTTGGTGAGAGTATAGCCGGTGCCGGAACCCGACAACGTATAGGTGACGGACTGGCCGGCGGAGCCGCCACACGCGACTTCGCTCGGGCCGCTGCCATCGCCGGGTTGATCGTTGAGCGAACCAAAAGTGCCGTCGGTCAACACGCCGATCGCGCCGGTGTTGCCTTGGGTGAAACTGCCGCTGCCGACGCTGTTGGGTGATTGGCCAAAAATCAAACTGCCGGACGCCACCGTCCACGTGGGCACAAAACTTGAGGCGCCGGAAATTCCCGTTTGCGCGGCGATCGCGGTGACCAGGTTATTCACGGCGCCGGGCACATTGTTCACGGTGAGCGAACTAGGGGTGCTGACGATGCTGCCTAAAACAGTGGACGCTTGCAGTTGATAAGCGGCCGCGGCGCTCGTTTGTAAGTTAGTCAGCGTCAGCGTTGAGTTTGTGGCGCCGGCGATAAGGTTGGTCACGCCGCCGCTGATTTTTTGCCATTGATAGGTGATCGGATTGGTGCTGGCGAAGGCGGCCATGAAAGTCACTTGGCTCCCCACGACATCCAGCGCCGTCACCGGCACGGTGTTGGAGACGAGCACAAGCGACGTCGGCGACGTGGCGGGAATGAATCCAAATAGATCAATTTCCGAATAACCGCAAAATCCGTTTTCACCCGCGGGTGACGTGAAATCGAATTTCACGGCGGCCACATTGGTCGCCAAGGCGCCACTCGCAGCGGTCAAAGTTGCGCGCGTCGCGGATTGCACGGCGGCGGGGTCTGACGGATTGTAATTCACGACGCTGAGTTGAATAAAATTCGTCGGCGCAGCGATGGTTGAATAATAAATCGTGTAAGCCTGTTGATCGCGACCGGCGTCGCCCCAACCGCCATAGACCGTGATGTTGGTGAGCGCGTAGTTGGTGGCGGAACTGTTCAACGTGTAAATGACCGATTGACCGGCGTTCGGGCCGCAGGTCACTTGCGCCGGGCTGGTGCCAACGTTCGGATAATAATTCAACCAGCCAAACGTGCCATCCGTCAACACGGCCACCGTGCCTGCTGTTTCAAAACCGGGGGCGGCAAAATCACCGCTGCCAACGCTGCTCGGCGCTTGCCCGGAAATCAAACTGCCCGGCGCGACCGTCCACGTCGGCACAAAATTGGTATAGCCATTGACATTACCGTCGCCGGTTTGCGCGGCATAGGCGGTGATAATATTGTTCACTGCCGTCGGTGCGCTATTCACCGTCAGCGAACTGGTCGTGCTGCTGCTGAGGCCGCCCACGCTATTAGTGGCCAGAAGTTTGTAACTGGCCGCGTCGGTCGATTGCAGATTGGTCAGCGTCAAAGTTGAGTTCGTGGCCCCGGAAATATTACTGGGCACGCCGCCACTGATTTTCTGCCATTGATAGGAAAAATTAACGCCGTTGAACGCCGCCATGAACGTGACTTGACTGCCCGCGACATCTACGGCCGTCACGGGTAAACAAACGTTGGTCAGCTGTTGCACGTTCGCGTTTACTTCAACCGAATTAACACTTTCGCCGCCCGCGCTGACGGCGGAAACGACGTAGTAATACGTTTTGTTGAAAACCACATTTGTGTCGGCCACCGGCGAATTGGCCGCCCCCGCGATCGTGGTGTAAGGCCCGCCGTGGACGGTCGCGCGTTTGACGTTGTAATTTGTGGCCCCATAAGCGGCGGACCACGCCAAATTAATTTGCGGCGCGACGGTGAATAATTGCGGAATGATCGTGGCCGTCACATTGGTCGGAACCGCCGGCGGACCGACCGGAACCAAGAGCAACGGTGCGGAATTGGTGCTTTCGCCATTTGTGCTCACCGTCGAAACGGCATAAAAATAATTCATACCGTTCACCAAACCGGAATTGGTTGCGGCGGTTCCCGTCACGGTCGCCAATGTGGTGTAGAACGGCGGATTCAGCGTAGTCAGGCGCTTCACATTATACGAGGTGGCGCCAGCGACGGGATTCCAGGATAAAGTATTTTGCGCATTACCCGCCGAGCCGATCAATCCCGTCGGCGCGGGCGGCGGCGTATAAACCGTAAACGTTTGCGCCGCCGAAGCATTGCCCACAGCCACGACGACCAGTGAATAATTTCCCACCGGTAAATTTTGCGGCACGGAAAATTTCGCCGTCACCACGCGGCTGCCGGTCTGCACACTCGTGCTATTCCAATCATGAGTGCGGGCATAATAAACATTGCCGGTGACGTTATTCGTCAGCCGCACCAACGGATAATTGCCGTTCATCTGTTCGTCATCGCCGTAAGCCGCGCCTTCCGTGAGGCCGTTCAAACCCGTGCCAGTCAATTGATACGAGCCGTCTAGATTTTCGGTGATACTATTGATGACCGGTTTGCCTGCGGGGAGCGGTGTGCCATCGGGAGTGTAAACATACAACGATCCTGAATTTTGGCCGCCAACATAGAGCACGGTCCCATCCGGCAAATCCAACATGCTATTCGCGAACGGCACGCTGTTGTAAGTGCTGCCGCCACCGGGCGCGTTGACTTGGGTGAAAGTGTTGGCGAGGTAATCGTATTCGTAAAAGCTGCACGGTCCGTTGAAGCCGGTGTCGGGACCGAGATCACACAGAATTTTGCCGTTGACCATCATCGCCGCCGGCGCGTCGACCGCCCCGAGATTATTGGGAATGACCGGCCCCGCCGTCCACGTGCCGGGACTGCTCGTGCCCGTCGGCGTATAAATCGCCGTGTTATTTGTCCCGCCGATGTAGAAGGCTTTTCCATTGGGCAACAAAATCCCCGCCCCCAATTCGCCGCCATAACCATACATCGGCACGGGCACGGTTCCGTCATTAACCCATTGATTCAATGCGGGAATATAACGTTCGGAATTTTGCCCGAACGGATCAATCGTCAAAATGCTATTATCCGGCAACTTCACCCAACCGGCTTCGTCCTGACTGCTGCCACGATACAAGGCCGGCCCCGGCGTCCAGGTATTTGAGGCCGTGTTCCAAATCAACGTGCCGCCATAAACGCTGGGCCCGACCGGCGCGACGATCACATTGCCGTTCGGCAAAATTTCCGAGATGGCATCGAGAAAATTATTGAGCCCACCCGGTGGCGTGTTGGGCGCCATCGTCCACGTATTCGCCACCGGATCGTAAATTTCGGCATTGGTATTGCCGGTGCCATATTCGCCGCCCGCCACGAAGACCAGTCCGTTGGTCAGTAATTGGGTCGCGAAAAACATGCGGGTGTAATTCATGGTCGCCACCTGCGTCCAGGTGCCGTTGATATAACTTCCGTGAATGTCCGGCGTGAGCTTGACGCATTGTCCCGCGCCGTTCATGCCGAGCACCGTGCCATCGCTCAACAATAAAGTATTGTTCACGCCGACCGGCGGCCCGTTGACCAACGAACTCCAAGTGCCGCCCGCGCGCGATGGCAACGGCCGCGCCAATGTGAGGACAATCAATAAAACGGCGGTCAACGCAGTTTGGATTTTAAGGCGCAAGGAATGTTTCATGGTGTGGCGGGTGGTTGATATTTAAAAATGGAATTCACGTCATCGCGTTATTGGCACGGGCACGGAATATCGGCGTAATTCGCTTCGTTCAGCGACCGCAAAAATGCCGCCAGCGGCGCGACCGCCGAATTGTCCAACTGGATCTGGCTTAGTTGTGGATCGGCATTGCGAATCGTTCCCGCGCGCGCTTGCGCGGAGGTGCGCACATAAAATTGCAACACCTCTTCGATGGTATCCAATTGGCCGGTGTGCAAGTAAGGCTCGGAGCTGTTCAAGTCGCGGACCGTCGGCGTTTTGAACCGCGCGATCATTTGCGGCAACGCAGCGGCGGACGAAATGTTGCCCAGCGCTAGCGAATAAAAAAACTGCGGCGCGGATGAATCGAGCGCATTCGTAAAACTGAACTGGCCGGTGACGTCGAATGCATTCGTGGAAACGATCTGCCAACTCGCCAGCGGCGTCGATAAATTCGTCGTCGCCAGCACATAATACGTCCAGTCCGGCGCACCCTTAGTGGCGGTGAAAATCAGATTCGTTCCGCTCACCGTCAATCCGCCCAACTGCGGCGCGGGCACGGCCAACAGTTGCGGCAACATTTGTTGCAGCCCGATTTGCGGTGCCGGGAAATCGGGATTTGCAAACACATTCCACAATCCCAGATCGGTTTGCGCGGGATTATTGGTGGCGGGCGGTGATTCAAAAATGCCGGTCGCATTCGGATGATTGGCCGTCGCTGGCAGATACGCCTCATAATTCGTCAACCGTTGCGCCAGCGGCGGCACGGCCAAAGCCATGAACGCACCGGCGCCGTGGATCCCATCATACTCAGCTTGCGTGGCGCCGTTGTTGTGAAATATAAAATCGGTGAAGGCGGGCGGCGCGTGGCACGAAATACAATTTCCCACCTCGATCCCCGCCGTGCGGCCTTGCGCTTGCAAATTCGTCGCCCCGGCGAGATTGGATTGATCCGTCAAAAAAATTTCCAAGCCGACCAATTCATTCGTGCCGAATTGAAACGGTTGGCCGTGAGCCGTGGTCACAAATTGACCATCGATCACATTGGTGACCCATTGCGGATTGGTTAATCCGGCGACCAACGACAACAGCCGCCGTCCATATTGCACCGACGTTTCACCCTCATCCGGTTGCTGCGGAAGGTTGTTTTTGATCAAAAAAACGTCGAAGGGCGAGCCATCGAAATTGCCATTCGTGTCCTGCGAGAAAACCAGCGTGAGCATATATTGCTCGATCAAGGACGCGATGTTTTGAACGATCTGTTCATCCGTCACGTAATTCGGACTATTCGTATCCGTGACGGAAACATTCATGCGATTTTGCGGCGGGATAAAATATTGATGCTGCACTTCGCCCAAACCTTCCAACGTGATCGTGTAAGACCAGCCGCCATATTGCTGCGCCAAACCGCCGGTGCCGTCGTCCTCGCGGACAATGTGCGCGATGTGATGAATGGCCGTTTCATATTGTGCCGGCGTCCAGCCGTAATTGCGTCCGGTCAACGTCGCCAGGATCAAGTCCTGCGCACTGGCGAACTGGCCGTCGGAATGGAGTAACAGCGGCACATTGCGCGGCAGCAACGCATCCACCAACGGCATCGCGTTGCGCGTCGTGGTGTTTTGGCCGTCACCCAAGTTGGGAATCGGACTGCGCGCGGCAAAATCGCAATACGTCCGGTTGCCGGTCGCTTCGTGCTCTTCCACCAAATGACACGCGCGACAGTTCATGGATTGACCGGCGAACGGTCCGGGCGACGGCCCGTAAATTGAAGCCGTGAAGTTCATCACCGGATCGCCATTGGTTAAATCGAAATTGGCATCGCCGCCGGAGTTGGTGAAGAAAAACTGTGCGAACCGCGTCTCCAAAAAAAAGCGTTCGCCGATATTTGCGCCGCCCATGGAATCATCATCGGCGAAAGCGGGCAGCCCGGATGCCAACCAGCAAATGCCAATCAGGATGGCCATCGCACGCTTAATTCGCGTCGCGGCCATGCAACATATTTGAATTGCTCGCCATTTTTCCAAGAGGCAGATGACGTCGGCTTGCGCCGGTAAAATAAAAGGTATGACTCAATTTAGACGTGAAGCGATTACCCGTCTATAACCGGATATGGTGATGGAGCATCACCGAAATCGGTGGAGCGTTTTTTTGACGAACGTAGCGAGGCCACTCAATCGTCGTCGTCATCTTTGCCCGCCGCCCAATCGGGATACGGTTTTTGCGTGCCCATCGTCGCACGCCAGAGGATGCGGTTAAACACGTCTTCCGGGCATTGATCGGCCTTCGCGAGCGGCAATTTGGCGGAGGTGTAAGCGTCTTGGCGCAGTTGCGCATCTGCAATTTTTTTCGGCGGCGGATTCATTTCGTCGAGCGGCACGTTATTGGTCACGACGTCGTAAGCGGTAAAATCCGGCGTGTTCGTGAAACAATCAAACAGCGGTGTCGCCGTGGCGTCCATTTGATTCATCGGCGGCAAACCGAGGATCAATTCCATCGTGCGCAGCAAACTGGTTTGATTGTATTGCGTGCTGACGGTCGTGTGCCGTTTCGTGAACGGGCTGATGACATACGCCGTCGTGCGAAAACTGCTGACGTGATCCCAGCCCGCTTGCGGATCGTCTTCGATCGCGAAGAGGCACGTGTTCGTCCAAAATTTACTATGGCTCACGGCATCCACGATTTGCCCGAACGCCAGATCGTTATCCGCGATTTGCGCGGCGGGCGTGGGCGAACCAAAACTGGTTCCGCTCGTGTGATCATTGGGCAACCAGATGATCATGAAGTTTGGAAAATTTCCCGTCTGCCCAAACTGCTTTAATTCTTTGATGAAATACGCGGCGCGAAAAACATCGGGCACCTTTAAATCCCAACCGACCGAATTCGTCGTGAGATACGGCCGCAATGATTCTAAATCCGGCTGGCAACTGACCGCGACTTCGTTGCTGCCGTTGATAAAATCACGATAGCAATCGAGAAAACTTGGGCCGCCCTTAGGTTGCGGATTTTTCCAATGGGTCGTGGGACTCGCAAATTCGCCGTAATCGCGAAACGTTTTTCCATGCGCGAGAACATCGTCCCAAATAAAACCGGCGGAGGAATACGCGAGCGCATCTTTGCCGCCTTGACCAAAACCGCCGGACGGATAACTGCGCGGCCAGCCGGCAAAAGAGCGTTCGACGTAATCATTCGCCATCGCCGTGTCCGCCCATTGATGCCCGTCCGCGCTGATCATGCCGGAGCAATAGGTGTTATCCAGCAACGTGAAGTCGCGCGTGAATTTATGTTCGTTGGGCGTGACGCGTTCGCCAAAGGTGCACAAGTCCGCGCTGCCGTTGCCATTTTTTGCATCGCCCAAAATTTGATCGTAAGTGCGATTCTCTTTGAGGATATAAATGACGTGCTGAAACACGCTCGGTTCGCCGACGCGTTCGGGAACCGGCTGCGGGGCTTGATTTTCGCGCGCGGGCAACTTCGTTCTTGCGAGCAAGGGATAACGCAAATTCGCCAGCGCGATTTGATTCAGCTTGGTCAGTTGTTGCGGGGTAGGAACGTCAATGAGCGAGAGTGTGTTGAGATAATCGCCGATACCAAAATGGTTTTGCCCAACGCTCAAGCCTTTCATGTTGGCGACGTAAATCTGTTTCTCGCTGGGATCAAAAACAATCGCGCCCGGAAACCAGCCGACGGGAATGAGGCCGAGCAATTTTGAATCGCCGGGATCAAACTTAAAAACCGCGACGGCGTTTTGCGTGCCGTTGCAGACGAACAGTTTTCCGCCGGATTTATCGAACGTCAACGCATTCGGCTGCGCGCCAAATAAATTGCCCGGATCCTGCCGCGCACAAATCGTCTCCACGATTTTATCTGTGCGCGTATCAATCACACTCAACGTGTCGCTGCCGGCGTTGGCGACGACGAGGAATTTTCCGTTCGGCGACAACGTCATCGCGCTGGCGTGCAAACCGGTCAAGATTTCTGATTGATTAGTGTGGTCGAGACTGATGATCGAAACCGAACCTTCGCTGGCAATCGAGCGCGCATCCACGCGCACCAACGTGCCGCGTCCGGCGGGGCCGGTGACGCTGTTCGTGTCCGGTCGCCGACCGCCCCAGTTGCTCACGTAAATTTTATTTTTCGCGAGCACGACCGCGTAAGGCGCGACGCCCACATTCCAAAGACGTAGAATGTTTCCGGTCGCGGCGTTCAGTTCCGCCAGTCGGTTGGAAAGATTGAGCGCGACATAAAGTTTTTTGCCATCCGCCGAAACCGCGATTCCCGTGGGAATTTCGGTTTTGCGATCCGGTGCATTCGCGGGCGGTAACGCGATGGAGAACAGGGGCGAAACTAAATCGTCTGGGTTGACGCCAAAAACTTTGAGGTCGCCGTTGACGTTGGCGAGATAAAGGCGCGTGCCATCGGGCGAAAAAGCGAGGCCGGTGAAACTTAATTGCGCCTTCGCATCCGGATGCAACACGCCGGCGGCGACGGGCGATTCTTCGCGCGCCTTATCTGACGGCAACGGAACGTGCTGCCAGATTTTCCCGGTTTTGGTGGCGATGATGAGCAGTTCATGGATGCCGCCGGCCGTTGCCAACAGCCGATGATCGGGACTCAGCGCCAGCGCGCGCGGGCGCATGCCGGGAAGATTGACCTGCCAGCCTGCGGGTGTGAGCACTTGATTATCCGGCGTGACGAAGCGTTCTTCGCCGTGGAAGCCAACGGTCTCGGTCGTGGCATCAGAGTTTTCGGCACTGGCAGGCTTGGCGTTGGCCGTGAGAATTGCGACCGCCAAAATAAAACTGGCAACGATAAATCTAGAGATCATCCCGCGGGAAACTAACGCGGGCGGGTGGAAATTCAAATTGAAATGCGGGCGAACTATTTTATGGCTTCGTCGAGATTGAACTTTTAGCCAGACTAAAAGTGCCGTCTTGATGGGTAATTACTTTCGTGCCGTTCCAAGCCAGCAACGTTTCAAAAGCATAAATCACTTCAGGCTTGGAAAGAGGCGAGGATGTTTTGAAGTAAAAAATATTTCCCGTTGTCGGCTCATCACCAATGCGGCGCAAGCCGGTTATTTGTCCATAAAGCTTAACCAGCACGCCCGCTGAGACGCCTTGAAAGTCAACCGTGCCTCGCGGTTCACCCGTGACGACTGGAATATCCTTGGAGTTTGGGGAAGCGGTTTGAACCATGTTTGCGGGAATGATTTGAAGGAATTTTCCGCCGTCCACAACCACTGCGGCTTGGCGTTCTGCAAAAACTTTACCAAAAGCCGCCGTGATTTCCGCCTGACTCGGAGTCTCATTGGTCCAATCGGCCTCCAACGAAACCGCACTTCGATCAATTGCCGGATGAACCAATAAAACTCGATGAGACAGCTTTGCGTAAATATCCAGCGCGACGTTAAAGGGAATTTTTTTCAGATGCAGGCCATCCTGTGCTGTTACAGCATTATTTGTGAGCGTGGTGTCGGCCAAAGTAAAATTGCTGCCGAGCAGGCAAAACGACAGGAGAATAATGGCGTGGATAATTTTCATGGCGATATTACTTATGCAAAGTGCCTCGGCTTGGTCAAATCAATCACGCAACCTTCACTGTGAAAATCTCCGGGCTGATCAAACCTTCCATGACCCGCGTCACGCTGCCGGTCATCAAAATATCGAAGCCGTCGCGGATCTCGATCTGGATGATGCCGCCGGGGCAGTGGACGGAAATGCTGCGATCCACCAAACCAAGTTTGTGCGCGACCGCCGCCGCCGCGCTGCTGCTGCTGCCGCTGGCGAGCGTGTAGCCCGCGCCGCGTTCCCAAATCTCGATCTGGATATTCGCGCGATCAAGCACTTTCATGAATTGCACGTTAGTTTTGCGCGGGAAGTTCGAATGCGTTTCCAATCCCGGCCCAAATTCGTGCGCGATCTTGGCACTGATTTCCGGCAAGGGAAGAACACAATGCGGATTGCCAATCGTCGCGGCGCAGTAAGTAAATTCACGTCCGCTGACCGAGATTTTCTCATTGATGACTTCGCGTTTCGCGCCGACGACGGGGATTTTTTCGCTGTCGAAACTGACTTTGCCCATCTCGACGCGCACCATCGCGCCGCCATCGAAAACGGTTGAACGCACCAGTCCGCCGTCGGTTTGGATGGCGAATTCTTCGTTGCCGACAAATTTGATGTCCCACAAATAGCGCGAAAAAATGCGCAAGCCGTTGCCGCTTTTTTCCGCGAGGCTGCCATCAGGATTATAAATTTTCAACGCGCACTTCGCATTTTCAGCGGGCAGCGGTCCCAGCAAAATTCCGTCGGAGCCAACGCCGAAATTGCGGTGGCAAATGGTTTTGACCTGCTCAGTCGTCAGCGGCGCGGCTAAATCTTTCGGGTTGATGACGATGTAGTCGTTGCCGAGCGCGTGATATTTGGTGTAAGCAATTTGCATTGGCGGAAAATATCAATTCCAGTGCGCGGTGTAAAAATAGAATTCGCCAAATTTAACCACAAATGAGGGCAGTGTTTTATTCATAATAAATCAAGTCGAGGTCTTGCTAAATGAAAGAGCTTGGGATACAAAAGACCAATCGCAGTCATTGGAATTATCAAATGAACGACTCTGGAAACAAACTCACGAGCATTCAGTCAGCTCTGACGAAAACTTTGGCGTTGGCGACTCAAAGCCAAGATTTTCAATTTGCCCGTAGCAAGGCTACTAACTGTTTTTCAGAAGCTATTTAAATCGAAAGTTTTATGGCTTCAAAATTTCAAATCTTCTCCGCCCCAGTCTGGCCATTGGCGGTGCTATCCGTATTCGCGTTAGGTGGCCTGATGGAACAAACGGTGGCGGCCGGGGCGACGAATTCGGTTCCCACTTCGCCGTTGCCGACCGACATGATCTGGATTCCAGGTGGCGAATTCGCGATGGGCACCACGACGCCGAGCGAAGGCTTTTGCACCGCCGCAACTTACAACGCCGTGCAGGACACGCAGCCGATCCATCGCGTTTATGTGGACGGTTTTTGGATGGATAAAACGGAGGTCACGAACGATGAGTTTAAAAAATTCGTGGACGCAACGGGGTATGTGACCATTGCGGAAAAAACACCGTTGGCAGCGGATTTTCCCGGGGCGCCGCCGGAAAATTTGGTGGCGGGTTCCGTCGTCTTCACGCCGCCCGATCATACGGTTCCCTTGGATAATATTTTTCAATGGTGGGCTTACGTCAAAGGCGCGAACTGGCGGCATCCGACCGGGCCGGAGAGCGATTTGAAGGGTAAAGGAAAATATCCGGTCGTGCAGGTCGCTTACGATGACGCGGTCGCTTACGCGAAGTGGGCGGGCAAACAATTGCCGACGGAAGCGCAATGGGAGTTTGCCGCGCGCGGCGGACTGGCTGGCAAATCCTACGCATGGGGCGACAAACTGAAACCCGGCGGCAAGTGGATGGCGAATATTTTTGAAGGCGAATTTCCGAATAAAGATTCGGGCGAAGATGGTTACGTTGGCCTCGCGCCGGTTGCCCAATTTCCCGCGAATGGTTACGGCCTTTATGACATGGCCGGCAATGTTTGGGAGTGGTGCGGCGATTGGTATCGCCCTGATTATTACGCGCAATTTACGAATGGCGTGGTGCGTAATCCGCTAGGGCCGGATTCATCGCTCGATCCCGAGGAACCGGGCGTAAAAAAACGCGTTCAACGCGGCGGTTCGTTTCTTTGCACGGATCAATATTGCACGCGCTATATGGTGGGCGCGCGCGGCAAAGGTGAAAGTGATACGGGCAGCAATCACGTTGGCTTCCGCTGCGTGGAACCGGCCCCAAAATCGGCGGTCATCATTAATGCTCGCACATGACGAAACGGCCTTCACAACTGGTTATAAAATGGAAGACTTACCAGTGGGGCTGTTTATTGTTTAGGAGCGGGACGGGCAGGGCGCTCATTCCCACGCTGATTTTTCTGATCGCGATTTTTTTTGCGGTGCCGTCGACGCACGCAGAAGCTACGAATTCTGAAGCGACGACTTCTTCGACCAACAAATTAGCCAAGCCGGATGCCTCCATGCTCGTGGCGGAAATCGCGCCCGAAATCGCGCCGGTGACGGAAGCCGATAACAATCAACTTTCCAGCCAAGTCGCCGAAACCATCGCGCCGTTGATGTCGGTGAAATTGAAGCTCGGTTGGAATAATTATCATGGCCCAAGCTTGCCCGGCCAACCGGATAGCGCCACCGGCGGTCAGGTGCAGATGGCGATTCCTTTCAGTGTTTTTAATCAACCCAATTTGATGCGGGTGACGACGCCCTTTCAGTTTGATGGCCGAGGCGATGATGGATTCTCGCGCGTCACGGTCTTTGATCTTTTGGCGTTCAGTGAAAGTTGGGGGCGTTGGGGCGTCGGCCCCGTGATGAGCGTGGACACGACGGGGCAGGCGGCGGATCGTTTTGTGCTCGGCCCGGCGGTGGGGGTATCGTGGAATGTCAGCAAAAAATTAAAACTCGGCCTGCTCAGTCAAAATGTTTTCTGGAGCAACACCTCGCGCAGTTTTCTCCAACCGATCATCGGTTATCAATTGGGCAACGGCTGGGCGCTTAGTTCCGGCGATTTGCAATTCACTTACGATTGGGAAAAAGGCCGTTGGATCAACGTGCCCATCGGTTTTCAAATCAGCAAAGTCATCAAGCTCGGGCAGCGGCAACCGATCAGCTTCGGCTTGAGCCAGCAATATAATTTGCTGAACACCACCGGGCAGAAGGGTTATTCCATCAGTTTTTCCGTGACGTTCTTGTTCCCCACGCTCGGTCATCATGAATAAAAAAATCTAAACCTAGCTTGAACTGTCTGGTTGGAAGTTCGGCGCCAATAAAAAACCCAAAATGAAAACCAAAAAAACTCTTCGCTCGCTGGCCATGGTCATCACGGGAATGGCGCTGTTCAACGCACCGGCTTTATTCGCCCAAGAAGCGACGAATCTGACGAGCACCGCCAGCGCGCCGGACGATGAAGCGGAACTGGCCAAGAAACTTTCTAATCCGGTGGCCGCGCTCATCAGTGTGCCGCTTCAGAATAACTTTGATTTCGGCGGCGGACCGAAAGGACAAGGCTTCCGTTACACCCTGAATTTACAACCGGTCATCCCGGTTTCCTTGAGCGAAAACTGGAATATGATTTCGCGCACCATCCTGCCGTTCATCGAACAGAACGACATAGTCGGCAACAGCAGTCAGGCCGGGTTAGGCGACATCACGCAGAGCTTTTTCTTTTCGCCAAAAACCCCGACCAGCGGCGGTTGGATTTTGGGCGCGGGTCCAGCGTTGTTGATTCCGACGGCCACGGATGACGTCTTAGGCACGGGGAAATTTGGCCTCGGTCCGACGGCTATTTTGCTCAAACAAACTGACGGCTGGACTTACGGCGCGTTGGTGAATCAGATCTGGTCCGTGGCCGGTAATGATGATCGGGAAAATGTCAGCTCTACTTTTCTGCAACCGTTTTTGAGTTACACGACAAAGACGCACACGACGTTCACGCTGAACTCGGAATCATCTTATGACTGGCAACATTCCCAATGGACGGTGCCGGTGAACGTCATGGTGAGTCAGCTTGTGAAGATCGGCAAAATGCCGGTGCAATTCGGCGTGGGTGGAAAATATTTTGCCGAAGGCCCGAGCGGCGCGCCGACTTGGGGCATCCGTTTCGCCGTCACGTTTTTGTTTCCGACTAAATGAAATAACAAAAAAACCTGGAGGTTAAGAATCAGTATGAAAAATAAAATCAAATCCCTCGTAATGCTGTCTTTGCTCTCGCCGTTCGCAGTGATGGCGCAGAACGATCCACTGCCGTCGTGGAATGATACCGCGCCGAAAGCGGCGATCGTCGCGTTCGTTGAAAAAGTGACGAAGGCGGGTTCGTCGGATTTTGTGCCGGTGCCGGAACGTATCGCGGTTTTTGACAACGACGGCACGTTATGGTCGGAGCAACCGGTTTATTTTCAAGGCCTGTTCGCCATTGACCGGGTGAAAGCGCTGGCGCCGCAACATCCTGAATGGCAGACGAATGAACCCTTCGCCTCGATCCTCAAAGGCGATCTGAAAGGCCTCGCGGCGTCCGGCGAAAAAGGCATTGCCCAACTGCTCGCCGCCACACACGCGGGCATGACGACGGAAGAATTCACCAAAACCGTCAACGATTGGATCGCCACGGCAAAACATCCCAAGACCGGAAAACTTTATACCGACATGGTGTATCAACCGATGTTGGAATTGCTGACTTATCTCCGTGCGAATGGCTTCAAGACGTTCATTGTTTCCGGCGGCGGCATTGATTTCATGCGCCCGTGGGCAGAACGCGTTTATGGCATTCCGCCGGAGCAAGTGATCGGCTCGAGTGGTGGATTGCAATTTGAAATGCGCGACGGCAAACCGGTCATCGTAAAATTACCGACGCTCGTGCTCAACGACGACAAGGAAGGAAAACCGGTTGGCATTCAGCGGCATATCGGGCGTCGTCCGATCATGGCGTTCGGCAATTCTGATGGCGATTTGCAGATGTTGCAATGGACGGCCGCCGGTGCGGGTCCGAGTTTTTGTCTTTACGTTCACCACACCGACGCGGCCCGCGAATGGGCGTATGATCGCCAGTCGCACATCGGCAAATTGGACAAAGGACTGGATGAAGCCGCCGCGAAAGGCTGGACGGTCGTCAGCATGAAAGACGACTGGAAAACAATTTTTCCTCCCGGAAAATAAAGCAGGAAAGAACAACAACAATCATCGGCACAGACACACAACGAACAAAACACATAACTATGAAAACCAAACTCGTAACCTACGGCCTGTCATTGCTGACGGTCGGTGTGACGCTCTGGAGTGCGCCGCCGGCTGAGGCACAAGAGAAGAAACCGAACATCGTCGTCATCTGGGGTGATGATATCGGCTACTGGAACGTCGGCGCTTACACCCACGGTATGATGGGACGCACGCCGAATATTGATAGTATCGCCAAGAACGGCATATTGTTCACCGATCACTACGGTCAACCGAGTTGCACCGCCGGTCGCGCCGCTTTCCTGATGGGACAATTGCCCGTTCGCACCGGCATGACGACCATCGGCATTCCGGGCTCCACGCGTGGCATTCAAAAAGTGGATCCGACGCTGGCGGAAGTGTTGAAGTCGCAAGGTTACGCAACCGCGCAGTTCGGCAAAAACCATTTGGGCGATCGCAATGAGTTTCTGCCCACCGTTCATGGTTTCGATGAATGGTTCGGCAATCTCTATCACTTGAACGCCGAGGAAGAACCGGAAGAACTCGATTATCCCGGTCAAAAAAATCCCGAATACTTGAAGAAGTTCGGGCCGCGCGGCGTGTTGCACGCTTGGGCGACCACGACGGAAGATAAGACGGTCGATCCGAAATTCGGCGAAGTCGGTTTTCAGAAGGTCGAAGACACCGGCCCGCTCACGCGCAAACGGATGGAAACCATTGACCAAGAAGTGACCGGCGAAACGTTGAAATATCTTGATCGCGTCGGCAAGGGCGATAAGCCCTTCTTCGTCTGGTATAACTCGACCGCGATCCATATCTGGTCGCATCCCAATCCGAAATACGTCCAGATGGCGGTAGACGAAGGTCGCGCCGAAGAAGACGTCGTCCGCGCCCGCATGTTGGAACACGACGAATTGGTCGGCTCTATCATTCAAAAGCTCAAAGACCTCGGCGTGTATGACAACACGATCATTGTTTACTCCACGGACAACGGCAATGAATTCATGTTCTGGCCGGATGGCGGCTATGCTCCGTTCCGTGGTGAAAAAGGAACGACGTGGGAAGGCGGCTTACGCGTGCCTTGCTTGATCCAATGGCCCGGTCACATTCCCGCCGGCACGGACGCGAACGGCATCCAGAGCCATGAAGACTTGTATGTCACGCTCGCTGCCGCCGCTGGTTTGCCGAACCTCAAGCAGGATTTGCTGACGGGTTACACGATGAATGGCACGAGTTATAAAGTTCACTTGGACGGTTATAACAACTTGGATTATTGGACGGGTAAGACGGATAAGTCCTCCCGCCATGAAATCCTTTACTACGACGAAACCGACTTGATGGCCATCCGCGTGGACGCCTGGAAAATGCACATCGGCGTGAAGCACAGCGGCGACTGGTTTGATTCCAAATCGTATCCGAGCATTCCTTACATCGTGAACCTATTGATGGATCCGATGGAAAAAGTGACGCCGGACGCTCCGGGTTACGAAGATGCTGGACGCCGGTTCGTCGCCCAAAAACTCTGGGCGCCGACGGCAGCCGGACCTTATCTCGCCGCGCATCTCAAAAGCTTGGAAGAATATCCGCCGAGCCAAGGCGCAGATACGCTTAACATGAAAAAGGCGATTGATGAAGCCATGAAGAAAATGGAAAACCCGACGGGTGGTAATAACTAAGTAGATCGCTAAAAAATCAAGATCGCGCCCGGGCAACCGGGCGCGGTTTTTTTCTTTGGATGAAGCAGATAGCAGGTTAGCGGAGCGCCGAGTCTTGCTTGGGGGTTTTCTGGTTTGCTATTGGCCGAGCAATGCTCGGCGCTCCGGGCCATTCGCACTAAGTATTCTCCCGCGATGTCTTATTTCCAAAACCACTTCAATTGCTTGCGAAAAATTTCCGTCCGTTTTATGGTCATGGCATTGTAAGCCGTGACGATTATCAGCCGTGAAGCCGCCCGGACTTGCGCCTGAAAAATAAAATCAACCCCGGTCAAAACGAAGCTCAGCATGGACAACATTGATTTAATCCTGAAACAAATTTTCGCCACCGAGGCCAGCGTCTTCATCATCATCGGCTTGCTATTGCTCGCCGTGGCGGAAGTGGGGCATCGCTTCGGTTTACGTTTGCATCGGACCCAAGATGAGCCGCGCACCAAACAGGTCGAGGCCGTGCAGTCGGCGACGCTGGCCTTGATGGGCTTGTTGCTGGCTTTTACTTTTTCGATGGCAGTGCAACGTTACGACCAGCGGAATCGGTTGGTGGTGGATGAAGCCAATGCCATTGGCACCGCGTATCAACGCGTGGCTTTTCTGCCGGACGCGATGCAGGCCGATACTAAAAATTTATTTCGGCACTATGTCGCCCTGCGACTTCAACGGAAACAAGCTGCTAACACCGCCGAAGGTTTGGCCGCGCACGAAGTGGCGCTGGCTAAAATCCAGCAGCAACTCTGGGATCAAGCCGTGGTCGTGGAACGGGCCAATCCTAATTCCATGCTGACCAGTTATACCAGCGCTTTGGGCGCGATGTTCGACGGCGACTCCGCCCGGTTGGCGGCGACGCGCAATCATGTGCCTGGCGCCGTCTGGCTGCTGCTGATCTTCTTAACCTCAACCGGCTGCTGGCTGACAAGTTATCGCGCCGGAACTTTAGGGCGTCGCTCCAAATTGCCACTCGTCTCGCTGCCTTTGCTCCTCACCATTGTCATCACGCTCGTGTCCGACTTGGATCGCCCCAATCACGGCTTGGTCGGTCTGGACGAAACTAGCTTGCATGATTTGCAAAACACCTTGGGAACGGCAACCGGCGATAAATAACTAGCGCATAAGCAAGAAGGCATCGCAAACGGGCGCGGGCAAGGCGATTGGCTTTTGATCAGCTTACTCCTTGCAGAGGTGATCGCTAGGCATCATGCTTTAGTTACTTAACTAAGACTAAATCACATGGGCGATATGGCTTTATTCCTTAGAAACGGCGCATGGCTTTTTATGCTCGTTCTGATGGCTGGGCTACCCAGGTCGAGCGAAGCGCAGGCGACCATCAATAATCTCGACCAGCCGTTTTTCTTACGTTCGTGGACGGACGAACAAGCCCTCCCCAATACCACGATTAACGCCATTACCCAGACCCGCAACGGCTATCTTTGGTTGGGCACGGAGGCCGGTTTGGCCAGGTTTGATGGCGTGCGCTGTCAGGTCTTCGGTATCAACGAAGGTTTAAAAAATATTCAAATCTCTGCGTTGGCGGAAGATGCCCAAGGCGCCTTGTGGATCGGCACCGCCGGCGGCGGAATCAGCCGGATGTTTGAAGGTGAAATTAAAACTTACACCATTAAAGATGGTTTGTTGGGCAACACCATCCGGACGATCTTGGTGGATACGAATGACGATATCTGGATCGGCACAACTCTCGGTTTGAGCCGTTTGCGACAGGGAGTTTTCCAACCGGTTTATAAGGAATTAGCTCCGGCAAACATCACCGGCACGGTGCAAGATCTGAGCGGCAATATTTGGATCTCCACGGTGAACCGGGGGTTGTTTTGCCTGCGCGAAGGAAAGTTATCCCCCGTGACCTGGCCGGCGGATGATTCAACCACGAATCAGCTCACAAAAATTAATGCCCGTTGCTTGCTGGTAGATAGCGACAATAATTTATGGATGGGCATGTTGGATTATTCCATCGTCTGCCAAAAAGATGGAAAGTTTATTCAATACACCGGCGATGCCAATCATCTCGGCTATGCCGTCCCCACCAGTCTGGCGCAAACATCCGACGGCGCTATCTGGGTTGCAACTTTAGATCGAGGCTTGAGCTACTTGCCAAAAGGTAGTCGAAGTTTTAACCGGGTGCGGCGGGCAGATGGTTTGCCCGATGATTCTATTTTGTCGATGTATGCCGACCACAATCAACATCTTTGGATCGGCAATCAGGCCGGTGGTTTAACGCGTCTAAGCCCAAAGCAATTCGACCTGTATCACGTGATGGAAAGCACTTACTCGCATCAATATGTCAATACCACCAACCGGGCGCTTAATACCATTTATCACGTTTATCAGGATACTTCCGAGTGCAGCCGTTATTCACTTGCCCAGACGACCAATGGAGCAATGTGGGTCGGCACCTATGGCCAGGGACTTATGCTCTGGAATACCAACGTCAATCATTTTGAGCCTTATTTGCAACGGTTGGGAAAAACCGTGCAATATCATCTATTAGTGGATTGTGTCTTAGGCGCCAGCGACGGCAGCTTATGGTGGGGCGCGGGGCCGTGCGTGTTTCAATCGAAAGGCGGAGTTTTACTGAACACCAACTATAACTACTTGCCATGGTTGATCGGCCAACGGGTCTTGAGCCTGTGCGAAAATAAAGACGGTGGCATGTGGGTTGGCTTGGATAACGGGCAAGTCCGTTTACTTAAAACGAATTCGGCCGTGCTGATTGAAGGCTTGCCTAACTATCCTGTCACCGATCTGGCGCAAGCGGCCGACGGAACATTATGGATCAGCTCGCTCGGCGGCGGTTTATCGCGCTGGCAAAATGGCCAGCTTACCCGGTTCACGACTCTGGAAAAATTGAACAGCGATTTGGTTCGCACCCTTTATTTGGATGCCGAAGGAACTTTATGGATCGGAACCGATGGCGGCGGTTTGAATCGCTGGGCCAATGGCCAGATGACTGGATTCACCACGCGCGATGGTCTGATCGACAACATCGTTTTACAAATCTTGGACGACGACGACGGGCAACTATGGCTGGGCTGCAACCGGGGCATCTGCCGTCTGAGCAAACGTGCGCTGGAGGATCTCGCCCTAGAAAAGCCCGAAGCCAGACGGCAATTGACGCCCTTTGTGATTGATACGTCCGAAGGCTTGGTCTCCGAACAATGCATCGCGAATTTCAATGCCGCCCTGAAAACCAAAAGTAATTTCCTGTGTTTCTCGACGACCAAAGGCTATGCGATGATTAACCCGCATAAGTTCAAGGTGCCGAACCGGGAACCCACCGTATTACCCGAAAACGTGTTGGTGGATAACAAGATTTTCAAAGGACAAGTATGGTCGATCCCAACCGAGTCCGATGCCGGGCCGGATAAACTTCCGCATCCCGTTACGACTTTTTTGCCGGGCCGACATAGTTTTGAATTTCATTACACCGGCATCGAATTTGACGCCCCGGAAAAAATCCAGTTCCGCTACCAGTTGGCCGGATGGGATCCGGGTTGGAATGTCGTCGGCGAGGTCCGTTCCGCCCTCTATAATCTACCGGCGGGCAACTATCAATTCCATGTCCAATGTCGCACCTTGAATGGCCGTTGGATTGAACCGGGCATGGTAATGGCCTTTGTCGTGCTGCCCTATTTCTGGCAGGAACCTTGGTTCAAAATTTTCGCGGCTATCATCCTGATTTATCTCATCGCCACATATATCCGATGGGCGGAACGCCGGCGTTATCAGGCGCGGCTGAAACGGCTGGAGCAAGAACAGGCGATGGAACGGGAACGCGTGCGCATCGCCAGCGATCTCCATGACGAACTCGGGGCCAACCTCACCCATATCTCCATGTTGAGCGAAATCGGCCAGGCCACTCCGCACGACCAGTTCGATAAATTGAAAAAACGCATGGAATCCATTTCCTCCGCCTCCGTCCAAACGGTCCGCGCTCTCGATGAAATCGTTTGGGCCGTCAATCCCCGCAACGATTCTCTCCGCAGCCTGCTTTTATATCTCACCCAATTCGCCAGTGAACTCTTTGAAGATACGGGGATCCACTGCTTGTTTAAAATTGATGAACACATCCCCGAGTGGCCGTTGCCGCCGGACCTGCGTCACAACCTTTTTTTGGTGGTCAAAGAAGCCTTGAATAACTCGTTGAAATATTCCAAAGCCACCGAAATTTCCTTGAGTGCGACCGCCTTTGAGGGGCAAATTGCCATCAGCGTTCAAGACAACGGTGCGGGTTTTTGTCTCACGACCGTTCAGTCAACGAGTAAACGTAATGGCTTGGGGAACATGCGTAAACGCATCGAAGCTTTGGGAGGCCAATATGTGATCGATTCCATCCCCGGTCAGGGCACAACCGTCAAGTTAACCGTCAATTATCCGGGCACTGTCAGCGGCCAAACTAAAAAGTGAATGTGAATAGTTAACGCCGGTAGCAGCCATGAAATGGTTGTCGGACCAAAAAAAATCGAATCAAGCCTGGGTTAATTAGCTCTAGCGCGCGGTCACTAATCTTTAGCACAAAATGATGAAGACTATTTTCAAACAAATTTTCGGGCTGATATTATTGGCGGGCATAACAGGGTTGTGCGGTTGTCATTCCATCGGGCCGATGACCGTGGCGCGCGACCGGTTTGATTACAGCACCGCCATCACGGAATCGTGGAAACGCCAAACGCTTTTGAACATCATCAAGTTGCGTTACCTGGATCCGCCCATTTTCGTGGACGTGGGGCAGATCGTGTCGGGTTACTCGTTACAAACGGGCGCGAGCGTGGGCGGATCTTTTTCATCCGTTTCCACGGTGGGTAACGCCTTGACGCTCGGTGGCGCGGCCTCGTTTACCGATCGGCCGACGGTCACTTACACGCCGCTGACCGGCAGCAAATTTATCCGCGCCATGATCACGCCGATTCCGCCCGAAGCGTTGTTCTCGACCATTCAAGCCGGCTGGCCAGCGGATGCGATGATGTTGACCGCCGTGGCTTCCATCAATGGCTTAAAAAATCAGCAGGCGTCCGGCAACGGCGTGGCGATGGCGGATACGAATTTTTTACGCGTGATCCAATTGATGCGGAAAATTCAAAACTCGGATGCGGTCGGGGTGCGCGTATTATCCGGCCAAGGTGCTAATAAAAACGAAGCGACGTTGCTGACTTTCCGTTCCCAAGATATTTCCCCGGAAACGCTCGCGGACATTAGCGAGTTACATCAACTGTTGCACTTGGCACCGGACGCGCAGGAATTCAAACTCGTTTTTGGCAGCACACCCGCCAACAATCATGAGCTGGCGGTGGTGACGCGCTCCATGTTGCACATCATGAACAACATGGCTTCCCAAGTGGACGTGCCGCCGCAAGATATTGTCGAAGGCCGCACGAATCCGGGTTGGAGTGAAAGTTCGCCCGAGGTCGAACAACGTCGGCTCATTCGCATCCATAGTTCCACGACGGAACCGAAGGACGATTTTGTCACCGTGCCTTATCGCAACCATTGGTTTTGGATTGATGACCGTGATCTGAAATCCAAGCGCATCTTTTCGTTTATGATGTTGTTGTTCACGTTGAGCGATAACAGCGAACCCGCCGGCATGCCGGTGTTAACCATTCCCGCGCAATGAATTTCGTCTGTGATTCCCGCGTTGCTTGGAGAGGAGAAGACTAGGGTGAGGAAAGCGGGGCGCTCGAATGTCTCCGCAAATTTTTATTAGCGCCGATTAGCACTGATCAGCGGTTAACAAATTCACCCAACATTCCCGATGACTTCCGCCAGCTCTTCAATCGTCCAATTTTTGCGTTCCGCTTGTAATTGATCCGCCGCTGCGCCGTGTTGCCAGACAGCGTAGCGGAGGGTTTTTTGCGCGTCCGTTTGCAACGCGGTTTGCGCGAGCAAGCCGGTGAGAAAACCCGCGAGCAGATCGCCGCTGCCGCCTTGGGCGAGGTGCGGATTGCCGGATGGATTCACAAAAATCTCGCCGTCCGCGCGACCTACTAAAGTCTGGTTGCCTTTCAATATCACCCAGCTGCCGCCAAATTTTTTGGAAATATCGCGCAGGGATTGAACCCGATTGGCTTGAATTTTTTCTGTGGTGGTGGCCAGTAATCGGGCCGCTTCGCCGGGATGGGGTGTGAGCACGCGGAGGGCATCCGGCGGGAAATTTTCTCCGGTCAAGAAATCCAGCGCGCTCGCATCCACGATCAACGGCACTTTCGCTTCACGCCACAATTGGCGCGTGAAATTTTTCAGCGCGTCGGAAGCTTTCAACGCCGCAAGCCCGGGGCCGATGAGGATGGCGCTGGCATTTTCCGGTAATGACGTTGCCGGTGACCAGACGTTGACCATCGCCGCGGCGAGTTGCGCGGCGACGGGCGCAAAAACTTCCGGCTGCGTGAATAACGTGACGAGTCCCGGCTGCGCGCGTTGCGCTCCGTGCGCCGTCAAAACACCCGCGCCGTGAAAACCAAAACTGCCGGCAATCAGCGCCGCGTGACCGAAAGTTCCTTTGTGGCCCGCCACCATCCGCGCCGGCGGAAAATTTTCAAAATCTGCCGCCAACGTCCAATTCAATTCGCTCTTGGCCGCGCAGGGGACGAGGCCGACGTCATCGGCGATTTCCAGTCGTCCGACGAACGGCCACGCCGCGGGCGCAAGCAAACCGATTTTCGGTGCGCCGACCGTGAGCGTGATCGCGGCTTTGATCGCCGCGCCAAAATGTTCGCCCGTCTCGGCGTTGAGGCCGGAAGGAACATCCACGGCGAGCACTGGAATTTTAGCGGCGTTGACGGCGTTGATAATTTTCTGCCACGCCTCGGCGAGTGGGCGGTTGAGGCCGATGCCAAAAATACCGTCAATGATGAGCGCGGGTTTTTCGCGCAACGCCATTTCCACCTTGAGCAGATCGCTGGCGGGCAAGAGGAGTTCGAGAAATTTTACTTTGCGGCCATCGAGCTGGGGTTTGGCGGCGCGGGCGTCATCGCCGTTATGGCCTTTGCCCGCGAGAATTAAAATCGTGTCGCCCGTGCAGGTAAGTTTGCGGGCGCGGCGAGCAATGCGTTTGCCGACGCGCTTGATGACCTCGGCTTCAGTCTGACCGCTGGCCCAGGTGGATTTTTCCCACGCGCGCATCTGGGCAAGATTGATGACCGGAATCGGCATGGCGCGAGCGTGACAAAAATTTCAGCCGCGTAAAAGGAGAATGTGCTTTGGCGGAGTCGCGAACGGCCCGCAACGGGGAAAACATTTTAAACCGCTAATCGGCGCTGATTTTCGCTAATCGAGCTGGGAAGGTTTTGGAGTTCTAGAATGTTGCCGCTGCCTTTATCGGCGATATATCAAATGCCAACGGGATCAAACGCCAATCCCGCCGGCTGATTCAGGCCGGTGGTAAGTTATTTTAAAAAACAAAAAAGCGGACGGTTGCCCGTCCGCTTTTGGAGTGACAGTAGATTACTTCGTCAGATAATACTTGTTCGTGTATTCCTTCACCATGCGGTCGGTGGTGAATTGCGGGACGAGCGTCGCCATGCTGCGGCGAACGCGCGTGAGCCATTCGCGCGGAATGCCGTTCGCATCGCGGTTGAAGAACATTGGCACGATCTGTTCGGTGAGCGTCTGATAAAGATTCGCGCTATCCACGCGATCTTGTTCTTCCACGTTGTCAGGATGCGAATCGCCGCTGATGCCGAAACCGTTCGTGCCGTCATAACCTTCGCGCCACCAGCCATCGAGAATGCTGAAACCGAGGCAACCGTGGCAGCTGGCTTTCATGCCGCTGGTGCCGCTGGCTTCGAGCGGGCGACGCGGATTGTTCAACCAGATATCGCAGCCGGCCACCATCTGGCGGGCGACATGGACGTCGTAGTTCTCAAGGAATACCAGCGATCCTTGCAGCTCGCTATGCTTGCTGAGATGGATGATCTGTTGGATGAACCGCTTGCCGTCGTTATCGCGCGGATGGGCTTTGCCAGCGAAGATGAACTGCACGGGACGTTTCTGGTCGCGCACGAGTTTGACGATATTTTCGAATTGTTGAAAAATCAACGGCGCGCGTTTGTAGGTCGCGAAACGGCGGGCGAAGCCGATGGTCAACGCATCGGGATTCAGCAATTGATCAAAACGGATATAATCGCCGGGCGTGACGCGCTGGCTTTGGATCATCAGTTTGCGGCGGGCAAATTCGATCAGCTCGCGGCGCACTTTATAACGGAGCGCCCACAATTCTTCATCGGAGACGAAGGCGGGGTCGGTCATCTTGGCCCAGAAATCCGCATGGTTGAGCGCAGAGGCCCAATCAGCACCGAATCTTTCGCGGAACATCTTGGATTCGCCGTTATTATTATTGGTGATCTTCGCGCGCCAAAATTGGCGGACCGAACCTTTCATCCAGCCGAGCAAATGAATGCCGTTCGTGATATGGCCGATGGGGACTTTGCTTTCTTCGACGCCGGGATAAAGCGATTGCCACATGTGGCGGCTGACTTGGCCGTGCAATTCGCTGACGCCGTTCGCGGCGCGGGAAAGTTTCAGCGCGAGCACGGTCATGCAGAACGGTTCGGCGGCATTCGCGGGCGTCACGCGGCCCAGGCCGAGGATGTCGTTGAAGGGCAGGGGCAACAATGTGAGATACCGTTGCAACGCGTAGTTCATCAAATCCGGCGTGAAACGATCGTGACCGGCTTCGACGGGCGTGTGCGTGGTGAACAGACATTCCTGCTTGGTCAATGTCTGCGCTTCCGCCGCGGTTTTGCCGAGCGCAATTTTTTCGCGGATCAATTCCAACGTTAGGAACGCGGCGTGACCTTCGTTCATGTGGAACGTGGACGGCGCGATGCCCAATTTACGGAGCAAACGCACGCCGCCAATGCCGAGGAGAATTTCCTGCATGATGCGCGTGGCACTGTCGCCACCGTAAACGCGCGTCGTGAGATCGCGATAAAGCGCTTCGTTTTGCGGGAGATTCGTATCGAGCAAATAAACGGGGCAACGACCGACGTTCACGCGCCAGACTTGAAAGTCCACGGACGTCATGCCGATCTCGACATTGCAGATCACGCGGTCGCCTTTTGAATCCAGCAACGGTTCGAGCGGGATGTTATGCGGATCAACGGGATTATAAAATTCTGTCTGCCAATTGTTGGAATCAATGGCTTGTTGAAAATAACCTTCGCGATAAAACAGGCCGACGCCGACGAAACCGAGGCCGAGATCGCTGGCGGACTTCGCATGGTCACCGGCGAGAATGCCGAGACCGCCGGCGGAAATGGGCAGCGATTCGTGGAAACCGAATTCCGCGGAGAAATACGCGACCGGATTCTCATGCAACTTTGGTGCATTCTTGTGCGCCCAAGTGGATTTGTCGTTGAGGTAATTATTAAAATCCTTCAACACGGCGCGCACTTTTTCCGCGAAGCCGGGTTCCTGCAGATGCACGCGGAGTTCGTATTCCGAGACTTCGCGCAAAACAGCGACGGGGTTGTGAAACATGTTCTGCCAGCCGCGCGGCGACAATTTGTAGAATAAATCCTGCGCTTCCTGATCCCAACACCACCAGAGATTGCGGGCGACTTTATTTAAGCCGGCTACCAATTCGTTCAGTTCCAGAGCGGTCAACGGTGTTGTCATAAGTTGAATGTTTTTTTGGGGTATGTCGCCGGGTCGTGACGACGGCGATGACACTAATTTCTATCGCGCAGCATCGCAAACAAAAAATCTCCGCGGTGTTAGCATGTTCATGTTGTTGCGGACCGGCTTTCGCCGCGTTCGCGTCCCTTGTCCGCGAATGGTTTTGAAATATCGCGGACGAGAACGGAGAGGGAAAAATATTTCCGCGCGCTTGCAACTTGGGTCGTAGAAGATTATTTTGCGCGTCCTTATGGAAAAAGTCGTCATCATCGGATCGGGTTGCGCGGGTTGGACCGCCGCGCTTTACACCGCGCGCGCGCAGTTGGCGCCCCGCGTGTTCACGGGCATTCAACCCGGGGGATTGCTCACCACTACGAGCATCGTCGAAAATTTCCCCGGCTTTCCCGAAGGCGTGGACGGCTATGAATTGATGACGCGGATGCAAAAACAGGCGGAACGCTTTGGCGCGAAACCCAGTTTCGGCATCGTGGAAAAAGTAGATTTCTCCAAACGTCCTTTCGCGCTCGTTGTGGACGGTGAAAACGTGGCCGCGGAAACGGTCATCATCGCGACCGGTGCCAGCCACAAACATCTGGATGTTCCCGGCGAAGATTTGTTGGAAACGAAAGGCGTGACGTATTGCGCCACGTGCGACGGCGCGTTGCCGGTG
Organism: Methylacidimicrobium fagopyrum; assembly: GCA_026225255.1. GTDB lineage: Bacteria > Verrucomicrobiota > Verrucomicrobiia > Limisphaerales > UBA11358 > UBA11358. The sequence goes on along the minus strand of JAMFSJ010000063.1, from coordinate 38,850 downwards.
TTTCGCAATCAACCGCTCGTCGTCGTGGGCGGCGGCGATTCTGCATGTGAAGAAGCGTTGTATCTCACGCGCTTTGGCTCAACCGTTTATCTCGTGCATCGCCGCGATTCCTTGCGCGCCTCCAAAATCATGGCGGATCGCGTGCACGCGCACAAAACGATCAAGCCGATCTGGGATTCTGCCGTTACCGAAATCCTCGACGTGAAGCAGGATAAAGTGACCGGCGTGAAATTGAAAAATCTCAAGACCGGCGTGGAATCCATTTTGGATTGTGCGGGCGTGTTCATCGCCATCGGTCACGGACCGAACACGGATATTTTCAAGGGCCAAATTGAACTCGACGCGAACGGTTTTGTCGTGCGTAAAGAAGGCTCGATGACCAGCGTGCCCGGCGTTTTCGTCGCCGGCGATTGTGCGGATAACGTGTATCGTCAAGCCATCACCGCGGCGGGCGCCGGTTGTGCGGCGGCGATTGATGCGGAACGTTTCCTCGCGGCGGAGAACGAGTAAGTCGGCCAACGGAGCGCCGATCGCCTGATCGGCTCGAAGTTTTTACCAATTAGCCCACTAGCCGATCAAGCGATCGGCGCTCCCCTGCGTCCTTAAATTTTCACCGCGGCCGTGCTTTTCCGTTCGATGAGTTCAGCGGACAGGCGTTTAGGTTGGACGGTTTCCCCGCGAATCAGGCCCATCATTACGTCCACGGCGGCAATGCCGAGACGATATTTTGGCTGGCGCACCGTGGTCAACGGCACCCGATAATATTCTGACGTCAAAATATTTCCGAAGCCGACGATGGAAATATCCTCGGGAATTCTCAGGCCTTGCGCGAGCAAGGTTTCCGCGCAACCGATGGCGACGAGATCGCTGACCGCTTGGATGGCGGTCGGGCGCACGTCTTCGTTGAGCATTTGCAACGTCGCTTTCGTGCCGTCTTCAATGCTGCTGCCGGCGGCGAAAACCAGCCGGTCGTCCACCTCGATATTCGCTTCGCGAAGCGCGCGGCGATACCCTTCAAAACGTTCGTGCGCCCACGGCGTGGCGGGCGGGCCGGTGAGATAGGCAATCTTTTTATGACCGAGCGCGATGAGATGTTTGGTGACGTTGTAACTGGCCACCAATTCTTCGATCTCGAGGCCGGGAAATTGTTTGCAAAACGGCGCGGGCGGGCCGAGCAAAACCGTCGGCGTTTTGCGCACGGCGATTTCCTGATAAATCCGCGCTTCGGCTTCAAAACGGTAAACGGGCGTGATGAATAAGCCATCCACGCGGCGCGATAACAAACGGCGCAACACCAAATCTTCGCGTTCCGGCTTGTTCAGCGTGTGCGCGATGATCAGGTCGTAGCCGAGTTCGTGGGCGCGTTCTTCAATCGCAAAAACGATGCGCGCATAGACCGGATTCGTCGGCGTAGGAATGACGAGGCCGAAGAGCTTGGTGGTTTTCGTGCGCAACCCTTGTGCGCTGGAATCGGGCACGTAGCCGGTTTGCGCGGCGAGCGCTTTGATGCGGGTTTTGGTGGCGACGGAAACGTCCGGCTCGTCGCGCAAGGCTTTCGAGACGGTCATCACCGAAACCCCGGCGAGCTGGGCAATATCTTTTAGGCGAACCATTTTCTTGAGAGATGAAGAGTGAAGGATGAAGGCTGAAAATTCAAAATGTTTTGCGAAAAATAATTTGGCGTCGTTTGAAATGGTGTCGCCGGGTCGCGGAACGACGTTGGAAATTAGCCAGACACGCAGTGTCTGGTTGGGACGCACCGTAGGCTGCGTCCTGAAAGGACGGGGGAAAGGTTCAAGCTGTTTTTGCCGTCTATTCAGGACGTTTTTTTATGGGCTGCTACCAGACACTGCGTGTCTGGTTAATTTCCGGTGCCTTCAGCACGAAGGCGTTGTGAAGTGCATGCTTCTTGCCCCATTTTGCCATCCATGACCTGGCTTGCAACCGGGGCGGCCACGTCGTTTGGTTCGGGAGAATTGTTAGGCATTCAATCCTTTTTCCATGGGGACGCTGCTTGCAAATTAACTGCATTCTCAAACAGAGCTAAATTAGCGTTGGTGTAATGCGGCGGCAAATCAGGCACCAAGCCCAGCTGCCGATTTCCAATGTGCTGAAATCCGCAAGTGATGTAATAATTTACCAGCCGCTGATTGCCGCCCCACGTGTCCATTCTGATAAATTTTCGCCCGCTGCCAATCGCATGTCCATAGGCCCACGCGAGCACCGCTGCCGCTAAATTCATTCCCTTACGCTCCGGGTTAACGCACATGCGGTGAATGTAAATCGCATCTCCCCGCTCTTTTTCATCCCAAATCAACGCATCAGAAAGAGCCAATGAAAAATATCCGGCTAAAATGCCCTCCGGCAAAAAAACCGAAAAATGAAGTCCGGCTTGAATTTCATCTTTTATCTTTTGTTCGGGATAGCTTGGCCAAACCGGCAACTGCGCCGATTTCTGATAGGCCAGCGCGGCATTCCAGAAATCACGAAACTCGCTCGCGGTAGAGGATATGCTCGGATGAATTTTCATTTCGGTGCTAATGACCAAAGCTGAGCCGCCATCGATTCATGGCGTGTGTGACCACCGCATCGACCGCAGTTGGTTCCGGTTAGGCGGCTTTTGATTGATGCCAAAGGTGCTTTGGTTGGTGTGTCGATTTCGGTTTTTAGTTCAGTTCACTTTCATTTTGAAATCAAGTTTGTAAGAACCGCTTGCGCCGCAGAATTTGAAGAATCCAATTCAGAAATTACTTTGGCCACCCGGTTTTTGTAAGGCAAGCTGCTTTCATTCATCAGTTTTTCCAAATTGCCAATCACATTTAGACCATTGTTTGTGGCAAGCTTTTCTATAGATTCAAGCGCATAATATCTCATTTGCGGAGCTTCATCTTGTGTGCCTTTTGGCGGGGATGTTTGCGCTGCCTTAAAAAGAATCGGTAAAACTTTCGCGGATGCATCACGATTTCGCAGTTGACCAACCGCCATTATAGAAAACCAAACATCATCGTATTCCTGATATTTTTGGATGATTTGCACGAGAGTTGGAAACGTTTGCTCAACCGTCGTTCCGCCGATCTCACAAATTGCAGAGGCGGCTTCACGCCTAGTTGCCTGATCCTGGTCTTTTAGGGCATTATCTATATATGGAATAAGTTCATCCCTGCATCCACCAATATTTTTTTCAGCCAATATGTAGATGTTGCCAAAGGCATAAAATCGGTTCCATTCATTCCAACTTTTCGTGTAATTCTCCAATCTACGCAAGGCGGTTTTGTCTTTTGGGTCTGCCTCCACCTGGTCAGCCAGTTTTTTCATACGGTTGTAATATGGATTCTGATAGGGATCCGCTTTGTCGCACCCCAAAACGATCATGCAACAAATAACCAAACAAAACCCACATAGATTTCTCATGGATAAACTCAATGCCGTTTAACTCATCATTTAGCTTTCAGATCTTCTAAAGATACGTCCCGCGCCAATGCAATTTGCGGCGCATGGCTTCCAAAAATGAACTGTTCGCCAGCCGCACCAAACGCACAGCGCGACGGCTGCGGCGGATGGTCACGGTATCGCCATGATCCATTTCGGCGACCATTTGGCCGTCCGCACTCAAAATCGTGGACGGCGACGGACTGGACGCTTTGATTTGGATGGCCGAGGACAACGGCATGATGATCGAACGATTGGAAAGCGCGTGCGGACAAATCGGCGTGAGCGTAAAAACTTCCGCGTTCGGCAAAACAATCGCGCCGCCAGCCGCAAGCGAATATGCGGTCGAACCCGTCGGCGAACTGACGATTAAACCGTCGCAGCGATAGCGCGTGATGATTTCGTCATCCACGCTCACGTCGAGCGCGATGAGGCGGGAAACCGCGCCGCGACTGACGACCACGTCGTTCAACGCGTTGGCGAGAATTTTGCGGCCCTGACATTGGCCGGAAACTTCGATGAGCGCGCGCGGCTCGAAGGTAAATTCGCCGTTCCAAAGATTATTCAACGCGTCCGTGAGATGATCGGACGAAACGGCGGTGAGAAAACCGAGGCCGCCGATGTTGACGCCGAGCAATGGCGTGCCGAGACCGGCGGTTTCGCGGGCGGCGCGGAGCATCGTGCCGTCGCCGCCAAAAACGAGGATCAAATCCGTTTCGCGCGCGAGTTTGGCGGAATCTTCGCCGGTGACCGGCGTGCGACCGGCGCGCGTGATGAGCCGCGTGGCTTTACGCAAAATAGTCGCACACGAGGCCTTGTCGTGGTTGCCGATCAGGCCGATGCGTTGGATGGGATCAGAGGGTTTTTTCAATCAGCACGAGAAATTCTTTATTGCCGGCCGGGCCGAGCAAGGGTGATTCAACCACACCGCGCCAGCAAAGACCAGCCTGCGCCGCGACAAATTCCGACAGCTCGCGGATGACGCGCTGATGCACGGCGTCGTCGGTGATCACGCCCCGACCTTTATCCACTTCCGCTTTGCCCGCTTCAAATTGTGGCTTGATGAGCGCGACGATTTTGCCATTCGCTGATAGCAACGGCACGGCGGGCGGTAGAATTTTTTTTAACGAAATGAACGAGCAATCAATCACCGCGAGCTGGGCGGGCGCTGGAAATTGTTTCGGCGACAAATGGCGCGCGTTGGTTTTTTCCATGACGACGACGCGCGGATTGTTGCGCAATTTCCACGCGAGCTGGCCTTGGCCGACATCAATGGCAAAAACTTTGGCCGCGCCGCGTTGCAACAAACAATCGGTGAACCCGCCCGTGGACGCGCCAATATCCAGCGCGATTAAATTATTTACGCCGAGTTGAAAGTGTTCCAGCGCGTGTTCGAGTTTATGGCCGCCGCGGCTGACGAATTTTTCGGGTGCGTCGACGGTGAGTTCATCGGCAGGTTTGACGCTGTCACTCGGCTTGCGCGCCGTCTGGGCGTTGACGCGGATTTGCCCGGCGAGAATGAGCCGTTTCGCGCGTTCGCGGCTGTCACACAAACCGCGTTCGACGAGTGCTTGATCAAGGCGAATCACGGAAACAGGGTGCGGGAAAACAGCGGGCTTGGCGAGCAGGTTTGCAACGGAGCGCCGAGCGCCTGACCGGCGCGATGGAATTAGCGAAATAATCCAACCGCAAAATCAGTATGTGCTATTTGACACGGTTGCTGACGGTAAAAAATTGTGTGCAAAATGCGGTTATTAATTGATGTCATCCAGCCTCAAGATTATTTTTCGAGCCAACAAAATTATACGATGAAAATGACCCTTCAAATCATGGCGGTGACGGCTGCATTAGCAGCGTTGCCGCTATTTGCCGCTGATACCGTGACGCCGCCACAAAAACCGAACGTCATTTTAATTCTCGCGGATGATTTGGGCTTCGGCGATACGGGTTGTTATGGCGCGACGAAAATTTCCACGCCGAATATTGATCGTTTTGGCGCGGGCGGTTTGCGTTTCACCGATGCGCACGCAACGTCCGCCACGTGCACGCCGTCGCGTTACGGTTTGTTGACCGGACAATATCCGTGGCGCAAAAATGGTACCGGCGTTTTGCCTGGCAATGCCGCTCTCATCATTGATCCGAGGCACGCCACGTTGCCGTCCATTTTGCAAAAAGCCGGCTATTACACCGGCATCATCGGTAAATGGCATCTGGGTCTCGGCGACGTCGGCGGACCGGATTGGAATGCAGAAATCAAACCCGGCCCGCTCGAAGTCGGCTTTGATTATGCTTTCATCCAACCGGCGACGGGCGATCGCGTGCCGTGTGTTTTCATCGAAAATCATCGCGTCGCGAATCTTGATCCGAAAGATCCGATCCACGTCAGCTATGGCAAAAAAATTGGCAATGAACCTACCGGTAAAGAAAATCCTGAATTGCTCAAGATGGGTTTGAGCCTCGGTCACGACGGCACAATTATCAATGGCGTCAGCCGCATTGGTTTTATGACGGGCGGCCAATCGGCGCGTTGGATTGATGAAGACAAGGCGGATATTTTCACCCGGCACTGCGTTGATTTTATCGCGGCGCATAAGGATAAACCTTTCTTCTTGGAATTTGCGGCGAGCGATCCGCATGTGCCGCGGATGCCGAACAAACGTTTCGTCGGCAAGAGCGGTTGCGGGGTGCGCGGCGATGCGATCGTGGAATTGGATTGGTGCGTTGGCCAAGTCGTGGACGCAGTGAAAAAAAATAATTTATCGTCCAACACGATCATCATCGTCACCAGTGACAATGGTCCGGTGGTGGATGATGGTTATGCGGACGGCGCGGAACGTGACTTGAACGGCCACACACCGGCCGGCCCGTTGCGCGGAGGAAAATATTTTGTTTACGAAGGCGGCACCCGCGTGCCGTTCATCGTGAGTTGGCCGGGGCGCGTGACGCCCGGCGTGTCGGACGCGTTGGTGGGGCAAGTGGATTTGGCCGCCTCGTTCGCAGCCTTGACCGGTCAAAAAATTGCCGCCGGTGACGCACCGGACAGCGTAAACGTTATGCCCGCGCTCTTGGGCGATACCAAAGCGGGTCGCGATCAACTCGTTGAGCACGACGGCTTCCGCACGTTTGGTTATCGCGATGGCACGTGGAAATACATTCAACCAGATAAGCGTCGGCGCGCCGAGTATGGCGTCAACGGTTCGCTTTATGACCTCGGCGTTGATCTCGGCGAAAAAAATAATGTCATCGAAGCGAATACCAATACGAGCCAGAAATTATCCGGCGAACTGGAATCTGTCCGCGCTCACGGCGATCAACCGAAGCATCCGAATCAGCCGTGAAAGGGCAATGTTGAAGGCTGAAAAAGACTTTCGCGCGGAGTCTCGGTTTCAGCTTTCTTCCTTTTACCTTTCGAGCCCATCCTTCATTCTAACGAGGTTCCTTCGAAAGGACGAAGGAACCGGCAGTTAGGTCGCGGCGACCAACGTCGTTGTTTAAATCGGCTTACGCCATCATTTGATACTAGTAATATGAAATCAAAAATTTATCTCCTGATGCTCGCAAGCATTGGGTGGTTTAACTTCAACGCGTCGGCGCAGCACTTTTGGTGGGATTTGGCAGGGCAGGGCGACGGCACCTGTTTGTATGGCGAAATCACCGTGCTCGCCACGCAGCCGACCACGTATTACTGCGGTGCCAATTGGCATCCGGGCGAACCGGCCGGCGGTTATTGCGGCATCCAACACAATGACGACACGGAACACCGCACGATTTTTTCCATCTGGGATACGTCGCCCACGTTGCATCCGATGGTCAGTGCCGCAAGCTCGAACACGATTTTTGGACGGTTCGGCGGCGAGGGTGAAGGCGGTCACACACACCGGCTTTGGGATTGGAAAACTAATGAGACGTTTCAATTTTTTGTCCGCAAACAGCCCGGCCTGACGAACGATACGACGGACGCCCAGTATTTTATTTTTGATCGCGGGGCGAACAAATGGCTGTTCGTGGCGACCATCACCAGCCCGAATGGTGGCCAGGCCGAAGTTGGCACGTTGGGCGGCGGCGTGAATTCGTTCTTGGAAAACTTTTCCGGGCAAAATCGTTCTGCGCCCCGGCTCGCCCTGTATCGTCTTTGGCTGGGATCGGCAGTGGAACATTTGAAATGTCTGACTCAAGGCGTCGGTGATGGCCAATGGGGCGAACTGCATGATAACTATTTTCTCGCCAACGGCGGGACGAATGAACTCGCCGCCGTCTTTGCCCAGCTGGAACCTCAATATGGCCAGCCCGTTTATGGCGGCAAAGGCATTAAGCTGGATCCGCTCAGCGACCGCGCGTTGTCGCCGGATTTGATCGCGCAATTAAAAGTTTTGCCGTCCGCCGCTGAATTGAGCGTGAATGGTGAATCCTGCGCGCAGCCGTCGCCGCCCGAAATGGCGCAAGCCGCCGGCATCACGCTGCCGCCGCGGCCGTGGCATTTGATTAATATCTGGTGGAATTTTCAAAACCAGATTCCGCATTTCACGTCGCTCGAAATGTCGGTGACGATTGATCGCGATGTGCCGCCGACTTACGACCTCTACATTTCGCCGTGCGGCCTCGCCAGCATCAACGGCATGACGTTTTACGGCGGCTTGCAATCCAACATCAACGGCTGGCTGAACGCGACGAATCACGAACGTATTTTTCCGGGTCATGGCGCAATTTTTTCGCGATGGTCAGCGGATAAAAAAACGCCCGTCGGTTTGGAAAACGTCCGCATCGCCGGTGACGATTGCCTCGTGGAAAGTGCCGGTTACGAAGGCGAATTCGCGAGCGTGCGCCGTCCGTTTGCGTGGACCAAAGGCACTTATATTTATCGCGTCGAAAAGGGCGCGACGGAAATCACTGATGGCAAAACGAACACGTGGTTCACCTGCAAAATAAAGTCCGCCGACGGTTCGGTGCTTGATGTCGGCAGCCTGCGATTTGAGGGCGATGATTTTACTTTTTGGGCGAAGCACGCCGCGTTTGTCGAAGTGTATAGCACGGCAAATGTTCCCGCATCCGACATCCCGAAAGTGAATATCACGTTTGGACGACCGCGCGTGAACGGTGACAAAGTGCCGTTGAAAAATGTCCTCGTTCGCTACCCGCACAAGACCGGTCAACTCACGGCCTCGCCGGATTGCGCGTGGGTCAAGGCGGATGGCGAAAATTGCCGCGTCGAGGTCGGCCCCATATTTGTGCGCGACGAAAAAATGCGCGAGTATGATTTGCCATTGCAATTGACTGACGCCGCGCCAACGGCTGCGGCGACCGCGCATTAACGTGATTTACGTTTTGGCAGGTTCATTAATTGGGAGGCTGGTGAGTTTGACGGGCAAGGAAATGGGTTGGTTACGCTGCGCGATGTCCCTGACATGTTTTAAATTAGTTGTTTTTCTATGAAAATTAAAATCCTGCTCCTGCTGGCCATTACCCTGTTCAGTCCTGTGATGGCAACTCATGCCGCGTCAATTTCCGATTACGCGGTCGTTGTCTCCACCGCTACGGAACAGGACCGCGATTGGGCGAAAGTCGTCGCCGCGTTGAAAAAGAAACATCACGCAACCGTCATCGCCGTGGCTGATCCATTTGGGGCGGAGTCGCGGGCGAAATTGCAATCGTTACATCCGCGCTACGTTGCGTTTGTGGCTCGCCCGGAAGAGATCGACGTGAAATTCGTGCAGCAGATCCATGTGCTGTCGCGCTCGCTGGATAACGCACCCTATATGGATTTCATGTGGGGCATCATCACGGGCGTCACGCCGGACGTGGCACTACGGATTGCGTCAGTGCAAAAGCCTTTGATCGTTCACCGCGCGTTGTCCACGACCGGTATCAACCTCGATCCGCTGGATGATTCGCTGACGTTGAGCGACGGCAAGGCCGGCGATTTTGTGTTGCAAACGAACGGCCAGGTTTTTCACGGCAATAAAACGAGCGACCCGATTTCCGCGCATGAACGTTACTTGAATTACTACAACCGCAACGACGTGGATCTGCTCGTGAGTTCTTCGCACGCGACGGAAGTGAATCTGGAAATGCCGTTTCGCGATGGCTCCATTGTCATCAGCGGCGCGCAGATGTTCATGGTGGATAAAACGAATCTATTTTCGTTTATTCACGCGGCCGGTGGCCAAACGAAAAGCGGCCTGTGGTATCAATCGCCGGGCAGCGCCGAACGTCGGGCCATGTGGGCAGCGACCAATGGCGCACCGGAATTGCGACACACGACGAATCCCAAAATTTATCTGGCCGCGGGCAACTGTCTGATTGGCGACGCGATGGGCACGAGCAATTCGCTCGTGATGGATTGGTTGAGTTATCAAGGCGTGAACCAATTTATCGGCTACACCGTGCCGACGTGGTTTGGAAAAGGCGGTTGGGGCGTGTTGGAATTGTGGCAGGATTACGGCGGCCAATATAATCTTGCGGAGGTTTTTTTCCTGAACCAGCAACGGATCATCCACAAGCTGGCGACGGAATTTCCCGCGGCGAACACCCTTCAACTCGACGGGAAAACGATGGATCAATTGTGCGGCGAAGACAGCAGCCCCGCGACTGTTGCGAACGCCAGCCTGACCGCGAGCCTCAATAAATTCGACGACAAACAGCACGAAATTTTGCTCGGCTACCTTTACGACCGCGACGTGCTGGCGTTTTACGGCGATCCAAAATGGGACGCGCGCCTCGACGCCACCAAAGCCGGATCACAAGTGAAATGGCATTGGTCCGGTCCGGCGGACGAACTCACGTTGACCATCGAATGCGTGAAAGATTTTAAAAAATCCGAGCTGCTCATCCAGCTGCCCACGCGGATGAAAAATGTCCAAGCCACTTCCGCCGACGGCTTAACCGTAACGGTGAACGACGAATTTATTTGGATCGCAAACCCGGATTTCACTGCGCGCAAAACCTATCAAATTAAAGTTGCGCCGCCGAAGTCGTGAGCGGAGCGTCGAACCTGGCGCCGGCTCGGTGAAGCGCCCATCCGGCGCCCATTTATTTTACGCTCTTTGGTGGCAACGAAAAATCGCGCTGATTTTCATCAGCGCGTTTTGAATTTAGTTAAAACCGACGATCAGAGATTCTTCGCGACTTCGTTCCAGTTCACGAGATTCCAGAAGGCCTTGAGATAATCGGCGCGCTTGTTCTGATATTTCAGATAATACGCATGTTCCCAGACATCCACGCCGAGGACGACTTTGCCTTCGACGCCGGAGATCGCTTTGCCCATGAGCGGATTGTCCTGGTTCGGCGTGGAAACGATTTCCAATTTGCCGCCGTTGGACACCAGCCACGCCCAGCCGCTACCAAAGCGACCGATGCCCGCCGCTTCAAACTTTGCTTGAAAATCCGCGAACGAACCGAAGCTCGCAGTGATCGCGTCGGCCACTTTGCCGGTCGGAGTGCCACCCGCGTTCGGGGCGAGAATGTTCCAGAAGAAAGAATGGTTCCAGTGACCGCCGCCGTTGTTGCGCACCGGGCCGCGGATGTTTTCAGGCACCGAAGCGAGATCGCCAATCAGCGCTTCGAGCGACTTGGCTTCCAACGCGGCGTTGCCGGCGATGGCTTTGTTAAGATTGGTGACGTAAGCGGCGTGATGCTTGTCGTGATGGATTTCCATCGTCAACGCGTCGAAATGCGGTTCGAGGGCGGCTTTGTCGTAGGGCAGGGCAGGTAATTCAAATGGCATAATTTTAATTTGGTTATATTTCGTTGTTGGTTAAAGCAATGGAACTCAAATTGCGTTACTAGCGCATGAAAATCAAGTGTGATGAACTTTAAAAAATCGGTGACACTTCGGAATGTGTGTCACCAGCCTGATTTGTCGTGGCAGATAAATAATTTCCATTTAAAGATATTATTTTAAAGTCAGAACATAAGCTGCCAAAGCATTGATTTCCGCTGTTTGAAGTTTGCCGGCGAAGGCGGTCATCTGGCCGGCTTTGCCCCGGCTAATCCGATTGGTAATCGCGTCGCGAGTTAAATCAAGACCATGCAAATCAGGACCATCGTCACCGCGCGCATCGGCACCATGACAATGCGCGCAATTCCTCAAATAAAGTGTGCGGGCATTGAAGTTGGTTCCAGTGACAGGTGCGGTGACGTGGGTCGATCGGGCTGGCGCGACCGATAAATTCACGACGCGAACATTAGCATTGCCTTTGGTTTGCTGGGCATCAGCCACCAATGTGAGTGTCATGAGCGCGATTATGATTAAAATTTTAGCCGTCATAATTGCGGGTCATCCTAACCTTGTGTCTACCACGGCCAGTGAACTGTTGCCTTCAACATAATTCACGTCGGTGATGCCGAGATAACCTCTCAATTTACCGGGTTCGACTTTCATCGGGCCGGGTTTGGGTGCCTTGCCGGGTTCAGGCTGCGGGAACGCTGTGGACATCGCCGTGTGAAAGGTCATGCGGCCTTCAACTTTTTTCACTGTTTGATGAATGTGACCATTGAGAACCGTGACCGAGCCAAAGCGTTTGAGATAAGTCAACGCCTGCGCGCCATCGTCGGTGCCCCAACCCCATTCGGGATAAACCATCCAGAGTGGAATGTGCGCGAAGATGACGATTGGGGTCTCACTGGAACGATTTTGCAGATCGGCCTGCAGCCACGCCAGCTGATCTTGGCCGAGCGCACCGAGGCCGTTTTGCTGGATGTCCACCACGTTCACGAGACCGATGAAATGGACACCGCGATGATCAAAACTATACCAACCTTCACCTTTGGTATTTTTTCCAAAACGAGCGAGATAAGCTTTGCCGTTGTCGCCGGTTACATCATGTTCGCCGGGCACATAAAAAACTTGTTGAGTTTTGATGGTCCGCATCAACTGGTCCACCGTGTCGAATTCATCCGCGCTGGCCAGATGCGTGAGATCGCCCGTGTGGAGGACAAAATCCGGGGCTTCCGTCAACGCATTGATACGATCAATCGCCGCCTTGAGCGTGCCGACCACGTCATTATTGATCGCCTCTTTGTTGAAGCCAATGTGCGAATCACTGATCTGCACAAAACTGAAACTGCTTTTTTTGATCAGGCTCGTCGCGTCTGCCGCGCCAGTCCGCTGCGGTAATAGTGCTGAGCCAAGCACGCCGCTCGCCACGGTCCAGATCATTCCCGTTCCCGCCCAAGCCATGCACGATAAAAATCCCCGGCGATCAATGCCGTCGCTTTCAGTTTTTTGGTTGAGATTGGTGGCATCAGCCTTTAGACGAATTTCGCGTTTTGTATTTATTTTTTGGTGAGCATTTTGCATAAGAATTTAATTTGTTCCATGCTCCAGACCGCGCCCACCAAAGATTTATTCCCGGCAAATTTAAAAAATATTCCGGGAATAAAATCCCGCTTAAAATGGTCTTGCTAAATGATGAAACGAATTAAAAATAGCGGTCGTGGACGAACGTGAACGATTGAAAGCCTTTGAGCAAACGGTGCTGCCGCATCTGGATGCGGCTTACAATCTCGCGCGCTGGCTCGCCGGCAATGACCATGACGCGCAAGATGTGACACAGGAAGCCAGCTTGCGTGCGTTCAAATTCTTCGGGAATTTTCGCGGCGAGAATGCCCGCGCGTGGCTGCTCACGATTGTCCGCAACACTTTTTATAACTGGCTGCAAAAAAATCGTTCCGGCGAAATCGCCGGTGAGCTGGATGACGAGGCGCTGGCGGTGGAGGATGTTTCCGTGAATGCGGAAACAGTTAATTTACGGTTTGCCGACGCCAGCGTCGTCCGGCGTGCCATTGCTGAATTGCCGGTTGAATTTCGAGAGATGGTGGTGTTACGCGAGCTGGAAGGTTTCAGTTACAAGGAAATCGCCGACCTGGCGGATGTTCCCATCGGCACGGTGATGTCGCGGCTCGCCCGTGCGCGTAAACAATTGCACAAACGACTCGCCGGTGAATTTGGATCTGGAGGTAAACAATGAATTGTCAGAACGCCAAACCGTTGATTGAAATTTATGCCGACGGCGAACTGGACGCCGCCAGAATTTTGGAATTGGAAAAGCATATCCATGAATGCCCTGCGTGCGCCCTCGCTTGGCGGAATGTCCAGATCTTGAAAAAATCGCTGAAGCAGGATGCGCTTGCCTTCACCGCGCCGATTGAATTACGCCGCGACATAATAGCTGAATTGCGTTCGCAAGTTGAACGCGCGCCACGCTGGAGTTTCGGGAATTGGAACTGGATGACGGCGGTCAGCAGCACTGCGGTCGCATGTTTTGCAGTATTACTAGTCGTGACGCTGATTCGGCCGTCGGCGCAGCAACAGCTCACGCAGGAAATTGTTTCCAGCCATGTCCGTTCGCTGATGGCTAATCACATGCTTGACGTCGTATCCACCGATCAGCATACCGTCAAGCCGTGGTTCAACGGCAAACTGGATTTCTCGCCACCGGTCAAAGATTTGGCGGCGCAGGAATTTCCGCTCGTTGGTGGCCGACTGGATTATGTCGGAGGTCGCAGCGTCGCCGCGCTCGTTTTTCAACATCACAAACATGTCATCAATCTTTTCATCTGGCCCCTAGATAAGCGCGGGGCAAAACCGGCCGTATGGCCGTCGATTCAAGGCTACAACGTCATTCACTGGTCGGAAACCGGGATGACTTTTTGGGCCGTCTCAGATTTGAACGAAAGCGAATTGATGAACTTCGTGCAAGATTTTGCCGCCGCCGAAACACTTAATCCTTAAGCGCGTTTTGACCCTTGAAAGTGAGTGTCAAAGATTTATACGTCACATTTGCTAATACAATTTTAAACGGAGAATCATCAATGAATAAAACTCGGTGGCAATTCTGATATGCCCCAGTTTTCATTCGGCGTCGCGCCCATCTCTAACTCCAGTTTGCCGCCGCGGGTGATTTCGGTGTAACGCAACCACGCACGGTTCAGCGTCGCGCCATTTAGTTTGGCGGTCTGGATGTAAATGTTCGTCGCCGAATTATTATGCGCGATGACGGAAAAGGTTTTGCCCTTGGCATATTTCGGATCGAGCTGGAGCGTGACTTTTTTGAACAGCGGGCTGCCGATGATGAAAATATTATCTACCGGCGAAACGGGATGAAAACCGATCGCACTTAAAATATACCAGGCTGACATCTGCCCAACGTCTTCGTTGCCGCACAATCCGGTCAGGCCGGGACCGTAGGCATGGTCCGTGATGAAGCGCGACCATTTTTGCGTGAGCCACGGTTTGCCCGCATAGGTGAACAAATATGCCGTATGATGAACCGGTTCATTCGCTTGATTACAGTATTCGTTCCACTTGAAACTAGTGGGAGTTTTTTCGAAAAATTCTGTGAGGTAACTCAGGAAATAATCTTTACCCATTAAATTCATCAAGCCCGGCACGTCCTGCGGCACGAACCAGTTTTGTTGATACGGATTACTCTCTTCGCAACCCTGACCTTCAGCGGTGGCGCCGTGCCATTCCGTCCAGGAACCATCGGCATTTTTTGCGCGCATATTCCCGACGGACGGATCGTAAAGGTTGCGATAATTTTTTGAACGGGCGAACAGTTTAGCGGCGGCGTTCGTGTCGCCCAAGGCGGTGGCAAAACGTCCGGCGCAATAATCATAATAGGCATTCTCCAGCGTCATCGTGAGGCTGCCGGGCACGAAGCCGAGTTTATCATAATCTTCGCGGCCATCGCGTTCGCCAAAGGAATTAACGCTATTGGTGCAGAGTTCATAAGCGCGTTGGACGTCGTAGTTGCGGATGCCCGCAAGATACGCCTCGGCGAAAACGGACACGGCGGGATCGCCGCTCATGCAGCCGGATTCGGCGGTGAGAATTTCCCAGCGCGCGAGAAAATGATTGCCACTCAAGTCGGCTTGTTCGATCAATGAATTCACCGTGTCATTGACGACGTCAGGCCGGATGAGCGTGAACAACGGAAACTCACTGCGGAACGCGTCCCAGCCGCTGAAGATAGTGCGATACTTGAAATTTTTCGCCTGGTGAATTTTTCCATCCGCGCCGGTGTAACGTCCGTCGACATCGGAATACACGCGAGGATCGAGCAAGGCATGATACATCGCCGTGGCAAAGGTTTCACGTTGGGCATCTGTGCCGCCTTCGATCTGCACGCTGGCCAACGCCTTTTGCCATAGCGCGACGGCTTGCTGGTGAACGGAATCAAAATTCCAGCCATGAATGTCGTGTTGCAAATTTTCCCGCGCCCCAGCAATGCTCACAAACGAAATGCCGCACTTGAGCAAAACTTGTTCGCCCGCCGTGGTGGGAAATTCCGAGAAGAAGCCGAGGTGATCGCCTTCCATTTCGCGGCAGCCGTCCAGAATTTTTGCCGCCGCGACCACTTGATGATAACGCGCGTTTTCGATGTCTTCACGCTTACGGCTCCAGTCTTTCGGAATGTCCGCCGACCACACGCCGAATTTTTTCAAGGGCCGGCTGAATTTCGCGTAAAAATAAACGGTGTAATCCGCGTGACCCGCGCCGTTGCCCCAGCCGCCGCCGGACGGCGGACATTTCATCCAGCCTTCGATTGTATGATCGTCCACGACTTTCACATATTGCCGCGTTGAAGTGCCACCGATGCGGTGGGCGAGATCAATTTGAATGCGGGATTGGTCCGACTGCGGGAACGTGAACCGCAGAATTCCCGCGTGCGGTGCGGCCGTCATTTCGGTGCGGATGTGGTAATCATCCAACGTCACCGCGTAATAACCGGCTTGGGCGATTTCTGTTTCGTGATGAAAACGCGAACGGAAGCCGTCTTCCGAGCCATTGACGCCGCGCTCGGTTTTCAACGGGCCGGTCGTGGGCATGACTTCAAAATTACCGAGATCACCATACCAGCCGACGCCGCTCAAATGCGTGAAACTAAAGCCTTCGATACTTTTATGTTCCCAAGAATAGCCCGGTCCATTATCGCCGCCGGTGATGGTGTCGGGGCTCAATTGCACCAGACCAAATGGTGTGGCTGCGCCCGGAAACGTTTTGCCTTCGCCGTATTGGGCGCTGGTGCTTGCGCCAATCATGGGATTGATGCTGTTCATGAGCGGTTCGGCAGCGTGACCGGTGGTCGTGATCAGAAGTCCCAAGCTCACTGACCATCGGATAATGGGTGACACGATTCGGCAGCGAGAGAAAATATTGGGGCGGAGCATAATTCAGAATAACAGTCGGCTAGGGTTCTGGTAAATTTGATTTTACGGATTTGGTCACGGCGAGCGAAATTTATTTTCAGCAATCAAGCAGGTGACGCAGGCTGTCGTCGTCGCGACTTGAATCAAGGCCGGCTAGGTGTATGCTGGGAGTGTTCAATAATTAAGGGGAATCGTGGGGCGGTTATCACAAAAGACCATGAAATATTTTTTATCCGGTTGCGCCGTCATTTTATCGCTTTGGGGCCTGCCCCAGAGCATTTCCGCACAAACGCGAACGTTGCGCGTTGTCACTTATAATATCGAAGCCGACATCAACGGCGTGACGACGCCCTTGCCGGGATTGATCGCGCCTTACAACGACGCGAATAATGTTCAGGCGGGCGGCGTGCTCGAAGGGATTGGCGAAGAGATTCTGGGCAGCGATCCGGCGCAGCCGATTGACGTGTTGGCGTTGGAAGAAACCACGAGCAATCCGATCACCGTCGCGCCCATTGTGAATGGGTTGAATGCCTTTTACGCCTTCCACAATCTAACTGCCACTTACGCGAGCAGCCCATATCAGGCAACGGAAAGCGGCGGGGCGGTCACCAGCGGAAACGGCCCGAATGCCATGGTTTACAACACGTCCACTTTACAACTGCTGGCGTCACTGCCGGTTGATCCGCCGGGCGGCGTCAGTAAATTAGGTTCCAGCAGCGGGGAATATCGTGAAGTCACGCGTTATGAATTCGCGCCGGCGGGAATCACGGCCACACCGACGAATGAGTTTTACGTTTATGTGAGCCATTATAAGTCGAGCGCTTCGGGAACGGAATCGGTCAATCAATCCTATCGCGCCGGCGAAGCCGCGATCATCCGCAACGATGCCGCGACCAATTTGCCAGCCAATCCGCGCATAGTGTATGTGGGCGACTACAATCTCGGCGGCAGCGGCGAGGCGCAATATCAACTGCTGATTTCTAACGCTGCGCCGAATGGCGTCGTGCAAGGGCAGGGGATTGATCCGTTGAATCCGTCCGGGGCAAACAATATTGATTGGACGGTGAATTCGCTATTGAACAATAAAACCGATTCGTCGACGAGCCTGCATTACCGCGACGATTTTGAAATGATGACGACGAATGTTTATTACGGTAGCGGCAGCGGCTTGAAATTAGTTTCCGGCACCTATCATACCTTTGCCAACAACGGCACGGTCGCTTACAAGGCCAGCACGACTTCTGTCGGCAACAACGCCTTGACCAATCTGATGGCCGGCGCGTTCATCAGCGCCGCCACGCTGTATCATGATCTCACCAATGCCAGCGACCACTTGCCCGTGGGGGCTGATTACATGATCCCGATTCCCGCACCCATCATTACCAGCGTTAAAGCCGCCGGGACGAATCTGATTTTCAACGTCAGCAACGCCGCGACGAATGGCACTTACGTTTTATTGATGGCGACAAATCTATGGGTTCCCGCAACCAACCAAACGGCGCTGACGACCAACCTTTCTATCGGCAATGCTTTTAGTTTTACGCTGACCAACGGCCTGAATCAAACCTCACCGCCAAGATTCTTCCGGTTACTCTACAAATAAATTGGTGGGTGACGGCAAGGCCGCTACTAACTAGCCGCGAACCCGCCTCGATCTGTATCTCTGAAAACGTCTCGGGGATACTTCCGTGCCGCCTTCATGGGACGGTTTCGGCCAGTAATTTCTGAACGACGGGTTCGACGTATTCCGGTTGCAGGCCGATCGCCCGGACGATGCCTTTGCGATCAATGACGGCGTAGGTCGGATAATAATGCACGGCCCAGTCTTTTTGCGACTTCAGTTCAGCGTCGCGCGCAGCGGGATATTCAATGCCGTGTTGCTTGGCATTGGTGTCAAAAATCTCTTGCCCACGTTTATTGGTGCAAACGCCAATGATCGTCAAACCTTTGGCCGAATATTTTTTGAGCAGTTCGTTGTTATGCGGGATGGCGTGCATACAGGGGCCGCACCAGGTCGCATAAAAATCCACGACGACGACTTTGCCTTTCAGATCGGCGGGTTTGACTTCGCCATTGATCCAGTGGGTGACGTTCAAGGCCGGCATGGGCTTGCCTTCCAAGGCGGCGTGGCTGGCGCGTTGTTCCGGTTTAGTATCCCAAGTCCAACTATCGGGAAATTCACCGGCGGTAGCGGGTAATAGTCCCCAGATGAGTGAACCTAAGGCGATGAGCAGTAGTTTTTTAACGTTCATAGTTGATGGGTTAGCACAAACCGGATTGGCTGACAATGGGGAATGTTTTAAGGCTCAACGGAGTTGGATACTGTAAAATAGCGGCGGCGAATTTGGCGCTATGGTATTGGTGACATTGAAAAATCCGTTGCTGTCAAAAGTATTGGTCGCTTGCTTAGTCCAGTTTGTCAGTGAGGTAAAGAGATTGGTAGAAGTTAGCACGGCATAACTACCGTTCGCCGGGCCGTTCGTGCCGCTGAAAATCAACTTGCTGCCGGATAGAGTAATATGGTTCACCACCGGCGACGGCAGCGGAATATAAGTGAGTCGGAATAGCTTCGATTGCTTGGCGTTCAGACTCACGTTGAAGGAATTGGTGACGGGTAACCCGGTGCCATCCCACAGATTCGTGGTGAGATAACTGCCCGCTGGCAAACCGGCACGGGCGAGATTGACGGTTTCATTGGTGGATTGGCTGGTGTAATTGAAAACGGCAACGCACCAATTCGTTGCTGTATCTTGACGGATAAAAATGTTTTCCGCCGCACTACCGGAGTTGCCTTCCACGGGAGTAAAGGTCTGGCCGATACGGGCAACGGAATCGATGGCGGCATTCGTCAGCAAGTTAGTCGCGCCGTTTTGTCCGTTGGCGACGGTAAGATCGTCACCGCCCAGCATAAGTCCAGTGACCACCCCGCTGATCAGTCGGCTTTGCGCTTCGTTAGTGGTCGAGCCATTGCCAAAGACTAAAATGTCCGGGTCGTTGAAGGGATATACGTTATTCAACCACCAACCATAGGAGACAGAATTCATTTCGTATTCGGTATTACTGATCAGCGAGGTTTCCGCATCGCACGAAATCCGGCGGCTATGGGCATATTGATAGGGAAAGAGGGGGGCGATGGATTCGCTGAGGAACATGCGACCGTTGATGGCGTTGAACGTATATTGCATGCCTTGGTTGTAAGCCTGGATGCCGGTCGTCACGGTCGGGTCGTAGTGAACGCCTTCAAACGAACCATGCGAAAGAAAGTCGGCTTTGACATAATCAAACCCCCAGTTGGTGAACTCGTTGATATAATAATTGATTCGCAGCTTCGTGCCGGGATGCGTCGGGTCGAGTGCAAGCGCGCCGTCGCTGGCTTCAATGGTGCCGTTGGACGTGCGTAAGACGATGTCACTGTAATGATACGTATTGCCGGTGCCTTCAACGAAAACATTCGTCGCGTTCACGGGCGTGTTGAACCACGCAAAAGGCGTGAAGTAAATGCCCGCTTTCTCGCCCTGCACGTGGCAGTGCGCCGCGAAACTTTGTAGTTGGGCAGCGGTTAAATTATCCCAATAAGAATCCAGGTTGATATAGACCGTGCCGTGATTGGTAAAGTTATGCGGCATCAGGTTAACGAAGTAGAAATCGGAAACGGCGATGGCGTCGGCGTAAGTGATGTTAGCCTGAATCACGCCCCAACTATTCCAGCCGAACGGCACGCCATTGGTCCAAACCAGTCGCGGAGCAAAGTTGGTGTTTGCGTTGGCGAAATTTTGCAGCGTCACCCGCCAGTCGGCGCCAAAACCGACGAACATCGTGGGCGAAGAAATGAGGTTGCCGCTGAGATAACCGTGCGGGGCAACATCGGCGGGCGTGGTGGCGCCGCCAAAGACGTTCATTTGGGTCAATTTATTATTGGCGCCGGCAAAATAGATTCCGGTCTTCCAAGTGTCATGGGTGACGGAACCGACGATGAGACCATTGCGAGAAGTGTTGTCGTAGAACGCGGCGACTTCATAGCCGGTGGTGGAACTATTCATCGGCATTGCGTTGTAGCGGATGAAACCGTCGTTGTCGAACGGCACGACGAGGGCGCGGTTATCATTGGTGATGCCAATATCCACCCCGCCCGTGGTGTCCACGACGACGGGTCCAAACCAGTTCGCTTTCAGATTGGAACCGGAAACCTCCGCGCGCACGAGGAAGCTATCGTTTTGGTCGAGCGTAAAATACTGTTTCATCATCGGCACCCCGCTGCCGGTGGCAGTGATCACGGCTTGGTTGCTGCTGACGATTGTGTAATTCCAGCTACTGTAACTAAGGCCTTTGATATAACCCGTGTTCAAGCCGACGCCGCTATAAAATGCCGATATTTTCTTGGCATTCTGCCAGTAAAAATCCGTCGTGCCGGCAGTCAAGTTATAGACGAGCCGGACATTCGCATTGGACATGACTAAGGTGCTGCCAACTTGCTGAAATGACGGGGCCGCTTCAGCCGACTTTAATAAAGCCAAGGCCAGCCAGAGTCCTATGATGATGCGTTTGATAGGCTGATTATTGTAGCCGGCGGAGTGACTGCTTCCAATGAACTTTCTGGGGAAAGAATTGATTTATTTGAGCAACCATTCCGGTCGGAAATTAAAAGTGTGCCAGGCGCTGGAAAACCGGAATCACACGCTCCGTTTCAACGAGGCCAACTTGGCTGGCAACGCATCCGCCTGATCTTGCGCGCGGGAACGGGAACGAAATTCGGAGGGCGTGACGCCGATCCGTTTTTTGAAAATGCGACTGAGATATTCCGCGTGTTCAAAGCCGATTTTTTCCGCGATCAACGCCTGTGAAAAATCAGTTTCCGCCAATAGCTGCTTGGCGCGATTGAGGCGCACGCGCAAGATTTCGTCCTTGGGCGAACGGCCCATGGTCTTGATGAAATGCCGGTCGAGCGCACTGCGCGACATCGACGCCGCCCGCAGGACATCGCCTACATCAACGCCCTCGCACGCATGTTCACGGATGAAGCGCGCGGCGACGGCGATCTGCCGGTCTTCAATCGCCAACACCTCGGTCGAACGCCGCGTGACGACGCCGAAAGGTTCGATGAGGGACGGTTTGAATTGAACTTTTTTGCCCGCCATCATTTGCTCCAAAAGTGCCGCCGCCTCATAGCCGATGCGTTCGCCATTCGGCACGACGCTGGACAGCGACGGATCAGACAAATCACACAACACTTCCTCATTATCAACGCCGACGACCGCCACATCGTCCGGCACGGTGACGTCACTTGCGCGGCAGGCGTCCAACACTTGCTGGCCGCGCATATCGTTACACGCCATCAAACCGATGGGTTTGGGCAACGCCTTGATCCACTCGGCCACGCGCTCGCCATCTTCCAAGCCGACCTCTTCATACGCGGCGGTGTTGGATAATTCGCTGACCGGCGATTTCGCGCCGAAGACATGACAGTGCAAACTGAGTTGCGTGACGGATTGAATAAAACTATCGCGTCGTTCGTCCGAATAGTCCGCGCCATTGAAGCCGCAAAAAGCGAAATGCCGAAAACCACGTTCGCGCAAATGTTCAAAGGCCACGCGGCTGACGGCGGGATTATCCGTCAAGATCGAAGGTGCTTTCGTGCCCGGCGCGACGTTGCGCAAAAAAACGGTGGGCACATTCAACCGCTTGAGCACGCCCGCGAGGGCCGGGGTTTCGATGCGCGTGATAATGCCATCGCCTTCCCAATGCTTAAACCAGTGCGGCAGGTCATCGTTCAAACTTTGTTCCTGGATGGAAATCGACCATTGCGTGTGGGCGCGAATATATTTGGCGATCCCGGAAAGCGTCGCCCGGCCATACGCGCGCGATGACTCGATCAGCAACGCGACGCGTGGACGACGGATGGGGGCAATGACTTTTTTCATGCGACGGCGCTGGTTTGATAACTGAATTTCCATCGAAAGACGAGGCGGAGTTTTTTCAGCCAACAAAAAAGCCGCGAGCTGACGCGCGGCTTTCGTGAGCGTTGCGTGAAAATTATTTCACCAGCGTTTTGCAGACAATGTTCGCCAGCCTAGTCGCGTAGCTCAAACGGATGAAGCGTTCACTCTTGCGAGGCCACGCAATCTTTGATTTTTTTTGTGCGTTTTTTGCGGCGGTGACTGTTTAATAAGTAAGATGACGCAAAACGATTTGGAATTGCTGAACAATTATGTCCGCGAAGGCTCGGAACCGGCCTTTGCGGAACTGGTCAACCGGCATGTCGGCCTGGTTTATTCCACGGCGTTGCGACAATTGAACGGCGCGCCGCAGCTGGCGGAGGACGTCACGCAGACAGTGTTTTGCAGCCTTGCCAAAAAAGCTTCGCAGTTGACGGCCCATACTTCGCTGGCCGGTTGGCTTTACACCAGTGTGCGCTATGCGGCGTCCGACGCCCGGCGTGCGGAACAACGTCGTTCCCTGCGGGAACAGGAATCCTATGCCATGAACAGACTTGCAGAATTAGACGGCGCGGCGGCGGATTGGGAACAGTTGCGTCCGGTCATTGATGAAACCATGAACGAACTGGATGGTGAAGATCGTGAAGCGGTGTTGCTGCGCTATTTTCAAGGCTGTCCGCTGGCGGAAATCGGCGACCGTTTGGGTATCAAAGAAAATGCCGCGCGGATGCGGGTGGATCGCGCCTTGGAAAAATTGCGCGTCGCCCTGGTCAAACGTGGCATCACTTCCACCGCGGTCATCCTTGCCACGTCGCTTACGAGTTATGCGATATCGACTGTGCCCACGGGCCTGGCGGCGAAAGTATGCCAAGCTGCCTTGGTCGGAAATGTCGCGGTGGTGACGGGCAGTGGGCTGGCTTTATTATTGGGCAATCGCTTGATGAAATTTAGCATCGCCGCTGGCATTGCCGCCATCATCGCGATTCCGGTGATTTACCACGCAATGTCCGTCCGTCAGGCCCCGGCGCAACTTCAAGTCGCCTCGGTTTCAACCACCACGCAAAGCGTCATCGTGGCCACTACACCGCCAAGTGCAAATACTCAATCCAATCCGGCTGCGAGTGGCAATGGCATTACTTTGATGGAGCCGCGCTTGATGATTCAGGTGGACGATCCGAAAACGGGCAAGCCGGTTGCGAATGTCCGGTTCGACGATCGTTTCTGGGTGGGCAATAAGTTTAAGAATCGCCAGTTTTATTCCGATAAGAATGGCTGGTGCGAAGTGATTTATCCGACGAACCTGACGGAGATTCAATTGACCAGCGAACTGGATGGCTATGCCGATACGCGCTTGGAATGGCATCCGACGCGGGGTGATAAAATTCCTGAGACTTACGCGTTGCATCTGGCGCCCGCCGTCCCGATTGGCGGACAAGTGGTGGATGCCAATGGCGTGCCGGTTGCCGGGGCGAAAGTGGGCTGGAATCATAACGATGATCCGACGGCGGATATCGGCATCGAGAGTCATCAGTTTAGCTGGATTCAAGTCACGACAGATGCCGCTGGCCGCTGGCAGATCAATCGCATCGCGGAAGATATGATTCATCGGATTTATGGCAGTGCCGAAAATCCTGAATATGTCGACTCAGATATGGTTTTTGCGGGGCGCGATCCTTCCGTGGCCAAGGCGTTGCGGGAAGGTTCCTACGTTTTTAAACTCGGCCTGGCCACGAAAATTACCGGAGTAGTCGTAGATGCGAATGGTCGACCGGTATCCGCTGCCAAAATTTTGGTCGGACATATCAGTTCATCCGACCGACGTGAAGTAACGGCGGACGCCTCCGGAACCTTTACAATTCCCGGCGGCAAACCCGGCGATAATTTATTGACGGCCAATGCGTCCGGTTTTGCCGCGACGACGATTGCCATCAATACCACCAATGACGTGATGCCGTATAAATTGGTGCTGACCAAGGGCAGCCTTCTAAAAATGCGGGTGCAAAACAAAGCCGGCGATCCGATTCCCAATGCGAATGCCCGGCTGAATACTTTTAATCCCGGAATGTTCGATTTGCCGCATTACAATGCCAAGCGCACGCAGGTTGATTTTCATAAAAAAAGTGATGCCGACGGCTGGTTGATCTGGAGTAACGCCCCAGCAGGAGAATTGGACTTTCAATTTGCTGCCGAAGGTTATGTGTATTCGGAAAATATTTATCTGACTGCGGATGGCCAAGATCACATCATCACCTTGCATCCGGCGCTGGTTATTTCCGGCGTGGTCAACGATGGCGATACCGGCGAGTCCATCCAACATTTTCGCATGGGCATTGGCTGGCCGGCGATGAACTATTCGACGGGTAAGACTAACGGCAATTGGTCGTCCATCGCCCGCTTCTGGCCGGAATTTTCCGGTGGTCAATATAGCAATGTCATGGAAGAAGCGGCGATCGGAGGCACAGCGAATCCAGGATATATTTTACGATTTGAAGCGGAGGGTTACACTCCGTTTATTTCCCGGGTAATCGCGCCGGATGAAGGCCCCGTGCATTTTGATGTTTTATTGCACCGGCAAGTTTCAACCTCGATCGCCGTCCTCGGCGTCGACGGTCAACCGGCGATCAATACGGAAATCGGATTGCTCAGTCACGACGCCCACCTGCGATTGGTGCCCGGCGGATTTTCCAAAGATCAATCCGGCACGTCGGTATTGCACACCGATGCGACCGGACATTTTCTGCTGCCGACAGATGCTTCGATCACCCGCGTGATTATTGCGAATCCCTCTGGCTACGCCGAAGCCGCGCCCGCCGATTTACAAAAAATACCTGCGGTCACTTTGCAACCTTGGGGACGGGTCGAAGTGACGTGCCTGTCGCATGGTCAACCGGTCGTCGGACGCGAATACTTATTTGATTTGGGCGAAGATGATTCGACGGCCATCAATACAGATTTTACAGCTTTTAAAGTAATGACCGACGACCAAGGCAAATTCACTTTGCCGATGGTGCCGCCGGGAAAACATGATTTTACCCGTTTGATTGTCACTTATACCAACCCTGGTGGCCCGGGCGACAGGAGTTGGATCCACGGAGATAAAACCGAAGTGGATATTTTACCGGGTGCCACCACGACCGTTACCTTTGGTGATAAGGGTTACACCGTGACGGCAAAACTCCAATGGCCGGGAGGTAAGCCGCTGGCGAATTTGCAAAACGTTATGATAACGCTGCAGACGCCCATGCCGTCGATGCCGAAAGAGATTATTGGTAATCGTGAATTAATGATGCACTACCTACAAACGCCGGAATATTTGGCACTCGCCAAAGCGGCGCGGCATTATCCGATGTCGATTACGGCGGATGGTTCACTTGCGGCCGACGATGTTCCGCCGGGGAATTATAGTTTGTCCGCCTTTGCAATTCTGAAAGCCGAAGGCGGTAAGCCTAATGGCAGTTTGAGTTCCCAGCGGATTTTGGTCACCGTTCCTTCGGATCCGCCAACCGGTCAATTGGATGCTGGCACGATTGAATTAGTGCAGCCTCGGACACATTAAAAGAGCAGGGCGGAATACTCGTTTTGCCTTGGTTGCAAAATAAAAAATGGGCAAAGCCGCAGCTTTGCCCATTTAATGATTCGAGATTACTTCACCAGCGTTTTGCAGAATTGATCCATGCGTTCCAAGCCTTTTTCAATGTTCGCCAGACCGGTCGCGTAGCTCAAACGGATATAATCATCCGCGCCAAACGCGATGCCAGGAACGGCGGCGACTTTTTGTTCATCCAACAAACGTGCGCAGAACTCGGCGGATTTCAGGCCGGTCTTCGAGATGTTCGGGAAAAGATAAAATGCGCCTTTCGCATTCACGCAGGTGACGCCGGGCATGGAGTTCAATTTCGTGTGCGCGTAGCGACGGCGTTTATCAAATTCCGCGAGCCATTTCGGCAAATGTTCCTGCGTGCCGTTGAGTGCTTCGACGCCGCCTTTTTGGGCGAATGACGTCGGGTTGCTCGTGCTGTGGCTTTGCACGGCGTCAATCGCTTTGGCGATCGGTTCCGGCGCGGCGAGAAAACCGAGTCGCCAACCGGTCATGGAATACGCTTTCGCCAAACCGTGAACGATGATGGTGTGATCGTAATGCGCCTGCGAAAAACTCGCGACGCTCTTCACTTTCGCGCCGTCGTAAAGCAAGTGTTCGTAGATTTCATCGCTCATGATGAGGATGTTTTTCTCCACGCAAATATCGCCGAGCGCTTTCACTTCTTCCGGCGTGTAAACGGAACCGGTCGGATTGCTCGGCGAATTAAGCACGAACAAACGCGTGTTCGGCGTAATGGCGGCGCGAAGTTGTTCGGGCGTGACTTTGAATTCCGTCTTATCGCTCGTATTGATCACGACGGGTTTCGCGCCGGCGAGCTTGACCATCTCGGGATAGCTCAACCAATACGGAGCGGGGATGATGACTTCGTCGCCCGGTTCGCACGTGGCGAGAATGACGTTGTAGCAGGAATGTTTACCACCGCAGGAAACGATGATTTGCGACGGCTTATAGGTCAGGCCGTTTTCGCGGAGAAATTTCGCCGCAATGGCTTCCCGCAATTCCGGAATGCCGCTGCTCGGCGTGTATTTCGTAAAACCGGCCGCGAGCGCTTTGGCGCAAGCGTCTTTGATGTGTTGGGGCGTATCGAAATCCGGTTCGCCCGCGCCAAAGCCGACGACGTCTTCGCCCGCGGCTTTCATCGCCTTGGCCTTGGAATCAATGGCCAAAGTGAGTGACGGTGCGAGTGACGCGGCGCGTTGAGAGATTTTGTAGTTCATAAATTGAGCGCGATGATTTTACGGCCAAAGGCGTGCAGTGCAAGCAGGGAATTTGAACCGGAATTGAATCCGCCGCGGCGCGCCATTTTCTAGCTACGGCGGAGTTCTCCGAACAAAACGCGTTCGTCAGGATTCTTGCCCCCACCGCGGCGCTGGCAGTTGGCTTTTAATTTTCATTTGCGAATTGTTTTTAATTGGCTAGCTTGGCCGCGCGTTCGATGCACTTTCGTGTCGGGCGTTAAACAAGGATTATCATGCGGATGAAATTTTACAGTTGCGTTGTTTTTATTATGGCTGTGCTGTCGGCGCGTTCGCAAACGCCCGTCTGGACGCAGTTTCCCAATTCGCCGGTCGGTAGCGGGAGTTATCGCAATGACGATATTTCTTTCACCGACCTCACGAATGGTTGGAGTGCGCGCGGCATTGATGGCATCTATCACACCACTAATTGCGGACAGAGTTGGTTTTCGATCACGCCCCAGATCGTGACGAACGTGGCGCATTTTCGCTCCATTGGTTTTGCTTCACCCACGCGTGGCTGGATTGGTAACTTGGGTCCCGGTTCCTACGACGGCAATGTGACGGATACCAATCTCCTCTATGAAACGTTCGACGGCGGCAATACGTGGGACATCGTTCAAGCCATCAATAATTCCGGCATGAAAGGTTTTTGCGCCATGCACATTCCTGATCTCCAACACATCTACGGCGTCGGTCGCGTGCGTGGGCCGGCGTATTTCGTGAAATCCGTGGATGGCGGCAGCACCTGGTTTGTGACCAACCTGACCACCGCGGGCGTGATGGGCGGGCTGATGGATGTTTATTTCATGAACACAAACGTCGGGTTCACCGTCGGCATGGATACCAATTCTTATTACTCGCCGCCTTACTTCGGCAGCATCGCCCGCACGACGAATGGCGGACTGAGCTGGCAAGTTGTCGCCAGCGCACATGTGACGAACAGTTATTTTTGGAAAATGTCCTGGCCATCCACCAACGTCGGTTACGCTTCGCTGCAGCAAAATAATTCCTACTCAACCTTCGTGTTCTACAAAACCACGGACGGCGGTCAAACGTGGGTGTCTAATGGCATTCCGCTCTCAGCCATTGGTTCGCCGGCCTCGTTTGAATTGCAGGGCATTGGATTTGTCAGCACCAATGAAGGCTGGACGGGCGGCGGCGCTTTGAGTCCGCCTTACAATATGATTCACACTACGAACGGCGGTCTGACGTGGACGCCGATGGGTTATAATAATGCGAATAATCTGAACCGGTTTCGCTTTGTCAGCCCCACCTTGGGCTATCTATCGGGCATCAAGTTGCACGTTTATCACATTCCGCCCGCGGCGACGATTTTGCCCGCCAGCACGAATGTCGCCGCCGGTTCCAACGTCACGTTCAGCGCAACCGCTTACGGCACACCGCCATTGCAGTATCAATGGCAGTTGAATGGAACTAATATCGCCGGCGGCTCGACGAACGCTTTTTCCATCACCAATGTTTCAGCGGGCAGCGCTGGAAATTACTCGCTCGTCATCAGTGATTTCAGTGGTTCCGTGACCAGCGCGGTCAGCACGTTGACGGTGACTGGCATTCCCATTCCGCCCACCATCACCGCGCAACCGCAAAGTCTCGTCGTCAACCCCGGCTCAAACGCCACGTTCAGCGTCAGCGCCGTCAGCACGCTGCCGCTGAATTATCAATGGTATTTCAACGGCACGAATATCAGCGGTGCGACCAACCTCACGTTCACCGATCCCAACGTGCAAGTTGCGAATACCGGAAATTATTTTGTCGTCATTACGAACAGCCTCGGCAGCGTTACGAGTTCGGTGGCGGTGCTGTCATTGAATTTTTCGGATGACTTCGACAACTACGCCACGCCCGTCATCGTCACCAGCCCCACGACGACGAACGGCTATAAAATATTCTTCGGCGCCGCTTCCGGCGGTTATGATTTTAAGGCCGTCTTCGGTTTTGATTATTCCACGGTGACTTATCCCACGAACATTCCGCCCGCGCCGTATTCGAGCGGCACCACGAAAGGGCTTTATCTCACTGCTAATAAATCCGATGCCACCGCGGCGGCGGCGGCCATCAACCTTTATCCCGTGGGCGAAAATTACGGCAACAACTTCGCGCTGAAGTTCGATCTCTGGCTGAACTGGGGAACGGCGGCGACGACCGAACATGTGCTCTTTGGCATCAACTGCTCCGGCGATTGGACGAACCGCGTCGCGCAAACTACCAGCGATGGCATCTGGTTCGCGATGGATGGCGATGGTGGCTGCAGCGCTTCGTCCAGCAGCGTCCGCGACTATTCGATTTTTCAAGGTGGTGGCAGCGGCGTGATTCCCATGTTGATGACCAGTGGTTTCGGCCCGACTAAACCGCTCAGTGCAAATTTCGACAATGCCGACGCCGGTTTCGTCAGCTTATTTCCGTCCCAGACGTTTACGAATATTGGGGTCACACCCGGCGGCTCATCGGCGATGCGCTGGCAAAATGTCGAAGTGCGGTCAGAAAATAATCTAATCACCTGGCTGTTGAACAACGTCGCGGTCGCGCAATTCACCAATACCTCCAGCTATACTGCGGGAGATATTTTGATCGGCTATAACGACACTTTTAATTCCATCGGCGACACGAATAATTTCGCCATCCTCGACAATATCCGCGTGGAAGGAATCAATTATACGCCGGCACAAATCATCGCACCGCAGACCATCGGAACGAACTTTAGTTTTAGTTTCGGCACCGAAGCCTACGAAAGCTACACGGTGCAGTGGACGACCAACCTGCTCGCCGGCAACTGGCAGACCTGGACCAATTTCTCCGGGAATGGCGCGACGAATACGGTGACAATTCCATTGTCGCCTAATAATTCCGCCGCCCAATTTTTCCGCGTCACCCGGCCGTGATTTTGTTCGTCTTGCCGCTGGCGAAATAATTTCTATAATCCCGCCGTGCTCGACATCAAATTGATCCGCGAAAAAACTGATTTTGTCCGTGCCCGTCTCGCCACGCGTGGGGCAGGGGACGAGTTGCTCATTGACGGTATTCTGCTCGCCGATGAACAACGTCGTAAATTTTTAGCCGAAGTTGAATCGTTAAAATCCCAACGTAATCGCGTCTCGAAAGAAATCGGCGCGTTGATGGGCCAAAAGAAAATCGCCGAAGCCGAAGCCAAGAAAAGCGAGACGCGCGAACTTGGCGATAAGATCACCGAACTCGATAAACTCGCCGCGAAGGCGGATGCGGATCGCGATGTGTTGATGTTGCGTTTGCCAAATTTGCCAAATGAAGCGGTGCCCTTGGGCAAAACCGCGGAAGATAATCCGGAGATTCGCGTTCACGGCGCAAAGGTGAATTTTGATTTCAAACCGAAATCGCACGTTGAACTTTGCGACACTTTGAAGCTCGTGGATTTTGCGCGCGGCGCGAAACTTTCCGGCAGCGGTTTTTTGCTCTACACGAATTGGGGCGCGCGGCTCGAACGGGCGTTGATACAATTTCTACTCGACCTGCATATCACGGAACATGATTACACGGAAGTTTCGCCGCCGTTGATGGTGGGCGAACAGTGCCTCGTGGGCGTAGGTCAATTTCCGAAATTCAAAGATCAATATTATGGCGTGGCGGAAGGCGACGACGCCGCGAATCTCGGTAAATTGTATTTGATTCCGACGGCCGAAACGCCGGTGGCAAATATTCATCGCGAAGAAATTTTGGCGGAGAAACAATTACCGATCCGTTACTGCGCTTACACGCCGTGCTTTCGCGGCGAAGCGGGCGCGGCCGGCCTGGGCACGCGCGGCATGATCCGCGTGCATCAATTCGACAAAGTGGAATTGATCAAAATCGTGAAACCGGAAACCGGTTATGACGAATTGGAAAAGATGGTCGCGAACGCCGAAAAAGTTTTGCAATTGCTCGGCCTGCATTATCGCGTGATTTTGTTGTGCACGGGCGACATGGGTTTTGGCAGCGCGAAAACGTATGACATCGAAGTCTGGGCGCCAGGGCAGGGCAGCTATCTCGAAGTTTCGAGTTGTTCGAACTGCGAAGATTTTCAATCGCGCCGGATGAATATGCGTTTCAAATCGGAATCGGGCGAAAATAAATTTCCACACATCCTCAACGGCAGCGGCACGGCGCTCGCGCGTCTGTTCGTCGCCTTGATCGAGACGCATCAGCAAGCGGATGGCAGCGTGAAGATTCCCGCGCCGTTGCAACCCTATTTGAAAACGGATCGGATTGTTTAACCATTGAAGCGTTGAAGGGGCAAAGCGTTCCGGCGAGAACATGACAACGCTTCGACACTTTTAATTGTTTAACTATTTTTCAACTCATGAAAATTTTGCTCGCCAGCAGTGAAGTTCATCCGTTTTCCAAGACCGGCGGTTTGGCGGATATGGTCGGCGCGTTGGGCAAGGCATTGGCCGGCGCGGGTCACGAGGCCGCGATTGTCACGCCGTTGTATCGCGGCATCCGCGAAAAATTTCCGGAACTGCGCCGCGAAGATTGGCATTTTAATATTTTGCTCGGCGAGGAATGGGTTCAAGGCGGATTGTGGTCAACGGTGTTGGACGGCGGCTTGAAAATTTATTTCGTGGAACAACCGGATTTTTTTGATCGCGCCGGCATCTATCACGAGAAAAATATCAGCTATCCGGACAACGACCAACGCTTCATCTTTTTTTCAAAATGCGTGGTGCATCTCGCACGCTATCTGCCGTGGCGGCCGGACTTGGTGCACGTTCACGACTGGCAAGTCGGCTTGGTGCCGATCCTGATGCAGCAGCAGAAAAGTGAAGGGTGGGGGAATCCACCGGCCACCTGCCTCACCATTCATAACCTCGCGTATCAAGGCGTGTTCGGGCCGGAAGCGTTTACGTTGACGAATTTGCCGCGCGATTTTTTTACGCTCGAAGGTGCGGAATTTTACGGCGGGTTAAATTGTTTGAAAGCCGGCATCGCGTTCGTGGACACGATCACGACGGTCAGCCCGCGATACGCCCGCGAAATCACGACGGAAGAATTCGGCTGCGGTCTCGATGGCTTGTTGCGCAAACGTCGCGACCGGTTATTTGGCATTCTCAACGGCGTGGATTACAACGACT
This sequence comes from Methylacidimicrobium fagopyrum, assembly GCA_026225255.1. GTDB lineage: Bacteria > Verrucomicrobiota > Verrucomicrobiia > Limisphaerales > UBA11358 > UBA11358. Next base: position 6,398 of record JAMFSJ010000063.1, on the reverse strand, counting down.
GGAACACGACGAATAATCCGAATCTGTTCAAACCTTTTTCCGTGACGAGCATCGCGGGGAAAAAAATCAACAAGCGCGAATTACAAAAATTTGTCGGCCTCCCGGTGAATGAATCCACCCCGCTCTTCGGCACGATTACACGCCTTGCGGAACAAAAAGGCGTGGACATCCAGCTCGGTGCGTTAGCCGAAATGTTGACCTCGAATATCCAATTCGTTTTGCTCGGCAGCGGTTCGCCGGATTTTGAAAAAGGTTATCAAACGCTCGCGCGCCGTTTTCCCGACAAGGTCGCCGTGCGTATTGGTTACGACGAAAAACTCGCGCATCGCATCGAGGCCGCGTGCGATTTTTACCTGATGCCATCGGCCTTCGAGCCGTGTGGTTTGAACCAGATGTATAGTTTACGTTATGGTGCGCTGCCCATCGTCCGCGCGACCGGCGGCCTGGACGACAGCGTGATTGATTTCGTGCAAGACGCCAAACGCGCCAACGGTATTAAGTTCCACGAATACTCCAACCAAGCGCTCGCCAAAGCCATCCGCAAAGCACTGGCGATCTACGGTCAGCCGGAATTATTCCGTCGCTACCAACGCAACGCGATGAAGGCGGATTTTTCCTGGGAGCAAACTTTGGGCGAATACGTGCGGGTTTACGAGCTGGCCGGCAATTGTCAAATTCACGCGATGTAGCTTGGATCAACCGAGCAGGACAATAAAACGACGTTTCGCCTCAGGCTTTGATTAAATATAACATACATTGTGTAACTTTAATTAGTATTTGAAAAACGTCCCCTATATTCGTGCACGTGCGAAACGTGCAAACAACAATTTCAGTGTGTGCTTGGTGCCATCCGAGCAACCCGCGCACTGATTCCACGGCGGCAAATGTCTCGCACGGCATTTGTCGCCGTCATTTTAAACGCCAGCTTTATCTCATTCGCGGTGGCCCGAAAATTGTTAAGGGGGCACTTCGATGATCTCCACTGAAATTCCAAACGGTTTTGTCCGCTTGGCTAATGGCAAGCTTCGGGCAAAGGCTGGTTTCGGTAAAACTCCATACGGGCTTACGAAAACGCAGATCAAGCGTATAAACGAAAGTCGCCAACTGGAGCTATTGCCCGAAAACCAAATCCGCAAATGGGGTTCAATACTGATCTTGCTGCACAAAGCGGTGGCGTCTTATACGTCGTGGACGAAGCTTGGAAATTTTATTCTGCGCGTAACTGGCAGAAAACAGGGGAAGCTACGTTATTTTATGCGGCGCAACATCGCCATTTCGGCGACGACGTCCTGATCGTCACGCAGCACACAAAGCAAATTGATCCCGCAATCCAACGCGTTGCACAAGATTTTTGGGTTGTCACTAATCACTCAAAACTTTCAATGGGATTCTTCCGGCAACCAGACATTTTCAGCGTCGCTATTTATGACCAAGCCCCCAGTGGCTCACAGTTGAAACCGATGTCACGGAAAATTTTCAAACTCGACAAAAAGGGTTTGGCGCAAACTTATGATACGTCTGCTGGCGTTGGCTTAACTGGCCGTATGGCTGCTGACGTTGGTTCTAGGCGCAAAGGGCTTCCGTGGTGGGGTTTGATCGTCTTAATCGCTGTAATCGGGTTTCTGCTCTATCGGGGCATCATCGGTGCGGGCTGGTTGGTCGGCAAAACTGTCTCGGGTGCCGCAAAGCCTACACCGCATTCTGTCGCTCCAACTCCTGTTGAAACTAAGCCTTTGCCTGTTAGTTTTAATCACGAAAATTCCCACGTCTTGGAAAATTACGGCGAGGATGATGCACCAAAAAAACAGCCGAAATTTTTGGGCGGTTCACCGGAGCAAACTAATGATGTTGTCTGCACTGGCTATTGTATTTTCAGAAATGACGTCACTGTTTATTTGAGTGATGGGACGATGGCTTATTCTGACACCGGCGAAATTCAAAGAGTAGAAAAGCATTGGGTGGTCGTTTTCGGCAAGCGGTATCGCATTATCCTTGGCCATGACTCGCTCCCTGCTCCTTCGGACGGAAAAAATAATTTCCGGCCGCACGGCGATATTCAAAATGTTGCGCAATATCAGCCGGAATCATATGTTTCGCAAAGCCAAGTCGCTGACTCTCGGCCGGTAAACGATGCTGAAATTCTCCCCTCAATAGGTTCGCAATTGTCCGGTTATTCGTCAGTTCCAAGGATTAACGGATTTGCGAACATGTCTCGTTCCCCTTCGCAAGTTCAGCCTAACTAGGACGAGTTAATTCGTTTATTTCGGTGATAATCCTTGATAGAAATTCGCAGGTGTGCTTTCATGAGACTATGCTAAATAGGCTCAGGATGATTATATGACTACAGCGAAGAATTGTCCTAAGTGCAACTCACCTTCGGTGCCTCTCAGCCTAGACTTCACTGCTGAGGTTCGCCGTTCTGCTGCATTCGATTCGGTGGTTCTGACTGTGGTGTCTTACAGACACATTCTTAAGTGTCCAGATTGTAATTATGAAAAGCTAAAGGAAGGTCGAGGTTCGCCGGGCTTTCTTCATCATTGGTGACATAAAGACTGTGGCATTTGACAAGATCGCCGTAGCCAATTCAATGACAGCCTTACGTGCAGTAGCGCTAATTTTCAAAGCACTTGGATTTCCGCAAAGCGGTTTGTAATAAAGGCAGAGCCTGAAAATTCGCCATCAGGCCGTGGCAACGCCTCCCTAAAAGTGCCCCGTTTTAGCCCCTGTCAAATACTTTTTTTTCTGACAGTTTTCCCCGCCTTTACAGGCTGAACCTTGCATACATTGTGTGACTATATTTATTCTCACAATACCCCCGTAAAACCGTCATTTTCAAAAACCCGTGATATAACGCGGGTGTGCAAGCGACAACTACAACTCACAGCAAATCACAGCGTCAACGGCGCATTGCCCGTGAATTTTCTGACCGTCTCGACGCTCGCGCTCACCGCGTCCTGAAGATCGCCCAAAAAGCTGTTCGCATGAAGTTTTGTGGCATGCAGAATCTCGGACAAGTTTGGATGCCGCTTTGGACACTATTAGAAAACATCGAGGCGTGCGAAAACGGCGGCGTTGGATTTATTAAGGATTCCACGCTGTCGCAAATCACGTTAGACCGCTGCGGTTACTTCGTTCCAAACCCCACTGGCTGGAAAGTCGGTCAGATTTATGACCCGAATCTTGCTGCCTGAAATTCGATGAACACTACTGAGCAACAACGACAATTCAAACTAACGGTGCCGCGTTTGGCTGGCGAGTCTGGCCGTTTGCATAGCTGGCGCGAGTCTTCAATTAATGGCGCGAATTCGTTTACTAAGGCCGTTCCTAGCAAGGTTGCGCTGAGACTGCCGCTGTGTTTCTAACAGGTCGCATCACGCGTTAAAGAGGCTGCTATGCCTGCCACTCTACCAAAAAGCCGGAAACGGCCAGCACGGGGGCAACCAACCACCAGAGCGATTAAATTCGCCCGTGGTCACAACGTTACGATAACAGCTAAAACGCCAAACCAACTGTGGCGTGTGTGAAAATTGACGGATTCCTTGTCCGCTAGGCCGGTCGCGGGGCGCGTAGCGCCCCGCAGACGGACAGCGGAAAAGGTGCCTTGTAGATGAGGTGTGTCCAAAATTTATTTACTTATGAGCATTAACGAACGCAGTGAAATATTGGCGGGCTTATACCGTGCGCAAGCTGATCTCGGGGTGATCTGTCAGCGGGCAAATGATATACGGGCTTTGTCGGTTTATTCAAAAGCCGCTGCCGCTCGGGATTCAGTCAATGAAGCAATCGCGGAATTTCGTCCGGATTCCCCTGCCCCTTCCGAGATTCAATTTCCGAGGAGTAAATATGAGAATTAAAATTTTATAGGACGGCGAATTGACGCAGCGCCATTGGACGAATTGGAACGCTGTTAGGACTATTGCTTTTCGTGTCACGTCTGATGGCGAAGCGCAATTTGCAATTCAATGGCGTGGGCAGACAAGTTCACAAGTTGTCAGGTTTGTTTTGAAACCAAATTCTCAAATTCTCATTTCTGAATGACGGCTGCTGCCAGTTCGCTGCGAGCTAGAAGGAGTTAAACGGGAGCTTTGTGCCATAGCACGTCCCGTTTAACGGTCGGGTGTAGTTGGATATTATTTTCCAGTCCGTATAACGGAATTGGCGGTTTTACGCTTTGTCGCGCTGATCTGCAATATGACGTGCGGCTAATATTAACCGGCTCTGTGGCGCGTAACTAACAGGGCTTAACTCTTAGGCATATAACGTGAATCGGGATTTTCAAAAGTTAGATGAGATGCAAAAGGTTTTTTTGGAGTGGCGTGAGCCATATATTCCTGTTTCGTTTGCTGCTTTTCTGTATCCTTGTCAACGTGGTTATATTTATCGTTTGATTGCCGAGGGGAAAGTGGCAAAAGATTCACGGCACGGTTTCTTATTTGTTGGTTTAGGTTCTTTAATTGTTCATCGTAATAATGCACGTTTGCGTAAATGAGTTTTTTTACTTCTTGCGTTGAATAGCTTCTGGCTGCTGGAATTTCAATTAGGCGAATTGACGTTTCTTTTAACGCTTCTCTTAGTTCCTGATCTCTTTTTTTCCTATCCTGTCTCTTATGTGTTTTATCGTTAATTTCAATTACTACCAGCGGTCTGCTAGTTTTTTTATCACAAAGAACAAAGTCTACGTGCCTTTGAGAAATTTTTTTAAAGAAAATCCAGAAATGAGGATGTGATTTATCGTGAGTCGTTTCTATAATATCAGCCTGTCTCACTTTTGAAAAAATTGTCTCATTACTGCTCACTACTTGCTGGAGCGTGTTGAAAAACTCTAGTTCTGTTGGTGTTAGTAATGAGCTTTTTTCCCTGTATTTTATGGCATTATAATACCCGTAACCTTGGGTATTAAGCTTATTCACTAAAGCTAGGGATAGTACAATAGCTATTAATATTATGAGTGCTAAGAGGTGCACAACCTGTGTACTGCAATTTCTGTGCCGATCTTCTAATATTTTTCATCCGCGGCAATTACGCCAAGGTGTTATTGAAAGGTTAAAATGAACAAGTTGAAACAGTTCGGTCAAAGCCTCGCTCGTGGCGTGGTCAAAGTTGGCGACACGATTCGTCACAATGGGAAAACGTTCCTCGTTATCGGCATCAGTGCTGCTGGCTCGTTGCTCTGCCAAGCTCAAACTGACGCGACCGTCATCGCGACCAACGCACAAACGGCGTTCGGCACCATTGCCCCGATCACTATCACGATTGCTGGGTTCTACTTGATTCTGAAAATCGCCAAACGCGTGGTTTCCTAATTCTCACATTCACGCGAGCCGATACTGGCCATGTCGGTTCGCGTGAATCCTGAAATTTATGATCCTTCCAACTTACGAGCATTTCGCTTTTATCGTTCTCCTGCTTATCGTTCTCATTTCCATGTGTAAGTTTTTAATTTTCCGTAGATCTGGCGCTGAATATGTAGTCAAAACTTTTTCTGACCGCGTCTACTTGGTTTCTGTAATGGTTTTAATTGGATATCTTGTAATTGGTTTTTGGTTTGCTGCTATTCACGATTCGCAACTTTCTCCGCATCGCATTACTCAGTCCATTAACGGGAAGGTTCTTAACCAATTTTGGGTGACAAATAACACCTATGTCAAATACACGGAAGAAACGTCCTATTCGAATGGCGTTGCCTCTTACTACGCTGTTCCCCACACAAACGAGTATTGGCACGTCTGGAATTGCTTCAAAAAATGAAAGATATTCTTCTAGTCGTATTCCTTTCGTTACTCTCCATTGTCTGCGCGAAGGCTGTTTCTGACTCCCCTTATAGCGTATACGTCGTCAATGACTCTTCGACTACCCAGACTGTAGGCTATATCATCAGTCACGCTGCTGGGGCTGGTATCGGCACTGGCGGCACTTTGGTTCAACACGTGCTCGCGCCGGGTGCTTCTGCTACTGACAACGGAAATTATGGCACACTATCTGCCAACGGGACTTACACTAGCGGTGCGGTCGGTGTCACGACAAACGGTTCTACCATTACGGGGCAACTCCAGCCGTGGTCTTCGCAGGAAATTTTCGTCGGGCCGAATCCTGACCATGCTTTAGGCGGCCCTGGTTCATTCGTAATTTCGTGGAGCGGAACGCAGATTATTTACACAAATTATATGCTCACGATAATGAATGATCTTGATGTGCCTGCTACTGCGTCATTTTACTTTAATGGCGCTCTGGTCAGGCAAGTGACATTGCAACCGGGTCAAGTCGCTTATTACATTACTGGGCCGATTGAAGTCGCGCCCGTGCCTTCTGCTTTCACGATGGGCACTTCACTGATTCCTAACACCAGTGGAATCGTTTACAATCCTGACGGCTCGGTGGGGTTCGGGACTGGTGCGGGT
>JAMFSJ010000062.1 GCA_026225255.1 Methylacidimicrobium fagopyrum | reverse complement strand
GAACCGTCAACGTGACGGTGTTGCCCACCAGCATCCTTAAAATCCGGTCGCGCCAGGATTCCCCAATGATTTCTGCATGATATTGATTGCGCCGCACAAACGGACCAGGACTGGAAATCTCCGGCGGGCGAAGCAGCCGCCGCTCATGGACCGTTTCAAAATGCTGCCGGTCAAAGCCTTGCGCCGCGACCATGACCCAGCTCGCCTCCGCGACATACGAAAATGATTTTCCCGGCGCGAAATCATCCGGGTTTTCAGCTTCAAAAAATGGCAGCGGGAACAATGATTCAGCGCCGTTGAAGAAAAAAATAAAGCCATGCCGTTCGACCACGGGATAACTCTGCTGGCGGGCAAAAACCGGAATTTCCACCTGACTTGGGATTTTCTCACAATGGCCATCCTGGCCAAATTGCCATTGATGGAATGGACACTGAATCGTTTCTCCTACGACCTCCCCGCAACCGAGGTTTGCGCCCAAGTGTGAACAGCGGGCATCCAGCACGGCAAATTTACCGCTCGCCGTGCGGAACGCCACCAGATCGCGTCCGCAAATTTTCTTCGCCAGCGGCCCGCGCCGCAAATCATCGGCATGGCAAAAGAAATACCACGACGCCGGATGCGCCGGGAAACTGGATGCGACCGGGGCAACGGGCACTTCAACGTGTCCGTTCTGTTCCTGGCCATTTCCTCGCGCATTCATGAAAGTTCTGGAGTATTGCCCCGAGCCATGCGGGCAGCCAGCAGAAATTAAAATTGGTTGTCACTCAATTTGCTATTTATGGGGGCATAGCTGCCCTCGGCTGTCATTGATCTCGCCCGCGCCAAAGCCAACGACGAGGGCGTCGTCGGCCGCAACCGGGGCGGACGCGCTCTCCCCCAACTCAAACTGGGCCATTACTTGAAATTGAGTCCGGCTTGCATTCAGATTTGAGAAACATAAACTGGCTCAATGAATGCCGAGGCTGCAATATCTCAAGCTGGGAAAAAGCCGGTCTTTACCACTGCGCCGCCGGATATGCCGATTCCAGAACGGCTAAATTTTTTCCTCGTAATTCTGGTGTTTAGCACCGCGCTGGGATTACTTTGGCTCGCATCTCAGGTTGAGAATTGGTGGTTGGTAGCCGGCATCGGTGTGTTGTTTTCCTATTTGTTGTTGACGAATTACGCACTGTTGCATGAAGCCAGCCACGGGAATCTGCAAAGTTCTGGCCGTCGAAATTACTGGCTGGGTGTGATGTCTGGATTTCTTTTCCCCATGCCATTCACGTTGATGCGCAGCACTCATCAAGGTCATCATGACCATAATCGCACCGATGTAGAGATGTTCGATCTTTATTACCCGGAAGACAGCCGCGTGGTTAAATATATTCGCTGGTATGGCATCCTTTGCGGATTCTTTTGGCCCATTGTGCCGGTGGGCGCGGTAGTTTTTTCGCTCGCGCCGAGAGCCATTCGTGAACAGGTATTTGGACGGCATAAGCCGACGGGCTATCTGTTGAGCGGAGTGCAAAATGCCGCCGTCTGGCTCGTTCGGGCAGAAACGCTTGCTATCATTGTATTATTTACCGCGTTGTTCTGGTTGTTGGATTTGCACTGGCAAAACACGCTCGTGCTTTACGCCTGCTTCGCCTTCAATTGGTCAACCCGTCAATACATCGGCCATGCGTTTAGCAACCGCGATTTAATTGATGGCGCATGGAATTTACGGCACAACCGCTGGATGAGCGCATTGTTACTGCACGGTGAATACGATCTTAGTCATCATCGCCACCCGGAAATTTCCTGGTATTACCTGCCCGGGCTGGCTCCGAAAGACCCCGCGCAACCGAATTACATCAAGCAATACTGGAGGCAGTGGCTCGGGCCACGCCCAGTTCCCGAATGTAAACCGACCGCGAGCAACTCCGCTGGCAAGTAGTAATGATTTCGGCGCAACGAGAACCGTTCTGTGCGTGGCCGGGTTGGGCGCACGTGCGAATTGCTTGGCTGCAGACGGCTTTGGTATCCGCTTGGTTTACCTTCATCTTTGCCGGCGCGGATTGGGTGACGGCCCAACGTGCTGTGCGGGTGCGGGTTCATTTTGACGCTGAACTGCAAATTCCCCTCGTTCCTTCATTCACGCTTATTTACATGAGCATCTATGGGCTTTTTCTGATTGCGCCATTTGTGCTGCGCACGCGACGTGAAATCACCTCACTGGCCGTGGCGCAAACCATCACCGTTTTTATTGCCGGCATCTGCTTCCTGCTAATACCCGCAAAGCTCGCCTACGCGCCAGCAACGGATTCTCAGTTGGGCATCTGGCGCGGCTTGTTTCGATTTGCCGACCAGTTGAACCTTGATTACAACCTCGTTCCATCGCTGCACGTCGCATTGAGCATTGTCTGCATTGAGTTTTTTGCCCCCCGCGCAAATGGAGTTGGTAAATTTCTTTTGCGACTCTGGGGCGTGCTCATTGCTCTGTCGACGGTGCTCACGCATCAGCATCATCTTGTGGATGCGCTGACAGGATTTTTGCTGGCGTGGGCGGTTGTGAAATGTGTGCAAGGATCGCAACATTGATTGGAGCGGGTGTAACATCGAAATTTTCAACGCGTCAAATTCGCTATTCGACTTGAAGCCTTCGGGCATACGGCATAAACCTTGGTCAACAAATGCAACTGTCGCCGTATCGCAAACTTAAAATCGCGCTTGTCTCGCCCAAAGGCCCGCTTTACCGGCATCGCGGCGGCATCTGGAAAAAATCACTGCGCTACCAACCGTTGACGCTGACGACATTGGCGGCGCTGATACCACCGGAGATTCGCGTGGATTTGCAATTGTTCGATGAAGGCATTTCCGATGTGCCTTTGGATTTGGACGCCGATCTTGTGGGATTAACAGTCATCACCGGCACAGCGATGCGGGCCTATGAACTGGCGGATCATTTTCGTAAACGCGGGATCACAGTTGTGCTGGGCGGACCGCATGTGACGCTTATTCCGGAAGATGCCGCACCGCATGCAGATGCCATCGTTTCCGGCTACGCGGAAGATTCTTGGCCACAATTACTGCGCGACTTCGCCGCCGGCCAGTTGCAACCGCGCTATGATCAGGCACCCGGCCTTGATCTGGCTGACCGTCCATTTGCCCGGCGCGATTTGCTGCCCGGTAATCGTTATCTGACCAATAATGTTTTTGAAGCAACGCGCGGCTGTATTCACAATTGCGACTTTTGTGTCGTGCCAACCGCATGGGGTCGCAAACCTTATCAGAAACCGGTGGCGCAAGTCATCGCGGATATCCATCAACATGGTGCGCGAAAATTAATCTTCGTCGACTTGAACATCATTGCGGATCGCGACTATGCCTTATTGTTATTCACTGCCCTCATTCCCTTGAAAGTCCAATGGTATGGCTTGGCGACGGTGCTGCTGGCTGAGGATGCGGAATTATTAAAACTCGCCGAGCGGAGCGGTTGCAAAGGATTGTTAATGGGCCTTGAATCTATCTCGCCGCAAAATCTGCGACAAAATCATAAAGGTTTCAATTCGCCGGATAAGTTTGCGCGGGTCGTGCAACGGCTCCATGAACACGGGATCGCATTACAAGGTTGCTTTGTGTTCGGCCTTGACCACGACGAACCGGATGTATTTCTCAAAACTGCCGATTTTGCCGTGCAAGCCCGCATTGACTTGCCACGTTTTGCCATTGTGACGCCGTTTCCAAACACGGCGCTCTACAAACGGCTCGTGGCCGAAGATCGCATCCTGACGCGCAACTGGGAACTTTACGATGGTCAACATGTTGTCTTCCGTCCGGCTAAAATGAGTGTGGAAGAACTTCAATTGGGCGCGGAAATTGCATGGAAGCACGCTTATAGTTTTGGTTCCATCGCGCGCCGCATCCGGCATTCGCCCGCACCCTGGCCGGTGAAACTCGGCACGAATCTTGGTTACCGGTTTTACGCCCATAATCTGAGCCGGTTTTACAATTGTGATTGGATCATTGGCCGCGCTTCGTCCCAGCCAAAGAGTCAAACGACTGAATCGGCGAACTTGGCAACTTCTTTGAGTCAAGGATGAGACTGACCATCATCCATCCGTGCATCGGGCGAAAGCCGGGACAAAAATATATCCGCACTTGGCAGATGGAATCTTTGCCGGCCGCCACGCTGGCTGGCCTGACGCCGAAGGATGTTGAAGTGCGTTTTTATGATGATCGCATGGAAGTAATCCCCTTCGACGAGGCCACCGATCTTGTGGCCATCAGTGTTGAGACCTACACGGCAAAGCGGGCGTATCAAATTGCTTCAGAATATCGCAAACGCCGCGTGCCGGTCGTTATGGGCGGATTTCACGCGACCCTTTGCCCCGACGAAGTGGCGCGTTACGCGGAAGCCGTCGTCTGCGGAGAAGCCGAGTTGCTCTGGCCGCGCGTGATTGACGACGCACGCCACGGTCGGCTTGAAAAGTTTTACCGCCAGTCAGATCGTCCTTCGCTCAAAGGGCTGAAGCCTGACCGTTCCATTTTTCGCGGCAAACATTATTTGCCCATCGGCTTGATTGAGGCCGGACGCGGCTGTCATTTCAAATGCGATTTCTGCGCGGTGCAAACGGTTTTTAATTCCACGCAAACCCGTCGCCCCGTTGACGACATCCTGACCGAAATCAGGCTGGTAAAAGGCGAGCGAAAACTTTTTTTCTTCGTGGATGACAACATCACATCAAACCTCGAACAGGCGAAAGAATTTTTCCGGGCCTTGATTCCCTTGAAGATTCGGTGGGTAAGCCAGTCCAGCATCAATGCCGCCCACGACGAAGAGTTTTTGGAATTGCTTGTGCGCAGCGGCTGTCAGGGTGTGCTCATTGGATTCGAGAGTTTGAATCCGGCGAATCTCAAGGACATGAACAAAGCGTTTAATACAATGCGCGGCGGTTTTGAAAAAGCGCTGGCAAATTTGCGCAAACATCGTGTCCGCGTCTATGGCACGTTTATTTTCGGCTACGATCGGGACACGCCGGAGAGTTTTGCTGAAACCGTCGCCTTTGCCCGGGAGCACTCGCTCTACATCGCGGCGTTCAATCACCTCACGCCGTTTCCAGGAACGCCGCTTTACCGGCGTTTGCAGAATGAAGGCCGGTTGCTCTATGAAAAATGGTGGCTGGACGACCGGTATAGCTACAACCGCATTCCCTTTCAACCAAGCGGCATGACCCCGGAATTGCTCCAGCAAAACTGCCTGGCGGCACGCCGGGAATTTTATTCCTGGCCCAGCATCGCCCAACGTGGCTTTGCCGCCGTGAATCGCAGTAACTGGTTCATGTGGCGGAATTTTTATTTGATCAACGCGCTGCATCGCAATGATGTGAGCTTGCGGGACCATTACCCATTGGGAGACGAATCATGGCAGGGACAACTCTTGACCGCCAACTGACGATCGCGGGTCGCGTTCAGGCTCCGTTTGCGCTCGCCACGCCGGCCCAGGACGCGGATATTCGCCGTCTGTTGCGCGAAAATCCGATGGCGGGTAAAATCACGCTTACCTTCGAACGCGAGCCGGATTATTTTGCGGGCGCCGGTTTGCCGGGAACGGAAACGCAAACCATCGTTGCGAATGAAGGCGGTCGCGTAATCTGCATGGGAAATTGTTCGATTCGTGAACGGTTTGTGAATGGCCAGCCGCGTCGCGTGGGCTATCTTGGCGGACTGCGGCTGGATGCGGCGGTGGCTGGCCGCTTTGATATTTTGCGGCGCGGATATAAGTTTTTCCAGAAACTGCAAGCTAGCCGCCCCGCCGATTTTTATTTCACAAGCATCGCCGCTGATAATGTTCTGGCGCAAAAATTTTTGGAACGAGGACTGCCTGGCATGCCCGCTTACAAGTTCGTCGGTGAGTTTGTAACGGTGCTATTACCAACAAAAGGTCTGGCTTCGGATCATTCGGAGCCGGTGGCTGATACTTTTGATTTCAATGAACTACTTAATTACTTCGACAAATACGGGCGTGACTATCAATTCGCGCCGCGCTGGTCAGTGGCCGAGCTAACCGCACTTCAAGCGCTTAATTTAAAATCGGGAGACTTTCAGAGCATACGAAATGACGGAAATATCACTGCCTGCGCTGCACTGTGGGATCAGCGCGCCTTCAAGCAGACCGTGATTCGTAGATACTCGCCGTGGCTGGCGATGGCGCGCCCGGCGGTGAATTTTATGGCCCGTATCATGAACCAACCTTGTCTGCCGGCTGCGGGTTCAGTGCTGGCACACGCATTTGTTTCCCACCTCGCAGTTGAGCCACAAAATCCAGCAGGATTCATTGCCTTGATCACCCAATTGAAAAAAATTGCTGTCGGGCGTAAAATTAAATTCCTCACAGTTGGTTTTGCCGCCAATGACCAATGCCTCACATTGCTTCGCCGCCAGTTTGGCGGTCGCGAATATCGCAGCCGGATTTACGTGGTTCACTGGCCCGGGCTGGGCGGTTCAGCAAGTGATTTGGATAGCCGTTGTCTCGGTCCGGAGGTGGCTTTATTGTGAAGACAATGTCCGCCAATACGTTTGCCATTGTGGCCCGCGAAGAACTGACTCCGGCACAGACGGAAGAAATGCTCCAACTGCTTGCGCTATATTTTGACGGCGTGACGCAGGCTCAGTTCACGCGTGACCTCGTCGAAAAAAATTGGATCGTGCTCATCCGGCGCGAGACACGCCTCGTTGGCTTCTCGACGTTGCTAGTTTACGAGTCTTCATTCGACGGCGAGCCGGTGAGCGTAGTCTGTTCCGGCGATACCATTGTGGCTCCCGAAGCGTGGGGCACGACGGCCTTGGCCCGTGGGTGGATCACTGCGGTCAATCAACTGCGCAAGCGCTTTCCTCGCGGGAAATATTATTGGCTGCTGCTGACTTCGGGTTTTCGCACCTATCGTTTTCTGCCGGTCTTCTGGCGCGAATTTTTTCCGCGCTATGGTATCCCGACACCGCCCGGCATTAAGCGGTTGCAAGAGCAATTGGCAATGGAACGTTTCGCCGAACAATACAATGTATCATCAGGTATTGTGCGCTTCCGCCATCCGCAGCAGCTTAATGGTGAGTTAAAAAAAATTTCCGCCGAACGGATTGCCGATCCACATGTCGCCTTTTTTGTCGCGCACAATCCTGGCCACGGACAAGGTGATGAACTCGTTTGTTTGACGGAACTTTGTCTCGAAAATCTGACCGCCGCCGGTCGCCGCATGATAAATCCTCAACGTGGTGAATCTTAAAACATTCATCGCCAATTCGCTCTGGAGCGCAACGAATGTTCCATCGTATCTTCAGTTCCGTTACGCGTTACGGCAACCGGAAACCGCGCAACAGAAACTTCTGCGGACTTATCTTGATCAAAACACACAGACAGCTTTTGGTCAGGCTCATGGTTTCAGTTCAATTCGCAATTACGAAGATTTTAAACAACGCGTGCCGATCATGGACTATCAAGCACTTGAGCCGTGGATTAATCGTATTTGTCGCGGAGAAACAAACGTGTTGGTTCGCGAACCGGTGAGACGCTTTGTTCCTACCAGCGGTTCGACCGGAGCGCGGAAGCTGATTCCATTCACAGATGGTTTGCAACGCGAGTTCAACGCCGCCATCGGGCCGTGGCTGATTGATTTGTTCCGCCAGGTGCCGGGAATTATTGGTGGCCCGGCCTATTGGTCCGTCACGCCGATCATGAGAAATGCCGGCTTGGAAGATTCGGTGGTGCCGATTGGTTTTGATGCGGACACGGCGTATCTCGGCGGCACACGTCAGTGGCTCGCTCAAGCCGTGATGGCGGTGCCGGATGAATTACGATTCATCACGGATATGGAAGTTTTTCGATATGTGACTTTGTTCTGTCTGCTCCGCCAGCGCGAGTTACGGCTCATTTCTATTTGGCACCCTTCCTTTCTGTCACTCTTGCTCGATTCGCTGCCGGAAATCTGGCCGGAACTCCTGATGGATATTCGTCACGGCAAATGTAAATACGCGGACGCTCTTCCGCCCGTGGTTAGTGCCGCTTTGAAATTATCCCCGCTGTCACAACGGGCAAACGAACTATGCGATGCGGATCCGAAAAATCCGGAAAGAATTTGGCCAAATTTGAAATTAATCAGTTGCTGGGGCGATGGCTCCGCTAAATTTGCTGCCGATGGTCTAAAAAAACTTTTTCCGAACGCGCTGCTGCAATCCAAAGGTCTGCTTGCTACTGAAGCATTTATAACCATTCCCTTCGCCGGATTACAGCCGGTCGCCGTGCGGTCACACTTCTTTGAGTTCATTGACGATGCTGGTGCGATATGCCGCGTCCATGAATTGCGCGCCGGGCAAACTTATGAAGTGATTGTCACGACGGCGGGAGGACTTTGGCGTTACCATCTACATGATCGTGTGCAAGTAACGGGATTCATCCAGCAAACGCCGTCACTGCGATTTCTTAGCCGGAGTGGCAATGTGTCCGACTTATTCGGTGAAAAACTTTCCGAAGCATTCGTTAGCCAAGCCATTCAGGAAACATTGGCCACCATAGGTATGACCCCAAGCTTTGTCCTGCTGGCACCTGACGAAGATGCCGCAGGTTGCCGCTATACGCTTTATACGGAAGGCAAGCTGCCGGAAAATCTGGCACAATCACTTGATCACGCTTTATGCCGTAATCCGCATTATGCTTACTGCCGCGATTTAGGGCAGCTTTTGCCAGTGCGTTTGTTTGCGATCACGGAACATGGTTATGAAAATTATGTGAAACGGCAAACATCACTAGGCGCACGGCTCGGCGACATCAAGCCGACAACTTTTAGCCCGACAGATGGTTGGTCAAATTTTTTTGCCGGCGATTACACTTCAACAAAAACAAAGATGAAGTAACGAAGAATTATCAAAAGCGTCTTGTTTTATACGAAGAAAAAATGATTAAAGTGCCGTTCTTAATGACGGTCTAAGTTGGATTCCAATGAAAGATAAAAAGTGGGATTCAAATCTGAAAACTGGAGCCAGTTGTCGGGCTTGAACCGACGACCTGCTCATTACGAATGAGCTGCTCTACCACTGAGCTAAACTGGCATCGACTGCCATTCTGTCAGTTCTGTTGTTGCCAGTCAAGTTTGCGGCCTAAAATTCAAAGCGCTTAAAATGAAGGCCGTTGCCCCCGTTTTCACGGTCAATTTTTCTTCGTGATCCGGAGCGGCGTGACCGACGCTTTTTAATGGCCGGCCACATTTTCAAAACCGATGCTTTACATCAACTTTTTTTTGACCATTATTTTTTCGGGAAACTTAGGGAAATCTTATGAATATAAATCTTAACCATAACTTCGGACGGTTGCTTTCACTGCGGATGACGGCTTTTTGTGGACTGGTTTTGGCGGCAATATTTGCGTTCAGCGGTTGCGCCACGACCCCGGATGGGAAAAGCCCGGCGGCAACCGCGGTCGCCCCGACGCATTCGGAAACCATTGTTTTACGCGAAGGGGATAGCGTGCGAATTTCCTTCACCGCCTCGCCCAATCTAGACACGGTGCAACAAATTCGCCGCGACGGAAAAATCTCGATGAGCTTGGTCGGCGAAATTCAGGCGGCGGGTTTGACGCCCGGTGAATTGCAAGATTCGTTGATCAAAGCCTACGCCCCGCAACTCGCCTCCAAACAGATCACAGTGAACGTGCAATCTTCCACTTTCCCGATTTTTGTGACCGGCGCGGTGGTGCGCCCCGGGAAAGTTTTGTCCGACCATCCCATGACGGCGCTCGAGGCGGTTATGGAAGCCGGCGGTTTTGACAACGCCACGGCCAATATGAAAGCGGTGAAAGTCATCCGCAACGAAAACGGCGTGATGAAACATTACACGTTGGATTTGGGCAGTGTGCTCAAAGGCAAAACGGGTGAAAAGCCGTTTTATCTCGAGCCGCAGGACATCATTTACGTGTCGGAACGGTTTGAACTGTTCTGATTTTCGGACCCGAACGATTTAAATTTACGTGGGCAGGCGAGAGACATTGTGTCTCTCGCCTTTTTTTGTTTCACGGTAAAAAGGTTTTTCGATTGAACATCCGGAAGCTGCGCGGTGTCCATTGTGGTAATTCTGTCTTTTGATTCGGGAATTGATAATTTAATCGCATGAACGATCTCGCCATCGGACTTTTAAGCGCGGTGTTGGCCACGAACCAGCCGCAGGCCGTCAGCAATATCATCCAGCAACAAACGGGCATCACGGTGCCGATTGAAGATCAAAATGATCCGGCGGAAAAGGAATTGCGCGTGGTGATGATCGACGACGACGCGGCGCAGGCGGAAGTCAGCGGTTGGATCAGCACCAACACGATTTCGCGCACCAACACGCTAGCGGTGGCGGCTTTTCATCAACGCATCTTCAACCGGTTTGACGTGGTGAAAAAGGGTTACGACCATTTTCTCCGCAATCATCCGGACAATGCCCATGGCTTTCTCGCTTACGGCAGTTTCTTGAACGACATTGGCGATGAAGATGGCGCGCAGGCGCAATACGAAAATTCCAAGCAGCTCGATCCAAAAAATCCCGCGGTCTGGAATAATCTGGCGAATTACTACGGCGAACACGGGCCGCTCACCAATGCGTTCACGGATTACACCGAAGCGATCCGTTTGAATCCGAATGAGCCGATCTATTATCAAAATTTTGCGACGACCGTTTATTTGTATCGCACGGATGTGAAGGAGTTTTATCACATCAATGAACAACAGACGTTCGACAAAGCGTTGGGGCTTTATCGTCAGGCGATGAAGCTGGCGCCGGAAAATTTTCTGATCTCGTGCGATTATGCGATGAGTTATTACGGCATCAAACCGCTGCGCACGAACGACGCGCTCGCGGCGTGGACGAACTCCCTGGCGCTCGCCCGCGACGATAACGAACGCGAAGGCGTGCTTATCCATCTGGCGCGCGTGAAAATCGCCGCCGGCTTTTACGACGACGCGCAAACCACGCTCGACGGCGTGACGAACGCGGCGTTGGCGGATCTGAAACAGCATCAGGAACGCAGCCTGCGCGACCATAAAAATCCGCCCCCGGATTCGGGCGTTGAAGCTTCGACGAATAATTTGATCGTCGCGACCAATGCGGTGGTCACCTTCACAAATGAAGCGGCGGCACTGACGAACGCCACCTTGGCCTTGCCGAAATATCAGCCTTATTCCTTGCCTTGAACCGGGCGCACCGCCGGCAGATTTTAATTGGCGACTTCGCATTAAATTTCCGGCGGTTGCCACTTTCCGCTTTTTGTCGCCGCGCGTTTGTGATGAAATAATCTGATTATGAGTTTCTATGACCAGTTGAAATTTGACGCGAACGGTTTGATTCCCGCCATCATTCAGGAACACAAAACCGGGCGCGTCGTGATGTTCGCGTGGATGAACCGCGCGTCGCTCGAAAGCACCATCGCGACGGGCAAGACGCATTTCTGGAGTCGCTCCCGCAAAAAATTCTGGATGAAGGGCGAAGAAAGCGGTCACACCCAAACAGTCAAGGACATCGCGTTCGATTGCGACGGCGACGTGCTGCTCATCCAAGTCGAGCAAGTCGGCGCGGCGTGCCACGAAGGGTATCAATCGTGCTTTTTTCGCTCAGTCGAAGACCAGGGCGAGACGTTCAAGATCACCGAGCCGCAATTGCAGAAGCCGGAAGATATTTATGGGAAGAAGAGTTAATTGCCTTTTCTGGTTTGCACATTGAAAGTGGTTCAAGCTAAATCCCATCCACCCGTATGGAAAGCCTTGGCCTAATCTTCGCCATATTACTCGGCATAAGCTTGGTGGTTTTCTTAATCCATTTTCTTTCGAAGCGCGTATCGACTTCATTGGCTAGCGGAGAAGACAAAACTTTAACGGTTGGCGGTAAAATTCTCGTTTATACCTGCAAATGGGTGGTAATTATTTTTGTTCTTTTTTTGTTGTTCAATTGCATCACGTTTTGGCCGCCGCATTGGCTGGAGCGGATGCAGCAACGAAAAATCGTGATGCAGCGGGTCCAAGCCGCGGGCGGATGGGAGACGATTAGAAAAGATTGCGAAAGCATTGTCGCGGCAAATGCCACCAACGGTTTTGGATGGTTTAGAGATTTAAAAGATGAACCGCCACTCCCAAAATTTTTGGCAATATTAAATCCGCAGCAAGTTGTTTTATGGCCTGAAGCAAATGGAATGCAATCCATACGCGTTCAAATTTTTGGCGGACATTCGACTAGCGGACGCGGACAAGATTTTTACATTCTAAAATTTGTTTGCCCATTCCCGCCAAATGTCCGGTCATCTTTCAAATTCGATCCCGAAGCTAAAGTGCAATATGGCGACAGAAAAATTGTTGATAATGTTTATGAAGTGACGCGGCACAGTTAATTGCTTTCAACCCATTACTGCTTTCGTTTTCAGTCCGTATCCGGTAAAAATGTTTCCATGTATTCACCATCGCTTGATGAATTTTTGAAGTTGTCCGCGCAGGGAAATCTGATTCCCGTTACGCGTCGGATTCTCGCGGATTTCGAGACGCCGCTGTCGGCGTATCAAAAAATTCGCGGCGCGGGCGAATCGTTTTTGTTCGAGTCGGTCGAGGGCGGTGAACATATCGGACGCTATTCCTTCGTCGGCTGTAATCCGCGCGCGATCATCAAGCAGACAAATCGCACCGTCGAAGTCATTGAGAACGGCAAAGTTCTCGAAAGTTTTACCACTGGCCAGGAGGTGAAGGACGGTCTTGAAATCGTCGAGCGCGTGATGAAGAAATTTCGCGCGGTCGCGCTTCCCAATCTGCCCCGCTTCACCGGCGGCGCCGTCGGTTTTATTGGTTACGAATTTATCCACGATGTCGAACCCGTCGTGCCGCGTCCGTCGCACGATGAATTAAAAACGCCGGTCATGTATTTTCTCGTGGCCGACCAGCTTTTGATTTTTGATCGCGTGGCGCAAACGATCACGATTCTGGTGAATGCGATTCTCGAAGAAGGCGTAAATCCTGCCGACGCTTACGAAGATGCCATTGGCGAAATCGAACGGCTCGTCGCGTTGCTCGAACAACCGAGCGAACACACGTCCGTCAGCGTGCCGGAAACATTGCCCAATGTGGCGTTCGAGTCGAACCAAACGAAGGAAAAGTTTTTTGCGAACGTCGACGCGGCCAAGAAATACATACACGCGGGCGATATCATCCAAGTCGTCGGTTCGCAACGATTCTCCGCGCCGGTCAAAGCATCGCCGTTGGATATTTACCGTTCCGCGCGCAACGTCAATCCGTCGCCTTACATGTTCTTGCTGGAGCTGGACGGGTTTTCGCTCGTCGGTGCCTCGCCCGAATTGCATGTCCGCAGCGAAGAAGGTTTGGTGGAAATCCGCCCGATCGCCGGCACACGTCGTCGCGGCAAAAATGCGGAGGAAGATGCCGCGCTGGAAAAAGAATTACTCGCCGACCCGAAGGAACGCGCCGAGCATGTGATGCTCGTGGATCTCGCGCGTAATGACATCGGCCGCGTCTGTGAATTTGGTAGCGTGCAGGTAAAAGAACTGATGACCATCGAGCGTTACAGCCACGTCATGCACATTGTGACGCAGGTGGAAGGCAAACTGGCTGCCGATAAAACACCTTACGATCTGCTGCGCGCGACGTTTCCGGCGGGCACGGTCAGCGGCGCACCAAAAATTCGCGCGATGCAAATCATCGCCGAAATGGAACAGACGGCGCGCGGGCCGTATGCGGGTTGCGTCGGTTATTTTTCGTTCAACGGCAATCTCGATACCTGTATCACCATCCGCACGGCGCTCGTCAAAGACGGCAAAGCTTACGTGCAAGCCGGTGGTGGCTGGGTGAACGATTCCACGCCGGAAGCGGAATTTCAGGAGACGATCAATAAATCCATGGCGATGCGGAAGGCGATCGCGATGGCGGAGAGTTTTACCAAAAGTTGAATCCGCCCTAAATGTCTCAACCCACGAAAACAAGCTACTCTGCCAATGAAGACGCCGCGTGCGATGTCTGCGGCAGCTTTGGCGCGTTGGAAATTGACGAACGCACGCTGTGCGCCGATTGCGTGGCGCTGGCCGGTTGCGGTTGCGGCGGCGCGGCGTTAGTCAATGACGATGAATAGATTCGCCAAGGCCTTGAGTCACCAAGCCGCTTTTTCTTTGCGCCTTGGTGCTTAATTTCCCGCCGCTTTAGTTTCAAAAGCGTTGCCAATCTTCAGGACGCAGGCAAAATGACGCGCGTGAATTTCCGCGAAAAAATCATCGCTTGGGACCAATTATCAGAGTGGCGAAAGCAACTTCGTGCACGCGGCAAAAAACTCGTCGTCACGAATGGCTGCTTCGACATCTTGCATCTTGGCCATGTGACGTATCTGGAAAACGCGCGCAACTTCGGCGACGCGTTGCTCATCGGCATCAATAGCGATGCAGCGACGCGGCAATTGAAAGGCCCGACGCGCCCGGTGAATTCCGAGACCGACCGCGCGTCCGTCCTCGCCGCGCTGCAAAGCGTGGATGGCGTCTGCATTTTTGACGACAAGGCGGCCACGAAATTTCTCGCCGCTGCGCAGTCGGATATTTACGTCAAAGGCGGCGATTACACGTTGGAGACTTTGAATCAGGACGAACGCCGCGCGGTTGAATCGGCGGGTGGAAAAATCCTGCTCGTGCCATTTGTGCCCGGCAAATCCACGACCTCGTTGCTGGAAAAAATTTCGCGGCTCTGACCGGCAAAATTCTGCATGCGCTTTCTCATGCTCAACTGGCGCGATCCGCAAAACCCCTTGTCGGGCGGCGCGGAACGGGTGACGCTGGCTTATCTTAAAGCCTTGGTCGCCCGCGGTCACGAGGTGTATTGGTTCGCTTACGATTTTCCCGGCGCGGCGCGCGAGGAAATATTTGAAGGCATCCACATTATTCGCGGCGGCGGCAAAGGCACTTCCATTTTTGCTGCGCGAAAATGGTATCGCGCCCAGAAAAAATTCGACCTCGTGATTGACCAGCATCATGGCCTCGCGTGGTTCGCGCCGTGGTGGGCGAAAACCAATTGCGTCGCTTACATCCACGAAGTGCTCGGCCCGATCTGGAATTCGTTTTATAAGTGGCCGTTGAACCGCATCGGCCAAGCTCAAGAACGCTGGACGCACTGGCTTTATCGCAATGTGCCGTTTTGGACGCCGTCAGATTCCACCAAAAAAACGTTGTCGGAGCACGGCGTTCGCAGGGTGAATGTTTTTCCTAATGGCGTGGATACGCAGCCGCTGGCGACATTGGAACTTAAAAAAATTGAATCACCACTGCGGCTCATCACGGTCTCGCGACTCGCGCCGAATAAGCGGATTGATCACGCGATCCGCGTTGTCAAAGCGATGTCGCAAAAAAATGTAAACGCCCAACTGATCATCGTTGGTGGCGGCGAAGCGGAAAAAGAATTACGCCAATTGGCCGTGGAAATCGGGGTTCAATCACAAGTTGAGTTTGTCGGCAAATTGACGGAAGTGGAAAAAAATCTTCGCCTGCAACAAGCTCATTTTCTAGTCCACACCTCAGTGCGCGAAGGCTGGGGATTGAATGTCATTGAAGCGAACGCAATGGGCACGCCGGCGATTGTTTATCCGGTCGGTGGGCTGGTGGATTCCACGGTGAACGGCGAAACCGGCATCATCACTCGCGAAGAAACGCCCGAAGCAGTGGCGGATGCGTTGGCGGAAATTGTCCGCTCTCCTGAAAATTATGAACGGCTCCAAGTCAATGCCTGGAACCGTTCAAAGACGTTTGCGTGGGATCAAGTGTTGCCGCCGGTCTGCGACTGGCTGGAGCAACAGGCCGCCCGCAAATCAAAGTGAAAAACCCGCCGCCTTCGCGTCGTTGGCAAACATCTTCACGGTGTCGAGCGAGAGTTCGCCAAGATCCATGCCGGCCATTTTGATGCCTTTGCCCAAAATATCGTGCGGCACGGTGACGATGTGCGCCCCGCAATCGTTCGCCTGAAAGATATTCAATACTTCGCGGACGCTCGCCCAGAGCAGTTCGGCTTGCGGCAAATCTTTTAAAATCGTTTTGCTCTCGATCATGAGCGCGACGGGATCAACGCCGGTGTCCGCAATGCGGCCAGCGAAAATGGAAACCACGGCTGGCACTTTAGGATTCAATGCGGCCGCAACGCCTTTGACCTGCTCCAACGTTAAAATCGCAGTGACGTTCAACTTCACGCCTTCGTTGGCCAATTCCTTGATAAGTGGCAATGACGATTCGCCGCGCGTGTTGGTGATCGGAATTTTGACGTAAACATTTTTTCCCCAGCCGTTGATCTTCAGACCTTGACGTTTCATCTCGGGAAACTCGTCGGAAAAAACCTCGAGCGAGAGCGGCTTGACCGTGATGCTTTGCAAGATGTCGCGCGCGAACGCTTCGAAATCCGTCAGGCCGGCTTTGCGCATCAACGTCGGGTTGGTAGTCAACCCTTGGATGAGCGGGTTGGCGTTCAATTCCAACATGCCTTTTTTATCGGCGCCGTCGGCGAAAATTTTTACGCTTAAGTCTTTGAGAGTTCTCATGATTAAATCTTGGTTGCTTGCAAAATAATGTCAGCCGCTGCGGGCAGATGGCGAGCGGAAAAATCCGGTTTCTGCCTGAGTTGTTCCACGTAATTGCCTTCAATAAAAATCGTTTTGCAACCGGCGGCGTGGCCGCAATCAACGTCGCGCCAGCGATCGCCGACCATCCAGCTTTGCGCGAGATCAATATTCAGTGCCTGGGCCGCCCGCAGCAACATGCCGGGTTTTGGTTTGCGACAATCGCAATCGGACGCGCCGCGACCGGGGTGAAAACAGATTTCGATGCGATCCAATTGAATCACTTTTTCTATCTGCGCATTCATCGCTTCCACCAATTCGCGTGGCACAATGCCCCGTCCGACATCGGGTTGGTTAGTGGCGACGACGAGGAGAAAACCGGCGGCTTTTAATTTAGCGCACGCTTCGGGCACGCCGGGCAGGATTTCAAAATCGCCCAAACTCATCGGCGGAAACGGCAGTCCGTCCTTTGTGATGGCACGGTTGATCACGCCATCGCGATCGAGAAAAACAGCGCGTCGCATTTCCGCTTTCCGCTTTCCGCTTTTCGCTTTCACTTGGTGCTTTCCCACTTGGTCGCGGCGACTTTTAACTTCGGATGCGACACGAGCAAGTGCCAGATGACGCCTTGAAATGCTTCACTGTGCGGCGTGACATGATCGGGATTCACCGTCGGCACGATGACGCACGCGGTGGCTTCCTTCGCCGTGTAACCACCATCGCGACCGACAATGCCGATGACCGACGCGCCGACTTGCTTGGCGAGTTGAATTGCATTCACTAGATTAGGACTGACGTTTTTCTCCACATTGCCGCCGCCGACGGAAAAAATGAGCAGACCATCTTTGGCGCTGATACGACTGCCTTTAAGCCAGGCGGCAAAGATCGTCGGCCAACCTTCATCGTTGGTGCGCGCGGTTAATTCGGAAACATTATCCGTCGGCGCGTAGGCTTCGAAGCCGCAGATTTTGCGAAAATCATTCACCGCATGACCGGCATTACCCGCGCTGCCGCCGACGCCGAGAATGAAAAGGCGTCCACCGCGTTCGCGCACGGCCGCGAGTTCATCGGCACATTTTTCAATGGCCGCTTCGTTGAGTTGCGCCACGACCTGCTGGACTTCAGCGAGAAATTGTTTGGTAAAGCTCATGAGTTGCTCAAATTACAAATTTCAAATGACGAATGGAAGCGCCGTTTATTTCGGTTTCAGAATGGCTTCCAGTTCCGCGAGACCGACGGGTGAACCCATTTCGTAAAACCGTTCGCGCACTTCATAGCCGGCCAGTTGCTTTTCGCGGACGAGTTTGCCCATGACTTCGGCCAGGTCAAAAACCTGGTCGGCGGCATACGCGTCAAACACGGAAGCTTTGAATAAACTCAAGCCGTAATCAATGTGGCGCATCTCCGGCGACTTTAATTTTTTGTCGTAAACCGCGATTTCGCCGTCGCGGAAAATGACGTTGCTCGTGTCGAATTTTCCTTCGTTGCGATAAACGGTCATGCAACCCAGCTTGCCGCTGCTTTGAAAGAATTCCGCGACCGGCGCGTAGTCGATTGGCAGATAAGAATCGCCGTAGAGCACGAAAAATTCATCACCCAGTTTGGGCAATGCCCGCTTGATCGCGCCACCCGTGCCGAGCAATTTTTCACCGTCAAAAGAATATTCCAACTTCACGCCAAACGCTTCGTTGCCGAAATCGTGTTGGATCATTTCACCCAGGTAACCGATGCATAAAACCGCCCGCCGAATTCCGCGCGCATGGAGCAATCGCAATTGATGGGCCAGAAATGGTTCACCCGCGACGGGCACGAGCGATTTGGGAATTTTCTCCGTGATCGGTCGCAAGCGCGTGGCGAGGCCGCCCGCGAGGATGGCGATGGGAATCTTAGAAATTGAGATATTCATTTGAACTTTAAAACGACTTCCGCACCGTCGGGCACATCTTGTATTTGTCGAAAAACTTCTCCACACAAACAGAAATGCTCTCGGATCGGGACCATCATAACATTTTCAACAGTTAAAGTTCCACCGAGACCTAAAGGCTTGATAAATGAATAACACTGATTTGATTGCAAACATTTGCCCGCTACCTCAAGACGATCAACGAGCGGAGCGAGAAACCATTCGGACATTTTACCCGATTCAATGAGCCGCTCTTTAAAATCAATCTTATCCTTTGCCACAGTTTGATAGCGAAAAGCACTCACTTTGAGCATTCCAATCTCCTCATCTTGATGACAAAAGAAAAGCTCTCCAAATTTAGTCAATAGCCACACTGAACTCGGTTGCGAAATTAACGACTGCCAATCCGAAAGCAATTCAGGCCAGTCGGAACGATCTGATGACAGAATGTATTTCTCTGGAATTTCGAGATTTAACATTCGCTTTGAAATCGTCTTAAATAAAGTTTGTTTTCGGCCCTTGCGGCGTGCTTGACGCGCTCACGAAGTAACAAGTTTGGTGCCTTCGAAATCAAAACGGAAGCGCACTTCCTTCAAGCCATTTTGCCGCATCGCGTGACGCAACTTCGCCTTATCCTCGGCGTAGAACATTAAAAATCCGCCGCCGCCAGCGCCGATGAGTTTGCCGCCGAGCGCGCCGCTGGCCATCGCGAGATCATACCATTCGTTGATCTTGGGATTGCTCATGCCGCCGCTGCGCTGTTTTTTACGCTGCCAGTGGATGTCCATCAACCGCGCGAATTCATGGAGATTCCCCGATTCCAACGCGACTTTGCTTTGCAAGCCGAGGTCTTTGACGAAGTGCAGATTCTCGATCATGGACTTGTCGTCCGATTTTGATTTCGTGTCCTGCTCCTTCAAGATCGCCGACGCGCTGCGCGAATAGCCGGTGAAAAATAACAGCAGATTGTCTTCGAGATTATCGCGGGTTTCGTCGGAAACTTTCAATGGCCACGCCTCGACTTTGCCGTCGGCCAAAAAATTAAAGCACGTCAATCCGCCAAAAGCCGCGATGTATTGATCCTGTTTGCCGATCGGTTCTTTGAGGCGGTTCAGTTCGATGTCGCACGCTTGCGCCGCGAGATCGGCGGGATGCACGAGATTTTTTTTGTGCGCGTGCAAGGCTTTCAACAGCGCGGTCGTGAAGCTGCCGGACGAACCGAGGCCGGTGCCGGAGGGAATGTCCGCCATCGAAGTCAATTCGAGCGAACCGCCTTTCATATCCAGCAACGCGAAGGCTTCGCGGATGATCGGATGCTTCAACTGCGCGGCTTCCACGACGCGTTCCAGCTCGGAATATTTGACGATTAAATCCGATACGAACGTCTCATGCAGCGTGATGTAAACGTAACGGTCAATCGCCGCGGCGATGAGGAAGCCGCCAAATTTTTCGTAATACGACGGCAGGTCGGTGCCGCCGCCGCCGAGGCTGATCCGCAAAGGTGAACGCGCGATGATCATAGACAAAAGCGGAAAGCGGAAAGCGGAAAGCGGAAAGTAGCACCGTCGATACTCGCAGTTCGTTTCATAGAGTTATTTATTTTTGGTTTTGCGACCGATTGTGATCAGAATTGCCAATAACTGATTGGCTTCATTCAGCAAATCTGAAATTTGTTTTTCCGTGCCCAGTTTAGTGTCTCGGCAAATCTCTAGCCAGTAAATCGTTTCGGCCGCTTCCTTTTCCGCGACGCCAACTTTGTGGATAAAATCATTGCGTGATTCGGCCCGATTAGCTTCCCGATAATTTGCCCCGATGGAAGTTCCTGAACGCAATAATTGTTTGCCGATAATTTGGCCTTCTGAATTTTTTGGAAAACCGGCAACAGTTTTGACCACTTGCACGGCAAATCTTTGCGTCCGTTCTTCCAATTCGGTCTGCATGGTAATTCAGCTTCCGCTTTCCGCTTTCCGCTTTCCGCTTTGGTAAATTTTCTCAACCACCGTTAACGCTGCTTTCGCTTCTTTCAATCCGGGAACCGGCGTCCGCTTCAGTTTGATGTCTTCAAAAAATTCCGCCATCTCGATTTTCCAAGATTCATCGCCGCGCGGGAATTCCCAGATCGTCGTCTCCGGCGGGCCCATCTGCGGCAGCATTTTGTAGTAAGTCAATTTTTCCATGCCGTAGCTGCCGCCGAGCCCTTCCCAATGCAGTTTGGCGTCGCGACCGTAAATTTCGAGACTGAACAAGTTTTTCCATTCACTGCAACTGACGTGCAGCCAGGCGGTCTGGCCGGCGGCAGTGCGTAAGCTGAGGAACGCATTGTCGTCCACCGGCATCTTCCAAAAATACGTCGTCGCGTGGCCTTCAACTTGGGTGAATTCACCGAGAAAAATTCCGGCCAGATCAATCAGATGAACGCCCTGGTCAATCAATTCGCCGCCACCGGAAATTTTTGGATCGGCGCGCCATTCTTTATCGTAACCAATGCGACCGCCATGGCCGTAACGGCCGCGCACGAACATCATTTCACCGAGCGCGCCGCTGCGAAAAATCTCCTGCGCTTTCAAAGCCGCCGGATGAAAACGATGATTGTAACCGACGCGAACGAGGGCACCGGATTTTTTGGCGGCCGTTTCAAGTTCGTCCAATTCCGCCACGCTGATGGCCGCCGGCTTTTCGACGAGGACGTGTTTGCCGTTTTTGATCGCCGCGAGCGCGACCGGTGCGAGCGCGGAGTTGATCGTGGCGATCATCACCACATCCACATCGGGCGAACTGACGGCGTGCTCGAATGATTCAGTGGCGATGCAGCCGGGACTTTGCGCGGCAATTTTTTGGGCGCGTTCCAGTTGCGTATCGCACGCGACCGTGACACTGCCGGGCGGAAGCAGGTTCAACCGCTTTTGTCCAATCAGGCCGCAACCAATAAGCGCAACGCGTAAATTCATATCAATTCCATTTTTGGCCGCGATCTTCCGGCACGATGCGACGCAGGCAATAAATATCCGACTTTGCCAGTTCATCGCGATATTTTTGCAACTCTTTCCAAGGATCCCATTGCGCACTGATGAGTTTGCCGGTGATGCCGTTGCTCTCCGCGCTCGCCAGATAAACGGCGAGATTCGCGCCGAGTTCCAACGGCACCGCGCCTTTTTCCTTCCAGTTTTTATTTTTCTCGAAAAAGGACGCGCCGACTTTATCCGCGCCCGCGGCGAGAACTTCATCCACCAGCCGCGTCGCGAGGGCGCCGGGCGCGATGGCGTTCACGTCCACATGAAAACTTTTCAATTCTTCCGCGAGCGTTTCCATCAGCCGGATCACCGCTGCCTTCGACGCGGCATAGGCGCTGATATTCGGCAACGGATTGGTCGCGCCGCCACCGCTCAAGACGACAATCTTACCGCGCCCGGCTTTTTTGAAATGTGGAATCACCGCCCGGCTCGGCAGTAAAACGCCGAACAAATTGATATCCAACGCGCGCCGCCATTCGTCGAGCGAAACCGATTCGGTCGCCCCCATCGGCCCATAGATTCCGGCGTTCAATACGAGCGCATCGAGCGAACCTAATTCTTGCAGGGCGAAGGGAACGAGTCCGTTGACCTGCGCTTCGTTGGAAACATCGCACGTTTGGGCCAGGACTTTTTGGGCGGGAAATTTTTGGGCGAGTTCATCGCGCGTGGCGAATAAATCTTTTTCACTGCGGGCGCAGAGGACGACGTTCGCTCCTTCGCGCAAAAAATGTTCGGCAATGACTTTGCCCAATCCCTGGCTGCCGCCGGTGATGAGCGCGTTGAGGTTTTTCAGTTTCATATCAGGCACGACCAACGGAAAGATGCTCGACGCCGGGGATGCTTTTCAATTCCTTTTCGAGAAAACGATTGGCATCCACAAACACGGGCGAGCGCATTTGTGGAATGATTTTTACCCAATCCGCCTGGCGAAATTGCGGCCATTCGGTGCAGATCGCAACCGCTTCCGAGCCGATCAGCGCGGTCAAAATATCAGCGGCGAGCGCAACGGATTTTAATTCGGGCGGCAAATTTTTCACCGCTGGATCAAAGGCGCTGACGTGCGCCCCGGCAACTAGAAGTTGCTGGGATAATTCCACGGCGGCGCTGCGGCGGAGCGTGTCGGTGTTTGTGGTATAAGTGAGGCCAAGGATGGCGATTTTTTTGCCACGCAGATCGCCGAGGCGCGCTTGCAAACGGCGGAACGCCCAGCCGCGATGGAGGTCGTTACTCTGTTTGATCGCGGGAATGACGGAAATTTTTTCGCCCTTCGCCTCGGCCAGTTTTGAAAGTGTGACCACATCGCGCGCGAGGGTGCCGCCGGCGAACGGGCCGCCGGGGCCGAGATAGGCCTTCGCGCCAATGCGCGCCTCGCTCTTGAGGCCGATGGAAACTTCTTTCGCGTCGGCGCCCGTATGTTCGCACAGCCGGGCAATCTCGTTGATGAACGTGATGGAAAGCGCGAGAAAAGAATTGAGCGCGTGCTTGACCATTTCCGCCGACTCCGGGCGCATGAAAATGGTCTGCGCGGCGAACGGTTTGAAAAGTTGTTCCAATAACGCTTTCTTCGCGTCCGTGCGAATACCGACGATTGCCCGCTCGGCTTTTTCAAACGCATCAATCGCTTTGCCCAAGCGCAGATTTTCCGGCGAACAGGCAAAATGAAATTGGGGAAATTCTTTTTCCAGCTGTGCGCAGGTGCCAACGGGCAGTTGCGCGGAAATCAAAACTAAGGCGCGGTCCGGCAAATGTGGCAAGGCGCGGCGCAGATCGGCGAGGACTGATTCCACGTCCGATTCATCGTTCTCATTGACCGGCGTATCTTGGCAGAGCCAGAGGATATTTGCGTTTTTACAGGCGATTTCGGGATTGGTCGTGAAGGAAAGTTTTTGGGCGGCGAGGCCGCCGGCAATCAATTCGTCCAAGCCCGGCTCCAATAACGGCGCATGACCGGAGTTCAATTTGGCAATATTGCCGGTATCAAAATCCAATCCGATGACCGAAAAGTGTTTCGCGCAACACGCCGCCGTTACGCTGCCGAGATGCCAGAGGCCGAGGACGGTGATGTTCATTTTCTGGTTTCGTAAACCCACTGATTTTGCTGCAACCATTCCAGCGTGCGTTTGATGCCTTGCTCGATCGTCAGCGTGGTTTTCCAGCCAGTGCTTTGGATTTTTTTAGTGTCGAGGAAAATGAACGGATTATCGCCGACCCAGCCGCGACTGCCGCCGGTGTATTCCAGTTTTGGTTTCAAACCGAGCGCGCCGCAGATGTAGCCGACGGAGTTATTGACCTGCACGTATTCGTCCGTGCCCAAGTTGTAGATTTCAACGCCATGCTTGGCTTTTTTCGCCGTGCTCTGGCCGATGACGTGCAACATCGCGCTGACACAATCTTGCACGTAAAGATAACTTTTCCGTTGCAAGCCATCGCCGAGAATCTTCAATTGATCGGGATGTTCGAGCAATTGTTTATAGAAATCGAAAATATGACCGTGCGTATAGCGTTCGCCCAGAATCGAGACGAAACGGAAAATATAGCCTTCGAATTTAAAACCTTCGCAGTAGGACGAAATCATACCTTCGCCAGAAACTTTAGACGCGGCATAAAGCGACGTTTGGATCGGGAACGGCGCATCTTCCGGCGTAGGAATTTTTTCCGCTTCGCCATAAACGCTGCCCGTAGAACTGAACGCGATGCGCTTAATCCCATTCGCGCGCATGGCTTCAAGCACATGGAACGTGGCCGTCGTATTTTGCTGCAAATCTTTGGACGGATGTTCGAGCCCGAAGCGCACATCGGCGTTGGCTGCAAGATGAAAAACCAGGTCGCAACCGGCCATCGCCTTGGTCAGAGCCGGCAAATCCAGGTTATCACCTTCAATTAATTTAAAGTTAGGATGCTGCAGTGCGCCTTCGAGAAATTTCCTCTGGCCGGTGGAAAAATTATCCCAACCCGTGACCGTTTTGCCGTCCGCGAGCAACCGGTCCACGAGGTTGCTGCCGATAAAACCCGCCGCGCCGGTGATAAAAATGTGTTGCATGACAGGCGGCAAATTTAATCCGCCGCCGCAATCGGGGCGAGTTTTTTTGGCGGTTGATTTTGGCTGGATCGAGCTTGACGCCCGTGATCAGCCACCCAGCTTGAGCCGATGGGAACAATCCTATTTGGTTTGATTCCACGGTTTTTTCTGGCTCGGCCAATTGCCACCGGGCCTCCGCATACCAATCCGACGACCTATCGGTTAACGGTCGAATTGCGCGACGATTCGCGGGTGGTCGGCACGAGCGTTGCGACCACCTGAATTTTCACTCGGCATTGTTGGTAGAAGAAAACATTAGGAGCCTGGCACCGAATACCACCGGACTGCTATTTATCAGCTGCCGTCCGCACGACCAGCCGGGCGACTGGACTTACAATACCTTCTTTGACGGGTTATTGGATGAAGTGGCGCTTTACAACCGGTCACTTTCTGCTGAAGAAATCCAAATAATCCTCCAAGACGATAATCACGGCGGGTCTTTGCCAACGTTGGCAACATTCTTGAACCAGAGGCAGATCGGTCATTTCAGAAATCGGCAGCATCAGATTTTCATCTTGCAAGCGATAATGTCGGAAACTAAAGTGACTGGCGTTTGGACTTAATTTTCTCGGCAAAAGATTCCCGATAAAATGGCTGAGCAATCTTAAAATATCATGAGCCTTACTAAATTCGCGATGTGGTTGAATTACTCCATCCGCCGGCATCCTTCCCGCTTACTTTATACCGACCGTTTTCTTGGAAAATATATTGATGCGAAGGAAGAGCCTTTTTTTATCAAGGATTGGGGCCGGGGAATTATCTGGGATGTTGGTGCATCCATCGGGAAATACACAACCGTTCTCGCCAAACATAATCCGAACGCCACCATTTGCGCTTTCGAACCCAATTTAAATTCAATCTATTATCTTGCCTATCGGACCGCAGCTTGTCAGAACGTGATCATCGTGCCGAATGCTTTAACCCTGGACGGCGGAGCCTTGAAAGGCAGTCATGATCCGGACTTTAATTCGCCTTCGACCGGCCCCATGGTTGCCACCATTTCCATTAAAGAAGCGCTGGCCAAATTTGGCATTCCGACATTTATTAAAATGGATATTGAAGGTGCGGAATACCATATTTTTGAAAGTGAGGAGGTTTCAAGCCTGCTTCGCCAATCAACCATTTTGGTATCTTGGCATCCCCAATTTTCCGGCAAACCGATTCCCGAAGTCAAAGGCTGGAAAAACGAGCGCGTGGCCCATGATATAACCCTGCTATCGCCCTTGTAAGCTTGAGGAAGTTAAAGGTTAAATCATCGCCGGTCGATTTATCATTGGTCGACAAAGCCGTTCCGCGTTTGAATACCAGCCTAATATTGTTTACAAATTTTGCGCAACCAGCGGATCATGTCAGGCCATAAAAACCAACCACGTGTCAGCTTCATCATTCCGACGCTGAACGTTGAAGCGATTTTGGAAAATTGTCTCGCGTCTATTGCGCGACAGACTTATCCGCGCGAAAAAATTGAAATCATTTTGGCCGATGCGCATTCCAAGGATCGCACGCGTGCCATCGGGAAAAAATTTAACGCCGTCATTCTGGATGACAATGGTAAAAACATGGAAGAAGGCAAGCGTCTGGCGCTTCAGCATGCGACGGGCGAATACATTGTTTTCGTGGATTCAGACAATGAAATCACGCACGTTGATTATTTGAGTCTCGGCGTGGAGGCGCTCGCCGGCAATCCGCAAGCGCTGGGCTTAGAAGGCTATTATTTAGTGTCGCCCAAAATGACTTCATTCTGCGCTTATGTTACGCATTTGCTGCATATCAGCGATCCCATGGCGTGGCTCATGAGCGCGAATCCGAAGCTGATTGCCCGTGACGGTGAAACGGAACGGTGGATCTTGCCGGACGGAACGTTTTCCTATCCCCTGGGCGCGAATGGATTTATTTTTCGCCGGTCCGATTTGCAATCAGTCCAGGCGGACGAAAAATTTCAAGACACCCATGTCGCCCTGTTCCTGATGAAAAATGGTAAGCGCGAATGGCTGCGGTTGCGCGGGCGCGGGGTATATCATTATTACACCCAAACGTGGTGGAAATTTGTGCAGAAACGCCGGCGTTCCGTCGTTCATTTTCTACGGGTGCAACAAGAAATGCCGGTGAATTGGATGAAGGAAAAACCGCCGGTTCCCTTGTGGCTGGCGGCGGTTTATTGCGTCACTTTTTTTGGCCCGGCATGGCACACCTTGCGCGGCATCTTGCGTGACGGCGACTGGCGCTGGCTTTGGCACTGGCCGGCGTGCCTCGGCAGCGTGCTGGGCAATACCTGGGGGGTGTGGACTTATCAGCGCAATAAACACAAAAAAAAATCTGATCGCGGAACTAAAAATAGAACAATCTCTAAAATAAGATGACCGACCAGATCGAAAATTTTGGGCACCGTAACATCCAGCCGCTGGTCAGCATCATTGTGCTCAATTGTAACGGTTCGAACTGGCTGCCAAAATGTTTCGCCGCAATCCAGAGCCAGACCATTCTCGACCAGATCGAGACCATCTTGGTGGACAATAATTCCTCCGATGATTCCGTGGTGGTGGGGCGACGGCTGTTGGTAGATTTTCCCTGCGCGCGCATCGTGCGGAACAGCAAGAATCTGGGTTTTTGTGAAGGTAACAATTCCGGCGCCCGCGTAGCCAGTGGACGGTATTTATTTTTCCTGAACAACGATACTTGGATGGAGCCGGACTGCATGGAACAATTGATTGCCGGCACCGAGAAACTCCACGCCGTCGCATCCACGCCGTATGTTTTGAATTATCCTGACAATTCCTTTCAGGATTTTGGATTTTACGGCTTTGATGTTTTCGGACTGCCCAGTCCTTCATCGCCGGCGGCAGCTTCCCGCGAAATTTTCATTCCCGGCGGTTGCGCCTATCTCATCCGCACCGATGTCTTTAATCTGGTAGGCATGTTCGATGCCGATTTTTTCATTTATTCAGATGATGCCGATTTGGCCTGGCGTTTGACGATTGCGGGTTACAAGGCGGCGGGAATTTTTGAAGCAAAACTTCATCACCGCGGCGCGGCGGGCGTAAATCCCGCGGGCGGGATTGAAACGGTGGAGTTCCGGACCACGGATAAAAAGCGCTTTTTGACGAATCGAAATGCGTTGCTGACGCTGTTAAAAAACGGGCAGCATTTGCTGTTGATACTGGTCATTCCCCTAGTGTTTTTGTTTTTTGTCGAGTCGCTCGTCGGCAGTCTCATTTTACGACGCGCCTCTTTCATACGCGTAAGTTTTTGGAATGCGGTGGTTGATTGTTGGCGCATGCGGGAAAAAATCCACGAACATCGTTCCGCTGCGGCCCAGTTCCGCCGCCGCTCGGACTTTTGGATGCTGAAAAATTTTCGGTTCCGGCTAAACCGCTGGTTCGAAATCAAACGGATATTTCACTTCGGGCTGCCGCAGGTTGACGGTAAATAATTTACCGGCTTAAATTCAATCGCTGCGGGCCGGGCTTGTCTCCGTCTCTACAGACGCTCTATATTTCTGCCGCCAGTCGATTCCTGGCGCTTCCAGTTTACAATCTACATGCGTGGCGATGGACGGCGTCGGCGTCCACAAGGTGAAACGGCGGGCAAATAAAATCTGTCGCCAGCAATAAACCCATGCGAGAAAAATGCTGGCGGACCAGTAACGGTGGCGGGCCAGCCAGGCCACGAATTTTACCGGGTTAAAAACTCGTTTTTTCGTCATTGCCATCCACATGGCAAGATCGGGGCTTACCCGGCCGGAGAAAGCATGAAACAGTCTATCGAATAAAGGGCGGCACTCAATCAAGGCCGTGCGCCGGGCCAGAAATGTGTGTGTCGTGCTTAGGGAAGAACGCCAATGTTTTCCGCCCTGCGGACGGATCTCATCAATGCACTTATGAAGATCCGTCACATGTAAATCCAGACAGTCATAAGGCGTGGCAAAATCCGCATCGGGATTTTGCTTCATAAAATCGATCAACAACTGAAATTGATCCGGCAGGTAAAAATAATCGTCCTCAGCCAGATACACGATTTCCGCATCGGTCTGTTCCATCAAGAGACGCTGCTGTTCATGCAATGTGGTGCCGCCATCCACTCCAGGATAACGCACCAGCACCAAGTCATCCGCCGGCCACAGTTGCGTGAATAAGGTCTCGTATTCCGGGGGACAGTTATTAAGCAATACCCAGATCTTAACGCGCAGATTGCCGAGCGATTTCTTGAACGATTTCACACATAGTTCGGCCAGCTTGAATTTATCCTCGGCGAAAATCGGCGGCGGGTTGGCGGATACTTTCGGATAAATCCGATAGGCCACCGCCAGGTCATAGCTGAACTGTTTGTTACTCATAAAAATGTGCCGGAACGAAAATTATCTGGCGAAAGAATAAGGTCAAGTTGTATCATTCACCCGCAAATCATTGATCATTTAGAATACCAATGGGGAATAATCCCAACGGGTCGGCAAGTTTTAAGGCTGAAAAATGTCGGCGAAGATCCCGAAATAGTGATTTAACCGAGGCCGTATATTTTATGAAAGTAGTTATTTTGGCGGGCGGATTGGGCACGCGTTTAAGTGAAGAAACGACCGTGAAACCAAAGCCGTTGATTGACATCGGCGGGCGGCCGCTGCTCTGGCACATCATGAAGACGTATTCTCATTTCGGCTTCCACGATTTCGTCGTCTGCCTCGGTTACAAGGGCTATGCCATCAAGGAATTTTTTGCCAATTATTTTCTGCACACGTCTGATGTCACGTTTGATCTGGCTAATAATAAATTGGAAGTGCATCACAATTATTCCGAGCCTTGGAAAGTGACGTTGGTGGACACGGGCGAAGATACTTTGACCGGCGGACGCATCAAACGCATTCGTGATTATGTCAATAATGAAGATTTTTTTCTGACCTACGGCGACGGCGTTGGCGACGTCAACATCACAAAGCTGCTGGAGTTCCATCGCCAGCAAAAAACGCTCGCCACCCTTACGGCCACTCAGCCGCCCGGTCGTTTTGGCGCCTTGCAAATCGTCAATTCACGCGTGACCACCTTTGAGGAAAAACCGATCGGCGATGGCTCGTGGGTCAACGGTGGTTTTTTTGTCTGTTCGCCCCAGGTGTTTGATTATATCGACGGCGATAAAACCATCTGGGAACGCGAACCGCTCGAACGGCTCGCGCGCGAGGGGCAGCTTTCTACCTATCTGCACCATGGCTTCTGGCAGCCGGTAGATACTTTGCGGGACAAAAATTATCTGGAACAATTGTGGGAAAAAGGCTCGGCGCCCTGGAAGGTGTGGGCGAAAAAATGAACCCGCGCTTTTGGAAAAATAAAAAGGTATTCATCACTGGCCACACTGGTTTCAAAGGCAGTTGGCTTTCGTTATGGCTTAGTTTGCATCACGCGAAGGTGCGTGGTTACGCCTTGCCCGCACCGACTGATCCCAGTTTGTTTGCGGAAGCGGCCATCAGTTCGCGCTTGGACAGCGTGATTGGCGACATTGGCGACATTGGCCGCCTGCAACAGGCCATGACGGATTTTCAACCCGACATCGTTCTGCACATGGCGGCGCAACCACTGGTGCGTTTGTCTTACGAAAAACCCGTTGAGACGTATCAAACGAACGTGCTCGGAACCGTTCACGTGCTGGAAGTGGCGCGCACGGTGAAAAGTGTGCGCGTGCTGATCAACGTGACGACGGACAAGGTTTATGAAAATCGCGAGTGGCGGCGCGGCTATCACGAAGCCGACCGGCTGGGCGGCTGGGATCCTTACAGCAATAGTAAAGCGTGTTCGGAATTGGTGACGGATGCCTATCGCAAATCTTTTTTTAACGATCGCCGGCAGTTATCCGTGGCCACCGCCCGCTCGGGCAATGTCATTGGGGGTGGTGATTGGGCTCGTGACCGTTTGATCCCTGATTTGGTCCGCGCCTTTTCTGGGCAAACCACGGCGGTGATCCGTTACCCGCAAGCCATCCGGCCGTGGCAACATGTGCTGGAACCGCTCAACGGTTACCTCACCTTGGCCGAGGCCATGTGGCGCGAAAAAAATGAATTTGCCGGCGCTTGGAATTTTGGGCCGCCGCCCAATCTTTCCAAGCCGGTGGCCTGGGTTGCTGACCGCATGGCCCAAGTCTGGCCGGAGAAGGCGCAATGGAAAGCCACGGGCGATAAACACGTTCACGAAGCGCAAAATTTAACGCTCAATTCCCGCAAGTCCGCGACGCAATTGGGCTGGCGTTCGTTATTGTCCATTCAGGAAACGATTGATTGGATTTGCGAATGGTATATCGCCCGCCAGGCCGGCCAGCCGGTGGCGGAAATTACGGAGCGGCAAATCCGCCGCTACGAGGCTTTATTGAAAG
This sequence comes from Methylacidimicrobium fagopyrum, assembly GCA_026225255.1. Lineage (GTDB taxonomy): Bacteria > Verrucomicrobiota > Verrucomicrobiia > Limisphaerales > UBA11358 > UBA11358. The sequence goes on along the minus strand of JAMFSJ010000062.1, from coordinate 28,106 downwards.
CGCGCGGGGCTTGAAAAAATCCCGCGTGTTTCCCGCCGGGCTCCAGCAACCGCCGAGTGCCCTTTATATGATTGACCAGCTAACCACCGGTATGTTCTGCTGTTCACCCGTTTGCCAACATAACAATTAAAATCGAAGACTTATGCCATTGAAAACTTGGACGAACTGCCGAATTTGCGGAAATCCTCACCTCAAACCCATTCTTGATCTGGGCAACCAGCCGTTGAGTTGCGTATTCCCTAAGCCAAATGACCCGAATCCAACCACTTCGCCCCTGACGTTGGTGCGTTGTGATATAGCCGCCAAACCCGGCGCCTGCGGTCTGGTTCAATTATTGCACACCGCTGAATTGAGCGAGATGTATGGCACCACTTACGGCTACTATTCTTCGATCAGTCCGACGATGGTGAACCATCTGGAATCCAAAGTGCGGGCGTTGGTTGAATTTGTTAAGCCGCAGCCCGGCGACGTCGTTTTGGATATCGGTTGCAATGACGGCACTTTGTTGAATGCGTATGGCGCCAAGGCGGGATTGACGCGCGTCGGCATGGATCCTTCCGCCAAAAAATTTGCGGCGAATTATCAACCCGACATTCGCGTGGTTTATGATTTCTTCAACGAAAAAAGCACGCGCACACTCATTGGTGACCAATCCTGCAAAATCGTCACCTCCATCGCGATGTTTTACGATCTGGATAATCCGATCGCATTCATGCGCGATATTCGCGCGTTGCTTGCCCAAGACGGCGTCTGGGCCGTGGAATTATCCTACCTGCCGCTGCTGCTCAAGCAATTGACCTACGACCAAATCTGCCATGAACACGTCACCTACATCGGCCTGCGCCAGATGGATTGGATGATGAAACAGGCGGGTTTCAAAATTTTGGATGTGACGTTCAATGATTTGAATGGTGGCAGTTTTTATATCATTGCCGGCCGCGCCGACGGGCCGCATCAACCGCAGACCAAAAAAATCCAGCAACTGCTGGACGAAGAAGCGCCGCTGGATACCGACGAACCGTTCGTCCGCTTGAACAATCGTGTGATCAACCATCGCGATGACGTGCGGGATTTCTTTGCCACAATGAAGGCTGCGGGCAAAAAAGTTTACGGCTACGGTGCGTCCACGAAGGGGAATATTGTTTTGAATTACTGCGACATCGGCGCGGCTGACCTTGTGGCCATCGGTGATCGTAATCCTGAAAAAGATGGTTTAGAGACGCCCGGTTCGCGCATCCCGATCATCTCGCACGAAAAATTGCGGAAAATAAATCCCGAATATTTGTTCGTGTTGATCTGGCATTTCCGCACGGAAGTCATCCGCGATGAAATCGAATTCATCAAGGGCGGCGGGAAATTAGTCTTTGATTTGCCGCGCTTGCACGTAGTGGATGCCTCCAACTACGAACGTTATCTGGAACGTTCGTTTGAAGATCTCGCCTATTCCTTATAAAACCGTGAACCGTCCGAACGCTGTGACCAGTCACGATTGGGCCGCCCGGCGTGTGCTGGTCACTGGTGCGGACGGTTTTGTCGGTCGCTGGTTGGTGCAAGCTTTAGCCGGGCGCGGAGCCACGGTTCACGCCCTGACCCGTGCCGATGGGGGTAATTCGGATCGTCCGGTGTTGGCACCCATTGCCGGAGTTGAGCGCGTGTCGGGCGAGGTCACGAACCTCGACCAAATCACCCGCCATTTGCACGCCGCCAAGATCGACACTGTTTATCATCTGGCCGCCATCAATACGAACACCGGTTCCAGCATATCGCCTTACGCCATCTTTGAGACGAACACGCGCGGGACATACACTATTTTGGAAGCGTGCCGAAAAATGTCACATCCCGTATGCGCGATTATTTCTTCCAGCAAAGAAGTCGAAGATTGTTTCCGGCCCGGCAAAGTTCGCAAACAACATGCCTACATGGTTTCCAAAGCCGCCGCGGAATTGATCACGCAGACCTATTTTGATACGGCTGGCATTCCGGCGACGGTATTACGATTGGATAATATTTACGGCGGCGGCGATTTCAATTGGAACCGGCTCGTGCCGGAAATGACCCGCACCATTCTGCGGGGCGAACGCCCGGTCATCCGCAGCAATGGATTGTTACAACGCGATTATGTCTATGTCGAAGATGTCGTCGCCGCCTTTCTCGCCATTGGCGAACGCATGACGGATGCGGCTGTGGCGGGGCAATTATTTCGCGCCACCACCGGCATTGGCACCAGCGTGTTGACGATGGTAAAAGAGATCGCCCGTATCGCCGGCCGGCCCGATTTGGAGCCGCAAGTTTTGAATGAATCAGCGGAAGCTCGGATTGATACGTTTTACACGCCGGAACGGGAAAGCGAAATCCTTGGCTGGTCCAGCCGCATTTCATTGGCCGACGGATTATCCCGCACGTGCCAATGGTATCAGGATTATTTTCAAAAAATAAAACCGCCGACAAACTGACAGCGCCGCCGCTTTGACTGGCGGCACGTAATTATTTCATTTCTTACGGTCCGTTGGCTTACAAAATGGGTATCCGCATAAAAACCGAGCGAATGGTTTGAGACCGCGCCCATTAGCTTGGAAAGGATTGATTAATTCTGGCCTACCCGCCATTCAAGTAAGATTTTTTACGCAAAGAATTGCGGCCGCCTTGGCGGGATTGTTTTTGCTCGACAGGAATTGCCCCGCCATCGAAGCCAGCGCCCAAAAAGCAGCCGGCCGATATTTTAAAGCATGATATTCCCCGCGTAAGCTCTTGGGGCCAAGCAAGCCGGTAACCTGATAACCTTTCTGCTCCATTTCGGCAGCTTCCCAACCAGAAAGATGCTCTTGCAAATCATCATTGCTGGCGTGGTGCTGCGGTAAAAAGCCGCTGGGAGTAAAAAATATAACTCGTTTTTTGGCGATTTTTTCCATGTCCGCCATGAGCTTCAACCCATCGGATTTGGTGAGATGTTCAATGACGTCAAGAGCCACACAGGCATCAAATTGACGCGGTTGAAATTGTTTTTCAAGCTCACGAATATCGCATTGCACTAGCTGATCATGAGTATTTTGGCGTTTGGCTTCTAAAAATGACGGGGCGTAACCTTCCGCGCCCACGCTTTGCGGAACCCCCAACTGACGCATGGTGGGAGTAACTCCGCAACCAATATCCAATACACTTTCACAACCCATCAAGGCTTTGCGCAAGGCCAGTTTGACCAATATCTGATTGGGATCATTGCCCGCCTTGAGCGCCATCGTCATTAAATCTATTCGGCTTCGCATAAACTCGTTTCGTGGTGAATTAACTAATTTTTTCCAGTGCGGCCCACGACGCTGGTAGATTTTTTCGCACTTCAATGCCTTCAAACGGTTGCCCCTGCCGGGCGCCGGTTTTCTTGGCCCAAATCGCCATGCGACGCACGCCTTCTTCCAGCGAAACATTTTTGATCAGGTCGTCAAAATGTTGATGCACTTTCTCATGTGCAGAATACGCATGCTCCACTTCATTGCGCGCTGCCAATTTCTTGATTTGGGGAGCCACGCCCATGGCCTGCGCCACTACCGTGGCTAGTTCACTTACTGAATACGGCTTGTCCGCGCCCACGTTGTAAACCTGATTATAACACGCCGGACGCGCACTGCTCGCGGCGATCACCGGGGCCACATCGTCAATGTAACTGAATGCCCGCGTCTGTGAGCCATCCCCAAAAATCGTCATCGGCTGATCTTGCATGATCTGGTTCATGAAAATTCCAATCACATTCCGGTAGCGATCACCCAGATTTTGATTCTCCCCATAAACATTGTGCGGCCGGAAAATCACATAGTTCATCCCAAACATCTCGTGGGCTTCCTTGAGATCAAGTTCCACCGCGTATTTGGCGATGCCATACGGATCTTCCGGTTGCGGCACGGCGGCTTCCGTCATCGGCAACTGATTGCGACCGTAAACGGCGATGGACGACGTGAAAACAAAACATTTCACACCATGATTCACTGAAGCGTTGATGAGATTAACGCTGCCCAGCAAATTGTTGGTGTAATTGAAATGCTTGATGAAATGGCTCAAGCCTTCAGCCGCGTAAGCCGCGAGATGGAAAACGTGCTCGAACTTATGTTCGGCAAAAATCTTTTGCACCAGCGCGGTATCCGTGATCGAACCTTCAATGAATTTGACACCTGCCGGCACATGATCGCGAAAACCACCGCTCAAATCATCTAGCCCGACTACTTGATGTCCTTGTTTCAACAAATGCGCCGCCACGTGTGAACCAATGAAACCAGCCACGCCGGTCACTAAAACTTGTGAATTCATTCCGATAAATCTATGCAACCAACCGGCCTGAAGCGACATTTTTTTGAACTATGCTCCGACGTAGCTGTCTTGACACTGATGACCGGCATAATCAAGATTACCAGCTTCAGTCTGTCTTTTTAATTGCGACAGACTGATATAAATTCATGAATCAACCAAAAAACAATTCTCCGAAAGTTGCCTGGCAGCTTTGGGGGCCGGTGGTGCTCTTGACGGTTTTGGCCATTATTTTCTGGCGCAGTTTCCTGCCGGATTATGTCCATTTTTCCAACGACGGTCCTTTGGGCCAACAAAATACCGACTGGCTGAAATTGCCCGCGGCATTCACCGGCATGTGGATCGATTTGAATGATATCGGGATCAACGGTGGAACCTTTGCGCCGAGTATCACCGCGTTGATTGCATGGTTTGGCGGTCCGGTGGGCTACGCTAAATTTCTAGCCCCCATCGCCTTGTTTATCGTCGGCCTGGGGGCTTGGACATTTTTTCGGCAATTAAAATTCACTCCATTCGCCGCCATGCTGGGCGCGTTGGCAGCCGCGTTGAATTCCTCTTTTTTCCAAGATGCTTGCTGGGGCACGGCCTCGCATCAAATTGCCCTCGGCATGGATTTCTTTGCCTTAGCGCTGATCGTCGCCGACAACCGTCAAAATTCGGTGTTAACCCGTTTGATTCAATTTGCCCTCGCTGGTTTGTGCGTGGGCATCAACGTCATCGAAGCCGCGGATGTGGGCGCCCTTTACAGCTTGTTCATCGCGGCGTTTGTTTTTTATCGGGCCGTAACGGATGCGGACGGAAGTTTCGTAGTCAAAACGGCTCGCGGCGTCGGACGCGTGGCAATTGTGGCGGTTTTTGCCGGTTTTATTGCCTGCCAAACCGTCACCGCGCTGGTAGGCACGCAAATCCAAGGTATTGCGGGCACCGCCCAAGATGAGGCGACCAAAGCCGCCAACTGGGATGGGGCCACGCAATGGAGCCTGCCAAAAATCGAGACGTTCGGCTTATTTGTCCCCGGCCTGTTTGGTTACAAGATGGACACGCCGGACAACATGATGCCCCTCTTACAAGACGCTTATCGCGGCGGCGTTAATTGGGGCGGCGCCGGCCGCACCCCGGCAATTGACCGTTTCTTTGACAGCGGCGCGCCTGGCCAGCCACCTTCTGGACCAGGCTATTCCATGCGTTTCACCGGCGGTGAAAATTACACTGGCATACTCGTTTTACTGCTGGCGGGCTGGACGATTGCCCAATCATTACGGCGGCAAAACTCACCTTTTTCCAGCGCGCAAAAAAAATCCATCTGGTTTTGGACCTTCGTTTTAATCGTGTGTTTACCGATTGCTTGGGGACGTTTCGCCCCGATGTTTTACGGGGCATTGTATCAACTGCCCTATTTTTCCACTATCCGTAACCCTGCCAAGTTCCTGTTCTTTTTTTCGTGGGCAGCCGTCATTTTGTTTGCCTATGGTGTCAACGCCCTGTCGCAACGCCAGCTGGCACCGACGGCGTCAACGTCTGCCGGTCTGGTAGCGCACTGGCAAAGCTGGTGGAAAAAAGCTGCCGGGTTCGACCGTAAATTGATTTTTGCCGGCGCCGGAATTTTCATCGCCTGCGTCATTGGCTGGTGCCTGTATATCTCCCACAAACCGGAGCTCATTCAATACCTCCAAAAAGTCGGCATGCCTGATCCTGAACACGCTGGCCACATGCCCAGCGCAGATGAAGTAGCGGCTTTCAGCATCAGCCAAGCCGGTTGGTTCCTGGTTTTATTTGCCATCGCCATCGGGTTGGTCGCGCTATTTATGGCCGGTTATTTCGCCGGTCCACGTTTCAAAATCGGCGCGTGGCTGCTGGGCTCATTACTGGTTTTTGATCTCGTCCGCGCCGATCTGCCGTATGTCATCCATTGGGATTACAAAAATAAATACGAAGTTGGCTCGCTCAATCCGATCGAAGATTTCCTGCGCCAAAAATCTTACGAAAATCGCGTCGCCGTCCTGCCGTTTGAGGCTCAATCCCAATTGCGCGGCTACGACAACGCGTTTGGCGGCATTTATGGCATCGAATGGTCGCAACAACATTTCCCGTATTACAACATCCAATCGCTCGACGTCATTCAAATGCCACGCGTGCCGGAAAATGTCCTGGCCTATTGGGGAACCTTTCATCCCAGCGCCGAAGACAAAATATCACTCTTCGCCCGTCGTTGGGAACTCACTAACACGCGTTACCTGCTCGGTGCGGCCGGATTTTTAAACGTGCTCAATACGCAGCTTGATCCCGGCAAAGGCCGCTTCCACATCGCGCAACGCTTCGATGTCATCGCCAAACCTGGCGTCACGCAAGCGACCAGTTATGAGCAGCTCACCGTGACTCCGAGTCCCGATGGCGATCTGGCGCTCTTCGATTTCACCGGTGTTTTGCCGCGCGTCAAACTTTACGCCAACTGGCAAACGAATAGTTTGGCCGACATCAAAAACTTCACCACCAACGGTCTGCGGGTTGATGAATTGAAAACTTTGGCCACGATCGGCACCAATGATTTTCTGACCTTGAAAGAATTGGCGTCGCCCGCCTTTGATCCGCAACAAACTGTCCTGCTGGCCGCCCCGTTGCCCGCCTTCGCTGTCAACGGTGGAACCAATCAAAATCCCGGCACGGTCGAATTCAAAAGCTATTCGCCGAGAGATATCGTGCTCACCGCGAACGCTACCACGCCTTCCGTTTTGTTGCTCAACGACAAATATGATCCGCAATGGCACGTCACCGTGGATGGTAAACCCGCGGAACTATTGCGTTGTAATTACATCATGCGCGGTGTTTATCTGGCCCCCGGCATGCACACGGTGAAATTTCAATTCAGAATGCCCAACAAGCCGCTTTACATCACGCTGGCCGCGTTCATCGTCGGGTTGATCCTGTCCGGCCTGCTGTTCCTTTTGACCCGTCGCCAACCGGCAACCTAATCTGGCGATGGCGATCAACCCGTGAACTCTAAACCAAAAATCCGCGTCGCCTACTACGCGGCGACGCTGCTGGAAATCGGCGGCGGGTTGGAAAAATATTTCATCGAGACCGCGCACGACCTTTCAGAATTGGAAGGCGTGCAAGTGGATATTTTTACGATGGACGATGCCTTCAACTTGAAATACGGTAAGTTGCACAACGTTTATTTCGGCAAAAAATTCGACCCGAAATTGTTGTATCGCGAATCCTACGAATCCATCAAGGCCAAGCTCGGCAAGGCGAACTATTTCAAATGCCGCACCTTTGGCGAACTCGTCCAACGCTTTCAGGACTACGATGTCGTCTATTCGCGGAACGACATCACCGAGCCGTTTTTCTTCAAGTTTGTCATGGGCTATCGCAAAGTGCCGCCGATCATTTTCGGTTGCCATATCCCGCACGTTTATCCCATCGCGGAAAAGTTGCACGCCAAGCTGCATAATCTCCTTTTCACCTCGTTCTTCTACAACTGGCTGGCGAGCGGCGTCACCGGCTATCACGTGATCAATAATTTCACGCTGAAAGCCCTGTCGCGGCAATTTCCCAAGCGGCGCGTCGAAAAAATTTATTATCCGTTCAACTTTGAAACCTTTGCCGCGAATGCGGATCAGTTTCCGTTTGCGGGCAAGTTGGATCAGGAAAAATTTAACCTCATCTGGGTCGGCCGTTTGGTGGAACAAAAGGGCGTCAACGATCTCGTGCGGCTCATCGACAAAATCAATCCCGCGCACCAAGACCAGATTGTTTGGAATATCTGTGGCGATGGCGAACTCAAGCCCTTGATTCTCGAGTGCCAAAAGAAATGGCCGAACGTAAAATTCTGGGGTCACGTCGCCAACCAGCAAATGGCCGACGCCTATCGGCAAGGCGACCTTTTCATCACCACCGCCAAATGGGAAGGCTATCCCTACAATGTTTTGGAATCGCAAGCCCTCGGCCTGCCGGTCGTCGCCTTTGACATCGCCGGTTGCAATGACATGATTGATAACGGCGTCAACGGTTTCATCGTGCAAAATCTGGATGAGCTCGCCGAGAAAGTGAAATTTTTCATTCACGGCAACCAACTTCCACCCGGAGCCGCCACGCATCTTCGCCAGAAAGTTGACCGTCAAAAAATTTACGCAGAACTGGTTGCGCTGTTTCAAAAATGCGCTCAAGAACGCGCCCGTTGAACGGTCGTATCAGCCTGAAAATCCTTTTCATTATTAACCGCTTCCGCCAAAATCCGCGCCAGTTCAAAACGCGAAACCAACATTGATTTTATAATTATGTCCATCCGTTCTTTTGTCCGCTACACCGCCGTCGGCCGGTTGTTGATGATTCCCGTTCGTTTCGTCCTTTTCGGTTTGCCGCCCATGTTCCGGCAGCTCAAACTCGCGCTCGGTTGGGTTTTCACCTCGAAAGAATATTATAATTGGACTTACAATCTGACGGAATTGAACGGGCAATATCTCGCCAGCTACATCGCCGTGGTCACGGGCCATGAAGTTTCCGTCATCGAAGGCTACATCCGCGAAGTGGAAAACGACCAAGCCTTGCGCTCATTACTGATCGAACGCACGCTCGCCAGCCCCGACCGGCACAGTTGCGATGTCGAACCGCGCTACGGCAAACGCCTCGGCTGGTATGCGCTGGTGCGCGCCACCAAGCCACGCGTCATTGTGGAAACCGGAGTGGATCGCGGTCTCGGCACCGCTGTGATCGCCGCCGCGTTGTTGCAGAATGATAAGGAAGGCTTTCCCGGCATCGTTTACGCCACCGACATCGCCGCTGATTGCGGGCATTTGCTTGCCGAGCCTTACAAAAAATATTGCCAGATCATCATCGGCGACTCCATTGCTTCGCTCAAAAAATTCAACCAGCCGACCGATATTTTCCTGCACGATAGCTGCCACGAACCGGATTACGAATGGTCCGAATTCATCGCCATCGAACCGCGCCTGCACTCTGCTTCAATCGTCATGAGTGACAACTCCCTCCTGACCGACAAGCTCCTGCAATTTGCCCAACGGATCGGTTATAGTTTTCTGTATTTTCAAGACCAGCCCAAAAATCATTGGTGGCCCGGCGACGGCATCGGCACCGCTTTCAAACCCGGCGTCAAAACGTATTTTCCTGACCAGACCCGGAAAAACTGATTGGTCGGACGCAGCGCAGGCTAAATGCTTTTCTAAAGCGCGCGGATTTCTTTTCGCAACGGCGCAAAATCCGGGTCGCCCAACGCCATCGTTTTGATTTCCTTTTTGCTGGCGAGATTCATCGCTTGTTGCAGCCAACGCAGTGCTTCGTCCGCTTGCCCCAGCTGCGCACAATAACACGCCAAGTTATAGCGAATGAGCCAGCGTTTCGGAAATTTCTTGGCGGCGGGCAGTAAGGCGTCAAAGGCTTCCTGCGTCCGATTTAATTCGTGTAAGGCAAAGCTGCGGTGAATCCAAACCGAATCGAGCTTGGGCAATTGCTGCAATATCTTTTCGGCGACCGGTAAAAGTGATTTCCATTTTTTGCCCGCATCGCAAATTTCGATCTGCGTCAAGAGCACCTCGGGATGATCCTGCATCGGCGACGAAATTTGTTCCAGCTCAGCGCCGGCGGAATCAAAATCGCCCAAGCCGAGCCAACCCGAAGCCGCGTTCAAATGAAACCGATCCGTTTGGTCTAAAATTGTTTTTCGATAATCCACAATGGTTATTAGGCTGTGCGCGTTTTTTTGAGCAGAGCGTTGAGCATGGCTCGGTTCCGATCAGGCCAAGGTTAACGGAATCACGATAATATCAAAGCCCGGTCGGATGATCCAAAAATTCCCACGGCAGTTTGAATTTCTTTGCGAGCTCCGCCGACAATGCTTTGACGCCAAATGTTTCCGTCGCGTAATGGCCGCCGTAAAAAACGTTCACGCCCAATTCTTCCGCCAGCGCGAACGTCCAATGCGGGCCTTCGCCGGTGATGAAGGTGTCCACGCCTTCGCTCGCGGCCTGTTTTAATTCGCCACCCGCGCCGCCGGTCACGATGCCGATGCGTTCGCTTGTTTCGTTTCCGCCGGGAAGTAGTTTTGGTTTTACGCCGGTCGCGCGTTCCAGTTTTTGGGCGAGTTCGGTTCGGGAAATTTTTTGACGCGTTTGCAATCCAATCTTCTGGCCATGGCTTTCAAAAAACGGCTGTAATTTTTTCAAGCCGAGCGCGGCGGCGAGTTGAGCGTTGTTGCCGAGTTTTGGATGAACGTCGAGCGGTAAATGCGAACTGTAAACGGCCAGGTTATTTTCGGCGAGCAGACGGACCAGTTCGTAATTTTTACCCGTCCACGGCTGGCGCGGGCTCCAAAATAATCCGTGATGCACGATGAGCAGATCAGCTTTCGCAGCGATGGCGAGCTTGATGGTGGTAATGCTCGCGTCCACAGCGGCGGCGATTTTGATGACGCTGCCGGAATTTTCCATCTGCAAACCATTCACCGCGCCGCTGTAATCGCCGACGTCGCGCGTGCGCAAAGTCTGGTCGCAATGTTTAACAACGGCGGCGAGTGAAATCTTCGGCATGAGCTGATGAGACCAAATTGCCGGGCGAAATTCAACGCAAAGGCGTGGCGAGGGAAAAACGGAAGGCGGGAAAGCGGAAGGCGGAAATTTTGTGCTGGTAAGGTGCGTCATGCTATGCGCCTTCTCAATTTCGTGTGTTCGTGGTTAAACACTTCACCGCTACACCTTTGCGTTGAATTCCCCGATTAAAAATCTAGCAGTTGCCCCGCTGTCATTCGTGCGGCAAAATGATTGTTTATGGCACGCGCCGAACAGCGTTCTTTGCGTTTAAGCCGTTCCGATCTGGAACGGTTATTGATCGCGCTTGCCTTCTCGCTGCTCGTGCATCTCTCAGTCTTTGGCGGTTACGAACTCGGGAAAAAATACGGCTGGTGGCAAAACTGGCACCTGCCTGCCTGGTTGCACAAACCCGCCAAAAAACCACCAACGCTCGCGCAAATCCAACCGCAACCGCAGCCAGTTGATCCCACGATTTTTGTGGATGTGTTGCAATCCGATCCCGAGCCGCCGAAGAAGACGATTTATTATTCCAATAAGAATTCGCACGCGTCGAATCCAGACGAAGATAAAAATTTGAACCAGCCGAAGTTGGACGGCAAACAGAAGGACTCGCCCAAAACTGAGGACGTGCCAAAATTTTCCAAATTGCAACCCTCACCGGCGCCAACACCGCCAAAGGAAAGCCCGCCCGCCCCGGAAAAACCGCCGGCGGAAGCCGCGCAGCCGATCTCGCCCATGAATCTGGGGGATGTGAAATCCACCAAAGTCGCGGAGAAAAAAACGGAAGAACAAAAAGCTACGCCACCAAAACCTCGCCCACGCACTCTCGCGGAAGCTCGCGAGCAAAACCATTTGCCCGGACGGAAAATGCAACAGGATGGCGGGGCGCGCCGCAGTTTTCAGTCGAATTTGGACGTGAAATCCACCTTAACAGGTGATTACGACCGGCGTATTATCGAAGCGGTTTCTCAGCGCTGGCAGGATTTACTCGACAATCAAAAATTTGCCCAGGATCGCACGGGCCAAGTGCAGGTGCATTTCAAATTGAAATATGACGGCACGATTGAAAATGTTGAAATTTTAGGAAACTCGGTCGGCGATTTGTGGGGCTATGTTTGTCAGGCGGCCATCCAGGATTCTGCGCCGTTCGGCAAATGGCCAGACGACATGCGCCGAATTATTGGTGCGAATTTTCGGGAAATCACCTTCACGTTTAATTACTATTGATCGGAATTTTTTATGGAAATATTTGTCTATGTTTTATTGGGACTGACGTCGGTCGTTGGACTCGGCGTTGTGATTTGGCGCGGCTGGACGTTGCGCTGGGATAACGTTGTGCCGCCGGCGATCACCGGTGCCCTCGTAGAGTGTTCGACGCCGGAAGACATTAAAGCCTTGCGCCGCGCATGCGAAACTCAACCGTCAACGCTCGGACGTTTATTGCTGAACACGAGCAGCCATCTGGATTGGCCGAAAGTGGAAAACGTCAGCGCGCTCGAAACGGCGGCGCGGCGGGAAATCGTCCGGCTCGAACGCGGCTTGATCGTGTTGGAAATCATCATCGGCATCGCGCCGTTGCTCGGCCTTGTCGGCACGATTCTCGGCATGATCACGGTGTTCGGCAATCTCGGCCAAACGGGATTGAACAATATGAATGACGCGTCGAAATTGGCCGTCGGCATCAGCTTGATTCTGCGAGCGACGTTGATCGGCTTGCTTATTTCCATTCCGTCACTGATCGCGTGGAGTTATTTCACTAAAAAAGTCGAGGTGCTCGCCGTGGAGATGGAAACGTTGTGCGATGATTTTATTCGCCGCCAATATCGCGATAAAAAATGAAATTTTTAATCCGCAAACGCCGTCCCGCGCCCGCCATCATCATCGTTGCTTTGATTGACGTGTTGATCGTGCTGGTGATTTTTCTATTGGTGACCACGACGTTCAAGCAACAGCCCGCGTTGAAACTCACGCTACCGGATTCTTCGCAAGCCTTGAAATCTGGCGCGAATGAAAATCCACCGTTCATCGTGAACATTGACGCGCAAGGCATGTTCCGCGTGGGCAGCGATGGTTTGCCGGTGACGTTGGACCAATTACAAGGTCGACTCCGCGATGAGGCGTCTAAAAATCCGCAAGCGAAACTCGCGATGCGCGCGGATAAAAATGCGCCATGGGGAAAAATCGTGAGCGTCATCGACGCCGCCAGTGCCGCGCACATGAAGATTTTGGGGGCGTATACGAAGGATGCGAATAAGCCATAATCCATGAATCTTTAATAACGAAAACAAGAAAGCAGGAATCCGTTTCCTAGATTCCTGCTTTCCTTATTTTAATTTCGGCTCGCCGGAGTCTCGCTCCATCGCAATTTACTTCAGCAATTCTTCCGCAATCTGCACGGCATTCAATGCGGCGCCTTTGAGCAATTGATCGCCGCAGACCCAGAACGCGAGGCCGTTGTCCAACGCGCAATCCACGCGGATACGGCCGACTTCGCAATTATCCTTGCCGGAGGTGAATAACGGCATCGGATATTTTTTATTTTCCGGTTCGTCTACGAGGTCGAGACCGGGTGCGTTTTTGAGGACGGCCCGCGCGGCTTCGACCGTGATCGGTTTTTCAAATTCGGCGCTTACGGCGACGGAATGCGAACGATAGACGGGCACGCGCACACAGGTCACGCTCGCGCGGAAATTCGCGTGGTGCATGATTTTGCGGCCTTCGTTTTCCATCTTCATTTCTTCCTTCGTATAACCGCTTGGCAAAAAGGAATCCACCTGCGGCAAAACGTTGAACGCGATCTGGTGCGGATACACTTCCTTCGTCACCGGTTGGCCGGAAACAACTTGGCCGACTTGGCGCTTCAATTCTTCGATCGCCTGCGCGCCGGTGCCGCTGACGGCCTGGTAGCTGGAGGCAAAAACACGCTTAACGCCGAACGCTTGATGCAGCGGATACAACGCCATAAGCGTGATGGCCGTGGTGCAATTTGGATTGGCGATGATGCCTTTGTGTTTTTTCACATCGGCGGCATTGATTTCCGGGACGACCAGCGGAACGTTTTCATCCTGCCGGAACGCGCTGGAATTATCCACGACCACGCAACCGGCTTTGGCCGCGATGGGCGCAAATTCCTTGGAAATACCGCCGCCTGCGCTGAACAACGCAATATCAATACCCGCGAATGAATCTTTGGTGAGTTCGGTGATCGTGATGTCCGCGCCGCGAAATTTCAGTGTCTTGCCAGCGGAACGGGCCGAGGCGAGCAACGTGAGTTTGCCGACCGGAAAATTTCTTTTTTCCAGCGTTTGGATCATTTCGATGCCGACAGCGCCCGTGGCGCCGACTATGGCAACATGCGGATTACGGTTCATATTTGGCCGCACAACTTAGCAGAAAAGCGGACAGCGTCAATTTCAACCACGGAAGGGAAAGGCTTGAACACGGATTTTCACGGATTAAAGCGGGGCAAGTTAAATCCACGTCAATCCACATTTTCCTTCCGTGCCCATCCGTGGTTGATTCCCTCGTCTGCGGAATACTTGCAAAAGGCACCGTTTTCGTTTCTCCTTAGCGGAATGTGGCGATTTTACAGCTTGTTGTTTTTAGTGGGAAATTTGCTGGCAACCACGGTTGTTTCCGCAGCGGAATCAGCCGAGGTGAATCTTGATTACGTGGCGCGACTGGCGTTGAAGCGGGCGCAAGAGCCATTTCATTCGCCGCGGGCGGATTTGCCCAAGGTCTTGCAGCAGGACAATCTGAACTACGATAAATATCGTGAAATCCGTTTTCGCCGCGATCAAGCTTTGTGGTCGAAGGACAATCTGCCGTTTCGCATCGAATTTTTTCACCCCGGCTATATTTACAATGAACCGGTGCACATGAACGAATTTACGCTGACCCACACGCAGCCGATCCGTTTTGTGCAGGACTTTTTTGATTACGGCAAACTTACCGGCCTCGCCCAGCAAGTCCCGGCGAAAACCGGTTATGCGGGCTTTCGTGTGTTGTATCCGCTGAACCAAACGAATCAACTTGACGAACTCGGTTCCTTTCTGGGCGCGAGTTATTTTCGATTGCTCGGCAAAGGTCAACATTACGGCCAATCCGCGCGCGGTCTGGCGGTGGACTCGGGCGAAAATGATCGGCCCGAAGAATTTCCGATCTTCACCGATTGGTGGCTCGGCAAACCAAACGGCGACGACACGGAACTGCGGCTTTACGCGATTCTCGATAGCGTGAGTTGCGTTGGTGCGTATGAATTTCTTCTGCGTCCCGGCGAAACGACCGTGTGCGATGTGGACGCCGTGCTCTATTTGCGCACCACGAACACGATTCAAGCGGTGAATCCAAATCGCAAACCCATTGATACGATTGGTCTCGCGCCGCTGACGAGCATGTTTTGGTTCGGCAAAAATTCGGAACACAAACCGGATGATTATCGCACCGAAGTCCACGACACCGACGGCTTGCTCGTGCAAATGGGCAACGGCGAAGTGTTTTGGCGGCCGCTCGACAATCCGACCAAGCTGCGCCACCAAATTTTTAACGCGCCGGATATCCGCGGTTTCGGCCTGCTCCAGCGCGAACGTAAATTCTCCGCGTATCAGGACATGTTCAATCTTTACAGCCTCACGCCGAGTGTCTGGATCGAGCCGCACGGCAATTGGGGCGAAGGCAGTTTGCATCTCGTCGAATTAAGCACTACTTACGAAGGCCTTGATAACATTGTCGCCTTTTGGGATCCGAAAAATAAACCGGCGCCGCTCCAGCCGTTCCGTTTTGGTTACACGATGAAGTGGACGCGGGAAACGGACTTGAAAATTTCGGCCAATAAAGTCATCGCCACGCGCGTGGGCGTGGATGCGAAATTTCCCGGCGCGCGGCAATTCGTCATTGATTTCGACGGGCCGAATCTCGATGGCGTTACCTCCGGTCAGCCGCCGATCGCCATCGCCAATTGCAGTTCGAATGCGGCTATCGTGCAAAATTACGTCGTGCGCAACGCCGACGCCGGCACCTGGCGCGTCTTTCTAACCATGCAACCGAATGCGGGCAATCACGCGGCCGTGGATTTGCGCTGCACGTTGCACACCGGCGCGGACGTGGTCGGCGAAACTTGGACGTATCAATGGAGTCCACCTTGACAAATTTGACCAACGCCCCCGGTGATCTCGCCGGACGTTCGTTGGAAGAATGGAATGCGGCCTATGCGAAGGTGGAAAATTATTTTCACGCCCTGCGCATCCGCAATAAGCCCTTGCTCGGGCAACTCGTGCTGCGCGTGCTCGAACGCGCCCAGTTGCGCGCCCCCGCCGAGTTAAATCGCTCCGCTACCGAACTTGCCTTTGAAGAAATGGAGCGTCTCGTTGTGATTTGGTTCGCGGAAGTGTTGCAAACGTCGCCCACGAATTCCGATCAAACGCTATCCACGCGCGGACGTTTGGCGTTGCTGCTCGCCGACATGCCGGGCAAATGGCAGGATCAATTTTTGCGTCCCGGCCCGTGGCCGGAAGAATTTGTCGGGGCGATGCGCGAAACCTTTTTGCTCGCCGGCCCGGATTTTCAATTATCCAAAATGACGCCGCGCCCGCTCGATCTCGGCCCGATCACCACGCTGACGAATCTTGGCAAATATCCGTATGTCCGCATGGGCTTTGCGTGGACGTTATTTGCGCTGCTGTTCGTCGCGCTTTTCTGGCTCACTCACGGCGGTTTCAATAAAGTCCAAGATCAGTGGTCTTTGCTGATGGATTGGTTCAAGCAAAATGGTTGATCCCCTAAACATCTCGGAAGTAAAACCGCTGCGGCTCCGGCGCGGTTGGCGGCTGTTCTTGTTTTATTCCTCCGCCGTGCTGCTGACCGGAGTGGTCACGATGATTTTCGCCGACTTGCTCTGGCGCACCGGATGGTCAGGCTCGCGCACGGTGTTGCTCGGGTTGTTCATCATTCTATTTTTGCTCACGGCGATTGGTTGTGTGCACGGCGTTTATGGTTTTCTGATCCGCCTTTTCGGCACGCAGCGGCGCATTACGGGGTTGAAAAAATTTCGCGATCAAAACATTTCCGGCGTCAGCACGGCGATCATTTTTCCGATCTACAACGAAGATGCGGTGCGCGTTTATGAAGGTTTGCGCGCGACTTACGAATCGCTCGCGAAAACCGGCCAGCTCGATGGCTTTGATTTTTTCATCCTGAGCGATTCCACCGACCCGGACAAATGGGTCGAAGAAGAACGTCGCTGGCACGAACTCGTGCGCGAACTGGATGCGCTCGGCAAAATTTATTATCGCCGCCGCCTATTCAACGAAGAACGCAAGAGCGGCAACGTGCGCGATTTTTTGAACACGTGGGGCCGTCGCTATCGCTACTTTATTTGCTGTGATGCCGATAGCATCATGCGCGGCGAAACGCTCGTGGATTTGGTGAAAATGATGGAAGCGCACCCGACGGTCGGCCTCATTCAAACCGTGCCCGCGCTCGTAAATGCGGAATCGTTGTTCGGCCGCATCCAGCAGTTTGCCAATCGTCTTTACGCGCCGGTATTCATCGCCGGCTTAAATTATTGGGCGCTGGACCTCGGAAATTATTGGGGTCACAACGCCATCATTCGCACCGAACCGTTCATGCAATTTTGCGACCTGCCGCAATTGCCCGGCCGCAAACCCTTCGGGGGTCAAATTTTGAGCCACGATTTCGTGGAAGCCGCGCTGATGGTGCGCGCAAATTGGAGCGTCTGGCTCGCTTACGATCTGGACGGCAGCTACGAAGAAGCGCCGCAGGCATTGATCGAAAACGCACAACGCGAACGGCGCTGGTGTCAGGGCAATATGCAACACAGCCTCGTTTTGTTCGCGAAAGGGCTGCGCGGCGTGAGCCGGTTGCATTTGTTGTTGGGGATTTTCGGTTATCTCGCCGGCCCGCTCTGGCTCGCGTTTTTGCTGATGTTCAATTGGATTTATTGGTATCAACTTTCCACGGGACTGTCTGATATACCCGTGCAACCGTTCACACCTTATCTCGCCCATTGGAGCGGCACCGAGCACGCCTTCCTGATTTTTGTGATCTGCATGGTCGTGCTGATGTTGCCGAAATGTTTATCGCTGATTGATCTCGCGCTCGATTGGCCGCGCCGCAAAGCGTTCGGCGGATTAAGTCGTGCCACCCTCGGGGTCATCGGCGAAACCGCTTTTTCCACGCTGCACGCGCCGCTGTTGATGCTCTGGCACACGCGGTTTGTGCTGACCAATATCGCGGGCATCAGTGTCGGTTGGGCGACGCAAAAACGCGGCGCCGACGGCACGAGCTGGCTTTACGCGATTCAACGGCATTGGGGGCACACGCTCATCGGCATACTTTGGGGCACGGGCATGTGGCGCTTGGAACCGAGTTTGTTTTGGTGGTTTATGCCGGTGCTCGCGGGGATGGTTTTTTCCATTCCGATAAGTGTGTTGACGAGCCGTCGCAGCCTCGGCCTGTGGGCGCGGCGACTGGGAATTTTTCTGACGCCGGAAGAAACGAATCCGCCGATGGAAATTGTTTCATTGCGGTCGCGCATGAAAATTCACGACCTGACCGACGACCAAACGCCCCGCGGCGACCACGCCGGATTGGCCGAAGCGGTGCTCGATCCTTACGTCAACGCGATCCACGTTTCGTTGTTGCGGGAAAAACAATTGAACCCGACTTACGCCGAGCAATTCACGCGGCTCGGTGCGGGCACCGACGGCGTGCGTGCGCTGGGCGAAAAATTATTGTGTGAAGGCCCGGAAAAATTGCGCAAACCGGAACGCATGTCCGTCATGGCGGATCAACGCGTAATGGTGTGGCTGCATCAACAAGCGTGGTTGCGGCCCGAAGAAAAACTTGCGCCGTGGTGGAAAGCGATGATCCGCGAATTCAGCCAGCGGGATTGAGGATGGCTTGGATCTGGGTTCTGGGGCGGAGCGCGTTGTCCGCCAGTCGCCGATCAATTGCTGGCGAGCACCAAATTTTTAAGCGTGGGCACGTCCGCGCCGCCCTTGGCTTCTTCGGTGACGGCGAAGGTTTTCGCATCGTTGATAAACTGTTTCGCTTTAAACGCCACGCGTAAACTGCCGTTGGCGTCCGCGCGAACGATGCCGGCATCCACGGGCGTTTTGTATTTGGGATCAATGATCCACAGTTGATAATCACGATTCGCCGCCAGCGGTTTTAAATTTTGCGCCACGAAAACACCATCTTGTTTTTGATTATCCCACAGCGAAACCGCAATGGCTTTGGGCGCATCCGCCACGAGTGAATTTAACATCGCGATGCGCAGGCCGACGAGCCGGTTGGTTTCCTGCAACGCCAGCACGGTTTGTTGCAAATTATTAGTCGCCGATTGCAACGATTGTGCGAACTGATTCAACTGATCAATTTGCTGTCCTTGCTGGCCGATGATTTTGCTTAACCGCGTATCCTGGGCAAACAACAGCACGCAGAGAAGGGCGAGGCCGCTGGCAAATGTCCACGGCAGCCAGAATGCCGGACGGGATTGGCGTTCTGGCAAGGAAATGGTTTTTTGCAACGGGGTTACTTGCGCCAGAATTTTTGAGCGCAACTGCGGCGGCGGTTCCACTAACGGCACTTCACCGACCAAGGCTCCGACCGCGGCGGTCAAACTGGCGACAAAATCTCTCAACTCAGGATTCGCCTGCATCGCCTGCTTAAATCCACGCGCTTCCGCCGGCGACAACGCGCCGAGAACATGTAATGAAGCCTGCTCTTCCATGCGTTCATCAATCATAACAACCCCTCCAATTGATCACGCAGCTTCAACAGGCCGCGCCGGATGCGCGCTTTGACGGTGCCCAGTGGTTCCTTTAATTTTTCGGAAATTTCGTTTTGCGTCAGGCCGGAAAAATACGCCAGCTCGATGGCGCGCCGTTGTTCCGTGGGTAATTCCACCATCGCGGATTGAATCAGTTTTGCCTTTTCGTGGCCGTGAATGGATTCGTTGGCCGTTTCAATCATTTCGCCGGCGATCGTCTGTTCCACGCCAGCTTCTTCGGCGAGGCGGGTCCGGCGTTGCGAAGCGCGGATGCGGTCGATCGCTTTATTGCGAACTAAAATCGCCGCCCAACTGGCAGCTTTTCCCAGTTTCGGATCGAACTTGCCGGCCTTTTCCCAGATTTGAAGGAAGACTTCTTGCAAGACATCTTCCGCTTCGCTGGCGTTGTTGAGAATTTTATAAGCCACGGAAAACATCAACGAAGAATACAGGTCGTAAAATTCCGCGAACGCACCGCGATCGCCGGTGGCAATCCGGCGCAGCAATTCAATGTCGCGATCCTTGGTTTCCTGTTCGTTCACTAATTTGGGTAAAAATAAAAAACGGCTGGCCGATCTTACATCGAAAATCGGAACAACCCGCACAAAATTATTTTGCGCGCATACATTCATATCAAATCATCCGATGGGTAACAAGTTGGCATCTTCAATTAAACAACGCGCGCCAATCTCAAACGGATGCAAAACTTTAGTGCATCCAATCGCCCTCGCCAGACGATTTAACAGATGAAATGCAAATCTGACTGACATTATGAAAAAAATAAACACCCTATTTCGCTCCGGTCTGGTTTCATTCGTGCAATGGTTTGATTCGGATTTTGGCCAGGAAGATTTTGCCAAAATTCAAGCGAAGCCGGATAAAGTGGAATGGTCGCGGATCGTTCCTTTCATTTTTTTGCATCTGGGTTGTCTCGCCGTTTTTTTGGTGGGCTGGAGTTGGTTTGCCGTGGCGACTGCGATCGCCCTTTATTTGATCCGTATGTTTGCGATCACCGGTTTTTATCACCGTTATTTTTCACATAAAACCTTTCATACTTCACGCGCCGTTCAATTTCTCTTTGCGGTGCTGGGCGCAACCGCGGTTCAACGCGGTGCGCTCTGGTGGAGTTATCAACATCGTCATCACCATAAACATTCCGATGAAGAAGAAGACGTCCACTCGCCGACCCTGCGCGGCTTTTGGTGGTCGCACATCGGCTGGATCACCAGCGGCAGAAATTTCCCCACGGATTATTCCCAAGTTCGCGATCTGACGAAATATCCCGAACTCGTTTTTTTGAATCGCTTCGATTCGCTGGTGCCGATCCTGTTTGCCGGATCCTTGTTTGGGCTGGGTTATTTGATCAGCGTCTTTTTTCCCGCCCTCGGCGTGACCTCGTGGCAATTGCTGGTCTGGGGATTTTTCATCAGCACGACCGTTTTATTTCACGCCACGTCCAGTATCAATTCCCTCGCGCACTTGCTCGGTAACCGGCGTTACGAAACCGCTGACAACAGCCGTAATAGTCTGTTCCTCGCCCTCATCACGCTCGGCGAAGGCTGGCACAATAATCATCACCGTTACATGAGCGCCACACGCCAGGGTTTTTACTGGTGGGAAATCGACATCTCTTACTATGTGCTCAAAGTGCTTTCTTGGACCGGTCTCATTTGGAATCTGAAACCCGTGCCGCTGACTGCTTATGAAAATCAACATCCAATTCGCATCGGAAGTAAAATTTCAACCCGTCCTGCGCATCGCCCATGAAACGGGTCGCGATCATCGGGACCGGCATTGCTGGATTGGGCTGCGCGCATTTTTTGCAACGCCGCTTCGACCTAGCTCTTTACGAAAAAAACGACTACATCGGCGGTCATACGAACACCGTCTCAGTGAATGAAGCCAACCGTTCGGTGCCGATCGACACCGGTTTTATGGTGTTCAATCACGTTACGTATCCGAATCTCACGCGCCTGTTCCACGAACTGAAAGTTGCCACCCAACCAGCGGCGATGTCGTTCAGCGTCCAGCATTTGCCGACGGGGCTGGAGTTCTGCGGTTCCAGTTTGAACCATCTTTTTGCCCAGCGAAAAAATCTCGTTCGCCCGCGTTTCTGGAAAATGATTTGGCAGATCAACCGTTTCAACCGCGAAGCGATGGAAACGTTGGACTCCGGAAAATTTACCGATACGACCCTTGGCGATTACGTTCACCTCAAAAAATACGGTGAAGATTTTCTCAATTTTTATCTCGTGCCCATGAGTTCCGCCGTCTGGTCCACGCCGCCGGAATTGATGCTGGAATTTCCCGCCGTCACGTTGCTCCGCTTTTTCCACAACCACGGATTTCTCGGCCTGCACACGCAACATCCGTGGTTCACGGTCGTCAACGGTGCCAAATCTTACGTTGAAAAAATCACTGCGCCTTTCCGCGAAAAGTTAAAATTAAAAAATGGTGCCGTCAGCGTCCGGCGCGACGGCAACCGCGTTCAGGTTCTGGATGCGACCGGGCAGATTGAGGTTTTCGATCACGTCATTTTCGCGAGTCACGCCGATGAAACCTTGAAGCTGTTGGTGGATGCCGACGAGCAAGAATCCTCGCTGCTGGGAAAATTCAAATATCAGCCGAACGTCGCGTTGCTACACACCGACGCGTCGGTCATGCCGAAATCCAAATTGTGCTGGGCCTCGTGGAATTACCGCATGGATCGTGACGCGGATGGGAAAATTTCGCCGGCGACGATCTATTGGATGAACAGTTTACAGAAAGTTTCCGACCGTCAAAATTATTTCGTTTCCATCAACGGTGAAAATTTTGTGAATCCAAGTTCCATTCTCAAACGTATCCATTATGAACACCCGTTGTTCAGTCTGGATGCGATCCGGGCGCAAAAAAAATTAGCGGGGTTGAATGCACGTATGAACAACATTTCCTTTTGCGGCAGCTATTTTCGCTATGGCTTTCACGAAGATGCCTTGACGTCCGCCCTCGCGCTGTGCCGCACCCTCACAGGAGAAAGGCTCTGGCTATGAACTCTTGTCTCTACGAATGTTCGGTGATGCACCATCGGTTCGCGCCGAAAGTGCACCACTTCCAGCACGCGCTGTTTATGTTTTATCTGGATCTGGACGAGTTGGATTTTGTGGCCCGAAAAATTCTTTGCTTCAGTCATAACCGGAAAAATCTTTACGCGTTTCATGATGCCGATCACGAACCCTCCGGAGCCCATCCGCTCAAGGAACGCATCATCGGATTCTTGCACCAAAACGGGATCAAATTTGATCCCGCTGGCCGGGTGATGTTGCTGACATTGCCGCGTGTTGCCGGTTATGTCTTTAATCCGATTTCGATCTATTACTGTTTTGATTTAGATGAGAAACCGCTGTGTTGCGTGGCGGAAGTGGGCAACACCTTTCGCGAAATGAAACTGTATCTGCTCCCGTCCGACGCGCTGAATAAGGACCAAGCCTTTCGGAAAATAGTCCCCAAATTTTTTTACGTTTCGCCCTTTTCGAGCTTGGATTTGGATTTCGATTTTCAGTTGAGAGTTCCCGGTAAAAATTTGGATCTTAAAATTGACGATCTCGACCAAGGTGAAAAAACCCTGATCACATCGCTCTTTGGCGCGCGCACGGAATTGACCAATCGCAATCTTTTCTGGTTCACGATCAAATATCCATTCGTCACCTTGAGCGTGATTTTTCTAATCCATTGGCAGGCGTTGCGCCTCTGGTTTAAACGCGTCCCGATTTTTCGCAAAGCCGCCAACGTGCCGCAGCAACGCGAAGTTTTACGTCCTCATTCAACCCTGACTGCGAGAACAAAATGAATCAAACTACGGCCAGCTTGAACCCGCCACGGCTGGCGGCCCGCGCCCAAAAATCGGGCGGCTTTTATCAACGCATCGTCCTGCAATCACTGGCGCAAATGACGCTTGGCTGTTTGCATCTGGAATTACCGGACGGCACGAAACAACTTTTCGGAAACCCGACGGCCCCTATTTCCGCCAATGTCCGCGTCATCAAATGGACCTTTTTCAAACGCTGCGTGCTGTTTGGCGACATCGGTTTTGGCGAAGCTTACGTGGACGGCGATTGGGAGACGGATGACATCACGCGGGTCATTTCATGGTTCATTCTTAACGTGGAAAATTCGCCGGCAATGTCAGGTTCGCGCGCTAAAAAATTTCTCGTCAACCTGCTCGGCTGGCAAAACCGCATCGGCCATTGGTTGCGCCCTAATAGTTTGACGACCAGTCGGCGCAACATTTCTGAGCACTACGATCTGGGCAACGATTTTTATAAATTATTTCTCGATCCGACGATGACGTATTCTTCCGCGCTATTTTCCTCGCCGGAACAAACTTTGGAACAGGCGCAATTTGCCAAATACGACCGGCTGTGCCGTCAGCTAAAATTAAAACCCGGCGAACATATTTTGGAAATCGGCAGCGGCTGGGGCGGATTCAGTTTGCACGCCGCCAAACATTTCGGCTGTAAAATCACCACTGTCACGATTTCTGAAGAACAGTTCAAATTTGCTCGTGAACTATTTCAGCAAGAAAACCTGGCCGGCCAGATTGAAATCAAACTGCAAGATTATCGCGCGCTCACCGGCAAATTCGACAAGATCGTCTCCATCGAGATGATTGAGGCGGTCGGCGACAAATATCTGGAAACGTATTTTGCGAAATGCCACGAATTGCTCAAACCCGCTGGCCTGCTCGCGTTGCAGATGATTACGTGCCCGGATTCGCGTCACGATTCGCTCCGCAAAAACGTGGATTGGATCCAAAAACATATTTTCCCCGGCTCGCTGCTTCTTTCGATTCATCGCGTCAACGAAGCCTTGCGTGCGACCGGTGATCTCTTTTTACACGATTTAAAAGACGTCGGACTTTCTTACGCCGAGACCTTGAAACGTTGGCGGCAGACGTTCAACCAAAATGAAGCGGCGGTGCGCGCCTTGAAGTTCGACACGCGTTTCATTCGCAAATGGAATTACTACCTGTCCTACTGCGAAGCCGCGTTCGCCTGGCGCAACATCAGCGTCGTGCAGGCGATTTACACGCGTCCAAATAATTCAACCCTACATTTATAATGATCCTTTTTCTTCGCATCGCCTTTGGTTTTGTCCTCCTCACAATGCTGTGTGCAACGAGTTGGGCGAGCACTCAATGTGCGCTCTGGAAAACGCCGGCGGCGGTGGTTGGCCATCCGTGGTTCATCGCCACGATGTTCGATTGTTATTTTGGCTTTCTGACTTTTTACATCTGGCTCGCTTACAAAGAAACTAGCTGGCTGGCGCGCTTCGGCTGGCTGCTGGCCATTTTGCTTTTGGGCAATATTGCCATGTCCCTTTACATGCTGATCACTCTTTTCAAACTGCCGCTGAATGCGCGCCTGGAACAGGTTTTATTGCGCCCCAATAAATAATTTCATGCGTCATGCCTCAAACAAATCCCCCTTCGCGCCTGAAGAAATTCTGGCGGGAACGTGTCGTCGCCTTGATTCTGGCGCAATTCACCCAAGGCGTGACGCCGCAGAAAATCGCCCTGACCATTGCGCTGGGATTGAACCTCGGCATTTTTCCAATTCTCGGCGCCACCACCGCGCTCTGCGCCGTCGCCGGGATTGGGTTCAAGTTAAACCAGCCGGTCATTCAATTGGTCAATTGGCTGGTGTCGCCGCTGCAACTGCTGCTGATTTTATTTTTTGTCCGCATCGGCGAATGGCTGATGCGGGCGCAACGGGTCAACTTTTCCATTCCCGAGCTTTTCCGGAAATTTCACGAATCTCCGGCCAAATTTTTCCAAGAGTTCGGTTTGACCGGATTACATGGAATCATTGCGTGGCTGGTGATCGCGCCATTTTTGACGGTGCTGGTTTATTTCACTTTGCTGCCACCGTTGAAAAAACTCTCCGCCTTGCGCCCAAAAAATAACTAAATCATGACTTACGAATTTTATTGTCTGGCATTGGCGGTGGCCGGATTTGCGGTTGGACTGATGCTCATCGTCTGGCTGCTGGCCTTATGTATCAATAATCTGGGCATCGTAGATATTGCGTGGTCAATTGGGTTTTTGCCGATTGTCATTTTTCTGGCCGCCATGACGGACGGTGATTCGACGCATCGCTGGCTGATTGCGGCGATGGCTGGCTTGTGGAGTTTGCGGCTGGGAACCCATGTCGGCCTACGCGTTCTGCGGCATCATCCGCGAGAAGATGTCCGCTACGAAAAATTACGCGCCGGGTGGGGCGCAAAACTGATCTCCAAAACGTTTTGGTTTTTCATGTTTCAAGCGGCGATTCTCGCGTTTCTCGCCCTGGTTTTTCTTGTGCCTTGCCTGAATCGAAATTCGGCGATCAGTTGGCTGGAATGGGCGGGCGTGGCCGTTTGGGCTCTGGCACTTGCTGGTGAAAGTCTGGCTGACCATCAATTAAAGCAGTTCAAATCAAATCCTGAAAACCAAGGGCGCGTTTGTCAGGCCGGTTTGTGGAATTATTCGCGCCACCCGAATTATTTTTTTGAATGGCTGGTCTGGGTCGGTTTTTTCCTGTTCGCCTGGGATTCGCCCGGCGGTTGCTACACCGTGCTCGGTCCCGGACTGATGTTGTTTTTTCTGCTACGCGTCACCGGCATTCCGCTGACGGAAGAACTTTCTTTGAAGCACAAAGGCGAGGCGTATCGCGACTATCAACGCACCACGAGCGCGTTTGTGCCGTGGTTTAAAAAAGGGCGCCGGCCAAATTCAACCCCCATCAAGCTATGAATACTCAATCGTCACTGACGCTTAATCCTCCGATCCAAACCGATCATCTGCGCTTGCCCAAACCGACGTTGGCACTCGATCGTTGGCTGGAAAAAAATCTGTTGCCCGACTGGCTCATCCGCATCGGCATCCGGCGGTTGTTGCGCGAACGTTTACGCGAAGAAAATCAGGGCAGTATCGAGGCGCAACAAACCCGCTTGTTAAAACTGGTGGCCGAACTCAAGCAAAGTCCCATCGCCATCGAAACCAAAGCGGCGAACGAACAACATTACGAAGTGCCGACGCAGTTTTATGAATTGTGTCTGGGCAAAAAATTGAAATATAGCAGCGGGCTTTGGTCCGAAGGCGTGACCACGCTGGATGCGGCGGAGAAGGCGATGTTGAAATTGACCTGCCAACGCGCGCAAATTGCCAACGGCCAAAATATTCTCGAACTCGGCTGCGGCTGGGGTTCGTTGTCGCTTTGGCTGGCCGAAAACTATCCGCTGGCGCACATCACCGGCGTATCCAATTCCGTGACGCAAAAACAACATATTGATTCTGAGGCGCAGAAACGCGGCTTGAAAAACCTGCGGATTATCACGTGCGACATGAATCGTTTTGACGTTGCGGAAACTTTTGACCGCGTGGTTTCCGTCGAGATGTTCGAGCACATGAAAAATTACGAGCGGCTCATGGCGAACATTTCGCGCTGGCTCAAACCGGAAGGAAAACTCTTCGTCCATATTTTTACGCACAAGGAATATGCCTATCATTTTGTGGCGCGGGATGAATCGGACTGGATGGCGCGTTATTTTTTTAGCGGCGGGATTATGCCCAGTGATGATCTGCTGCTTTATTTTCAGAAGGATTTGGAGCTCGAAAATCACTGGCGCGTGAACGGGACGCATTACGCCAAGACGGCGGAGGCGTGGTTGCAAAACATGGACGCCAACGAAAAGGCAATTCGCCCATTGTTCGCGCAAACTTACGGCGCAGAAAACGAAACGCGTTGGTGGGTTTATTGGCGGGTGTTTTATCTGGCCTGCGCCGAATTGTGGGATTTCCGCAACGGCGAAGAATGGCTGGTGTCGCACTATCTGTTTTGTAATCGGACCGCCTGAGGCTTTTCCGTATGAAGGATGTTATCTGTCAAAATTCATCTTGGCGGCAGTTTTTGAAAAAAGGCTGCCTCGGGCTTTTTTTGATGCTGTCGCTGACGGATCAAATGTCGGCGGAGGACAATTCGTTCACCAATCTTTTGGCGCAGGGCGAAGTTTTTGCCAAGGCCGGAAAGGTGACGGCGGCCATAAAAATATATTCGCAGGCCGAAGCATTGTCGTCCAGCAACAGCGCCGTTCTCTGCGTTTTAACGAAATGTTTTTGCGATTTGATGTATGACACCCGTTCCGCTGCCGTCCAGAAAACGTTAGCGGAGCACGCGTTAGCTTGTGCGCAGCAGGCGGTAAAAGCGGATCCACAAAGCGCGACGGCCCACATTTGCCTGGCGGTTGGCTACGCGAAAAATTTTCCTTACGCCAATGACCGGGCAAAAGTGAATTATTCGCGCGGCATCAAAACCGAAGCAGAGATAGCGATTGCGCTGGATCCGAAACAGGACGTTGCTTACTACCTGCTAGGCCGCTGGCAACATGGCGTGGCCAATATGAATTTTTTCTACAAAGGGTTGGTGAAGCTCATTTATGGCGGCCTGCCCGCGGCGAGCGAT
>JAMFSJ010000061.1 GCA_026225255.1 Methylacidimicrobium fagopyrum | reverse complement strand
CGCTCCGGCCTACCATTTACCATTATTTATTGAAACTTTTACGTTCGTCCGGTTTTTGAATTAAAGATTTTATGCCGCAGT
This sequence comes from Methylacidimicrobium fagopyrum, assembly GCA_026225255.1. Classification (GTDB taxonomy): domain Bacteria; phylum Verrucomicrobiota; class Verrucomicrobiia; order Limisphaerales; family UBA11358; genus UBA11358. The sequence goes on along the minus strand of JAMFSJ010000061.1, from coordinate 91,270 downwards.
TTTCATATAAGGCCCGCAAACGCACCGGCGAAATGGTCGAAGGCATTTTGGAAGTGCCCGATCGCAGCGCTGCGTTGATGCAAATCCAGCGTTCCGGCCTGTTTCCATTGGCCGTAGAAGCCACGAAGGCCGGCGCTGCGACGGAAACGAAACGCGCCGCCAAAGGCGTGAGCTTGATGTTGTTTTTGCCGCCGACGTTGCAGGCGCAATTGTCGCAGAAACGTAAACCGAAATTACAAGAGCTGGCGACTTTCACCACGCAGCTGGCGAATTTGCTCAATTCCGGCATGCCGCTCACGACGGCGCTCACGAGCATGACGCATTTGCAGACGAAGGGCATTCCTTCCAATGTGAGTCTCGAATTGAAACAGGAAGTTACGGAAGGGCGCGGCTTGTCGGACGCGATGGCGCGGCAGCCACGCATTTTTTCCGATTTGTATGTCAACATGGTGAAGGCGGGCGAATCATCCGGGTCGCTGGTGCAAGTGTTGCGCCGCATGGCCACGCATTTTCAACAGTTCGCAGACATCCAGGCGAAGTTCAAATCCGCGATGATTTATCCGGTGATGGTGATTTGCGTGGGCATCTTGCTCGTGATTTTTTTCATGACGTTCATGATGCCGAAGTTCATTGATATTTTTAACGGCTTCAACGTGGAGCTGCCGTTGCCGACGCGGCTGTTGATCGGTGCGAGCCACATTTTCACGCGTTGGTGGTGGCTGGCGGTGCCGGTCGCTTTGGCGATCGTGGTGCTCTTCAAACGGTTTCAAACGAGCGCGGCCGGCGGGCGCAAATTGGATGAATGGCGGATGAAAGCGCCGGTGTTTGGCAACGTGGTGAAAATAAATTTGTTCGGCCAATTCGCGCGCACGCTCGGGACGTTGCTGCAAAATGGCGTGCCGGTGTTGACGGCGTTGAAGATCACGGAGCAGGTGATGTCGAACATGCTCATCAAAGAAGCGATCATCAAGACGCGCGAGGCGGTGACGGATGGTAAAACGCTCGCGCAGCCGCTGGCGCAAAGCAAATTATTCCCGCAATTGATGGTGGATTTGGTGCGCATCGGCGAAGAAACTGGCGATGTGCCGGGCGCGTTGAACAATCTCGCGGACACCTACGAAAACGAATTGCAAATCGCGCTGCGCGTGATGAGTGATTTGATCGGCCCGCTCCTGATCATCGTCATGGCGATCGTCGTCGGGTTTTTGCTGTTGAGCATCTTTTTGCCGCTGTTCAAGTTGATCGCGTCTATCCACTGACATGAAATTGCCGATTGAGGATTGCCGATTGAGGATTGGAAAAAGTCCTTCGCGTTGCGCTTTGCCTTTGATCGGTAACCGGCAATCGGCAATCGGCCAGGCCGCTTTCACGCTGATCGAGTTAATGATCGTCGTCGCCATCATCGGTCTTGTGGCGGCGATGGGTTTGCCGGCGCTCGATAAAATGTTGGTCAAGCGCGGTATGCGAAAAGCCGTGGGTGATCTTTCGGAAGCGTGTAAATCAGCGCGGGCGCGGGCGATTTTTTCCGGCCACAACGTGGCGATGACCGTGCATCCGCGCGAACGGAGTTTCGAAGTAGAGGGCGGCGGGGCAGGGCATGGTTCGCCGTATATTAGTTCCGGCACCTTGCCGGAAAGTGTGGATTTGCGCGATTTGCAGATCAACCAGATGGATTTTACGGAATCGGATTTTGGGCGAATCTGGTTTTATCCCGACGGCACGTGTGATGAGACGAAAATATTGCTGGAAAGTCCCGGCGATAATCGGGTGATCACATTGGAATACGCCACCGGTTTCCCGACGGTCAGCGATGTAAAATGAAAATAAATTTTCAACGAAGCGACCCGGAGCGCCGAGCCTTGCTCAGCGCGGTTGAAATGGCGCCACGCTCCTGGCCGAGCCAGGCGGTCCGCGCGTTCTCGCTTTTGGAAGTGATGATCGCCATCGCGATTTTTTTTGTGGGCGCATTTGCGATCTTGAGTTTGGTTTCCCAATCGCTTTCCAACGCGCAACGGATGAAACATCCGCTCGTGGATGCGAGCGCGATTTTGGCGCAATTATCTATTCCGACGAATGGCGTCATCGAAGGCGAATATTCCGGCAGCTTGGGCGATCTGCTCGGTAAAAACTACGCGGGTTATACTTATGAAGGCAAAGTGGTCGAAGTGGAATCGAACGGTTTGTGCAGCGCGGATTTTTGGGTGTTCGATCCCAAAAACAGTCACGATCCCGTCGCCCGCACTTCGACATTGTTGATCCAAAAAGTGCCGGGCAGCCTCGATGGCGCCAATTTCATCCGATGAAATTTTCGAGCTTACATTTTCAACGGCGGCGAACGGATAAAAAGGAGGCGTCCTCCGTCCTCCGTCATTCGCCGCGGCAACGCGCCTTCACACTGCTTGAAATCATGGTATCCATCGTGATTTTCAGCGTCGTCATCGCGGCGATTTGCGCGACGTTGGTTTTGATTCTCCGCGCCACGACCGTCGGGCAAGACGCGGCTGCCCGCGCCCAACGCCAGCGCGTGGTGATGAACGCCCTGGAAAATTCGCTGATGACCATCCAGTCGTTTCAAGCTTCGCCGCAGTATTACAGTTTCATTGTGGAAAACGGCAGCCAACCGGTTTTAAGTTTTGCCGCGCGCCTGCCCAAAGTTTTTCCCCGCAGCGGCAAATTCATCAACGCCGAGCAAGGCAAAGATTATAATCTGCGCCGCGTGACGTTCACGCTGGAACCGGGCGCGAACCAGCAAAACGATCTCGTGTTGCGTCAAAAACCGCTGCTCATGGACATCGACGATTCGGAGCAAAAAGAACCGTTGGTGCTGGCGCAGGATGTGAAGACGTTCGCGATCGAATGTTGGGACACGAACCAGATGGATTGGGTCACGGAATGGGATAACACCAACGCCATTCCGCCGATGGTGCGCGTGGAACTGGTGCTCGGTAGCGGCGACAATGGCAACAACGGTAATAATAACAGCTACAACAGCGAGGCGGATTCGCAACGCGACATCATCCGGGTGTATTCGCTGCCCACGACCATGATGCCCAAAGCGGTGCAAATGGGCGGCACCGTGGGAGGTGGTTTTGGCCAACCGCCGATCGGCGGGTTGGCACCGCCCGGGCGGCCTTGACGCTATGAAAATTTCTTTTCAACGAAAAAAACCACGCGCCTTCGCCGTCGTCGCGGCGTTGGTGGCGGTCATCGTTTTGACGCTGCTGGCGGGCGCCTTCGCTTACTCGATGAAAGTGGAGACCAAGCTGGCGTCCAATTCCAATCACGATGAACAAATGCTGTGGCTCGGTCGCGCGGGCGTGCAACGGGCGTGTTGGGTCTTGCAAAATGAAGCAAAATTGCCTTTCACTGCGCTCAATCAAATCTGGGCGGGCGGTCCCGGAGCCGGGCCGGAAACGAACGGCCCGCTCGCCGGGCTGGATTTGACTAAACCTTATGCCGTCGGATTATCTGCCTCCGGCGGACCGGATCCGGTCGGCACGGTGACCCTCAAGATCATTGACCTCGATCGCAAGATCAATATCAACACGGCGCCGCCGCAGTTATTGCAACAGGTGTTCACCTCGATGGGCGTGAACGCGAACGACATTTCGGTGATCTCCGATTCCATTCAAGATTGGATTGATCCTGACGATTCTACGCACCCCGCGGGCGCAGAGAGTGATTATTATCAAGGCCAGAACCCGCCTTACTTTGCGAAAAATGCGCCGATGGATGACATCTCGGAATTGCTGCTCGTCAAAGGCGTCACGCCCGGCATGTATGACGGACGCGGCGCGGCGAGCGAACCTGAATCGCCTTTCGGCAAACACAAACTCGGTTTCAATAATTCTGCGTCCAGTCAGGAACCGGATTATCCCTTTCACTTCGTAGATATTTTTACCGCTTTTTCGGGCGGCAAAATCAATGTTAACACGGCGGACGCGAATGTGTTGGCGCTCATTCCCGGCATGGACACGGACAGCGTGCAAAGCATCCTGAAATTTCGCGCCGGTCCGGACGGCGCGGAAAATTCGGATACGGCCACGCCGTTTCAAAATCCCGGTCAAGTCGCCTCCGCGGGCATCAACGCCCAAGCCGCGGCGCAAATCCAAAACTTTATCACGACGCGCAGCACGACGTTCGAAGTTCACGTCACCGCCACCATCGGCGATCAATCGCGCGAGTTCATCGCCGTCGTTTTTATCAACGGCCAGACCGCGCAAGTCGTGCGTTTTTATTGGGAATAAATTATCGGAAGTTGCGAGTTGGGGAGTTGATCAACTGAACCAAAAAAATCATTAGCCGCATGCGCCTCATTTTTTCAACGGCATTGCTGGTGTTGTTTTTCTGCGTCGCCAACCTGGCTTTCGGCGACGGCGCGGTTTTTCGCAGTCACGTCACGCCCCACTGGTTCGCCGGCGCGGATGGCGTGACGAATCAGTTTTGGTATCGCGTGGATTTGCCGGACAGCAAAACGGAATTTGTCACGGTGAACGCGGCGACGGGCGAACGTAAAACTTCCGCGCAACGTGGCGATAGCGGCGACGATTCATTGCCGGTTTTGCGCGCGCCGCACCCGTCGCGCAATAGTGCAGAAGATACGGATATTGTTTTCAAAAATCACCTAGCGGAGCCGGTGAAACTGTTTTGGATTGATACCGGCGGCGGGCGAAATTTTTATGGCGAGCTGGGCGCGGGCGAAACGCGCTTACAACACACTTTCGTCGGACACGTCTGGTTGGTGACCTCGGTCACCACCAATGAAATCGCGGTATTCGAAGCGGAAGAAACTCCGGGCAAAGCGATCATTGACGGCCGGCCACCGGAACACCGACGCACGGAAAATGTTCGCCGAAAAAATACGGCTCACCCAGCGCCCACAGAAAATTCTCCAGATGGCCAATGGCGCGTAGTGGTGCGCGATCACAATCTGTTGCTCTGCAATCTGGCGACGCAAAACGAAACCCCATTGACCACCGACGGCGATGCGACTAATTCCTACGCCCGCAATGAAGAGACGGATCGCGCTGTTGAAATGGATTATGCGGCGCACGATCCGGCAACGCCATCGCCGGAAGTTTTTTGGTCGCCAGATTCAAAGCATTTCGTTGCCCTGCGTTTTACGCCTGGCACGCAGCGTCGCGTTTATCTCATCGAATCCTCACCCGCCGATCAGCTTCAGCCAAAGTTGGAATCGTATCCATATCTAAAAGCTGGCGACGTTGTGCCGATGAATAAGCCGCATCTGTTCGACGTGACTGCAAAAAAAGAAATCTCCGTCAGCGATACGCTGTTTGCGAATCCGTGGAGCATCGGCGATGTGCGTTGGGCCGCCGATTCGTCGCACTTTACGTTTCTATTCAACCAGCGCGGACATCAAGCGTTGCGCGTCCTCGCTGTGGCTGCGGCGACCGGCGCCGTCAATCCGGTCGTGGCGGAAGCGAGTTCCACGTTCATTGATTATTCCGGCAAGTTTTTCTGCGACTACTTGGACGACACGGGCGAAATCATTTGGATGTCCGAACGCGACGGTTGGAATCATCTATATCTCTACGACGCCAAAACGGGCGCGGTGAAAAATCAAATCACCAAGGGCGAATGGGTCGTGCGCAGTGTTGATTTTGTGGATCTGGAAAAACGGCAGATCTGGTTTCAAGCGGGCGGTCTCGTGCCGGGACAAGATCCGTATTTCATTCAATACTGTCGCGTGAATTTTGATGGCAGTGGTCTCACCATTTTAACGGCGGGCGATGGCACACACACGGCGCAATTTTCGCCGGATCGAAAATATCTCGTGGATACGTGGTCACGCGTTGATGCGCCGCCAGTGACTGAATTGCGTGTTTGCGCCGATGGTAAACTGATTTGTCCGCTGGAAACGGCGGAGGTCGTCGGCAAATTATCTTTGCCCGAACCATTCGTCGCCAAAGGCCGTGACGGCGTGACAGATATTTACGGCGTGATCTGGTCGCCGAAAAATTTTGATCCGCACAAAAAATATCCCGTGATCGAGGATATTTACGCCGGGCCGCAAGATTCTTTCACCCCGAAAAATTTTCGGCCGACGTATGAACAACAAAAATTGGCCGACCTCGGATTTTTTGTCGTGCAACTGGACGGCATGGGGACATCGAATCGTTCCAAAAAATTTCACGACGTCGCTTGGAAAAATTTGCGCGACGCCGGTTTTCCGGATCGCATGTTATGGATCCGCGCGGCGGCGGAAAAATTCCCCGCGATGGATCTGGCTCGCGCCGGTATTTACGGCACGTCGGCGGGCGGACAGGACGCGTTGCGCGCGTTGCTGGATCACGCCGATTTTTATCAAGCGGGCGTGGCGGATTCCGGCTGTTACGACAATCGCATGGACAAGATCTGGTGGAACGAACAGTGGCTGGGCTGGCCGGTGGATGACAGCTACGCCCGCAGTTCATGCACCGAAGACACCGGGAAATTGCGCGGCAAACTATTATTAATGGCGGGCGAGTTGGACAAAAATGTTGATCCGGCCAGCACGATGCAGGTCGTCAACGCGCTCGTGAAGGCGGATAAAAATTTTGAATTATTCATCATGCCCGGCATGGGCCACGGCGTGTTATCCACGAAATATGGCTGGGGACGGCTGGAAGATTTTTTCCAGCGCAATCTCGCTGGGGTCAAATAAATCAGTTGGTATTTCTGGCTCAAGAATCACCAAAAAATAGCCGCCGAATTTGATTCGGCGGCTAAAATCTCCAGTTATTGGAGCACTTATCAATAAGTTACTTTTTCCAACGTTTGGCCGCCAGTAATCCGGCAAAGCCCAGGCCACACATGGCCACGGTTGAGGGCTCGGGAGCGGGTGTGCTGGTGAGGTTTGATAAAGTGCCAAGGCTAGTTCCCGTGGCCCGGATATCGCCATAAAAACCAATCGCCGCGCCAATGGTGCTGCTCACGTTAAAGGTCGCCGTGTATAAATTAACCGAGGTTGCTCCTTGAACGTAGCCGAGGGTGAAGACATCCGCGGATACCCATTTAATGAAGATCTGGTTGATGTTTGCGGTTGACCCAACTCCGGCGGCAAAACTGGAGGTGAAAATGCCGCTGATAGAATCCGCACCCCGAACAGCATTTTGCGACGGTCGCAAGCTGATTTCGGCAAAGTCGGTAAGCGTGCGCGAATCCCAAGCCGTCGGATTGCTCGCGGAGGCGGCAGTGGGCGTCGTGGTGGCGGCAACGGCAATCCCAAAATCTTCCAAGATTGAGGAAGCTGGAACCGCGACATTCACCGAGAGCGTGTCGCCCACGGCAAAGGTGCTGCCAAAGGAGCCGACAGATGCCAAACTAAGAGATTGTTCGGCGGCACTAGTGGATCCGGTAAAATTTAACGACAATCCGGAGGCGCCAGTGGTATAGGAAGCCCCGCTGACACCATGAGAATTATCGAGCACCAAAGTGGTGGTGTAGCCTCCGCTGGGACCTCCGGTGCCAGTCAAGGGATCAATAACCGTTTGGGCTTGAGTCACCGCTGTAAGGGAGCAGCAGGTGAGGAGGAGTGCGCTGATTTTTTTCATGTCAGTAAATTGTTTAGGTTGTGTATGTTGTTTGCTTTCAATTACTTGTAAAAACCCTGAAATGGCCGCAACTTTTGCAAGTTTTTGTCCGCGAGATTTCAATCCATTCATCTCGGAGCGTTTCGGGATTGATAGACTTTAGCATTTGCCAGACCCGCGCTTCCATCCCCCAAATACGGGAGGCATGCCGCCGACACCGTCGCGCTGCGCCGCGTTTTCCCCGCCCTAAAATTGTTCGCGATGGAATGATCCGGTGCCTTGCGCGATGTCTCTACCTGGAGGCGGCGTTGGGCGATTTTTTTAGTTATACCCGTATGGGTGACTTGCTAAGTTTCCGTGGCTGTGACATGAATTCCCGCCTATTTCCTGATGCCGCAACTTGAATCCCAACCTCGCTCTGGCTTTTGGTCCGTTCGCTTGAACGGTCGTTGGGCGGCAATGCTCTTTTTAGCCGCAACCCTTTTAGTTCCGGCGGCGCGGGCCGAAGACGTCACTTCGAATTCGAATTGGCTATTCGAAGCGACCAATCAGCTCGGTTCCTGGATTTGGGATGCGCACACCTTCGATAAACAGACTTGCCAGTTTTGGCGGAAATTTGAAATTCCGCGGCGCGTAAAAGTTTCGTCCGCGCTCTTACGCATCACGGTGGACAACGGCTACTCGCTTTTTTTGGACGGGCAAGCGGTCGGGCGCGGCAGCGATTGGCGCACGGTCACGGAATATGACGTGACCAAATTGCTGACGCCGGGCGAACATGTTCTGGCAGTCGAAGGATTCAATGACCGGCTGGAAGCGGGTTTGATCTTCGGCTTTCAGATTCAATTGGCCGATAAGAGTTTGGTGGAAATTATTTCCGATACCAATTGGCTCGTCGTGCCGGACACCGCGCAAAACATCCATTGGCGCGCGCGTAAAACGGCGTTATCCGATTGGCATCCGGCAATTGCCATCGGCCACATGCATTATCATCCGTGGGAAAATTGGCCGTATGGCCTGACCATCGAGCCGCCGTCGTTGCCGGTGATCGTGTATTTCTGGCAAACAGGTTGGTTCCAAATCACCTTGATTTTATTGTGCGTGGTGGCGCTGGGGTTTTCGGTCTGGCTGTTGACGCAGCTCGCGGCGCAGGCGAAGGCCCAACGCTTTCTGCAAGTGGAACGCGTCCGGATCGCGCGCGATATTCACGACGATCTGGGCGCACAACTGACGCAACTCGTGTTGCTCGGTGAAGTCGCGCAAAGGGAGCAGCCGGTCGAATCCACTTCGCGCACACAGTTCAACCAGATTTGCACGCTTGGCCGGGAATTGTCGCAGTCAATGGATGAAGTCGTCTGGGCGATCAATTCGCGACGCGATACGTTGCATGACTTTGTGAACTACGTCTGCAAATACGCGCAGATTTTTCTCAACGCCACGCCCATCCGCTGCCGGCTGGATGTGGAACCGGAAATTCCGCCGGACGCGTTTGACCTGCCGGTGCGGCGCAACCTGTTTCTCGCGGTGAAAGAAGCGTTGAACAATGCCGCCAAATATTCGCAAGCGACGGAATTATTTTTACGGATCCATCGCCACAATCAAAAACTCATCGTGATCGTCGAGGACGCCGGACGCGGCTTTGATCCAGCACAGGCCGGCGCGGAACGCAACGGCTTGCACAATATGGCGCAACGCATGACCGAGATCGGCGGCACTTGCGCGGTGGCCAGCCAACCCGGTGCCGGTTGTCGCGTGACGTTCACCGTGCCGCTGAATCCGCCCGTGCACAGGGTTTGGTTTTGGCGACGTCGTCCAACACCTTTGGATATTGAAATTCCCGATTCCAATTCAACTAAAACGCATCTGCCATGAAACCAACTATTTCCAGCCCGACCGCCAAACCGCTCATCCGCGTCGTTTTGGTGGAAGACAAACCGGTGGTGCGCGACAGTTGGCAAAAACTGATCCAATCGTTGCCGGGATTTTCCTGTGTGGCGTGTTATCCCTCCGGCGAAGAAGCATTGCGGGCGATCCCGCCGTTCGCGCCGGACATCGTGTTGATGGATATTTTTCTGCCGCGCATGTCGGGAATTGAATGCACGGCACGTCTTAAAATTTTGTTGCCGAAAACGCAGATCCTTATTCTCACCGCCGTGGAAGATGACGAACTGGTTTTTATGGCGTTGCAGGCGGGCGCGGACGGTTATCTGCTCAAGCGCACAAAGCCGGAAGATTTGCGCGACGCGATGGTTGACGTGCTCGGCGGCGGTGCGCCGATGAGCAGCGAGATCGCGCGGCGCGTAGTGGAATCGTTCCGCAAATCCAATCGCCAATCCAAACCCACGGTGCGTTTGAGCGCGCGCGAGGAGGAAGTTTTGATCCTGCTTTCGAAGGGTTATTCCAACAAGGAAATCGCCACGCAAATTTCCGTCAGCGCCGAAACCGTGGGCAGCCATCTCAAACATATCTACGAAAAGATGCACGTCCGTTCGCGGGCCGAAGCCGTGGCGCGTTATTTCACAGACAAGGCGTGATGTTGGTTTTTCCTGCCGCCTCCCGTATTTGGGGGATTTAGGAATCGCCCGCTGATGAGGTAAAGTGGCCGCTATGTTTCCCGACTTAGCCGGCTCGCTGTAAGATTTTCACCGCGCAACACCTTTTCCTTTGAACTACCCAACGACCATCCATTTTAGAATCGCCTTCCGCCTCCGACAGCTGGTGTGGCTGGCTTTTTTAATTTCCACCACGGCTCAAGCGCAGACCAATTCGCAATCGCTCTATCTGCAATGCCTGACGAATTTCGAGACTTACGCGGAAACTGTCTGGCACCCGGCAACCTATTCTGGAGCGCCCGCCGACTCCGGTTATTGGGGCGATGGTGGCGCGCAGGCGGGCAACAACGGCGGTATTCGCGGCAACGGTGGCATCGCGGTTGCCTATGCCACGTTAGTCGTCGCGTTGCCGAACGATCCGCGCACGGCCACGCGATTATCCCGCATCCGTCAGGCATTGAATTACAATGCCGCCACGCATTCCACTGGCACAAACGTTTCCGTGAACGGTTATCAATGGGGCTGGGGCAGCGGCTCGTTGGACACGGATTGTTCCACTTGCAACGGTTGTGCGGATTGGCAATCGGGCGAATGGGCGGGTTCCACCGGTCTCGCGTGTCTGCTCGTTCAAAGCAATTTACCTGCGGCCACCGTCGCGGCCGTGCAACGCATCATCGCGTCCGAAGCGACGCATCGTGCGAGCGTCGCGCCGTGCACGCTGCCACTGGCTGCGGGTGATACGAAGGCCGAAGAAAATGCGTGGGACGGCAATCCGGTCGCGCTCGCCGCCGCGTGGCTGAGCACGAGCAACGGCGCCGCGTCGTGGCAAAACGCCGCGCAATCCTATCTTGTCAATACTTACACCGTCGCGGACACGAGCAACGATCCGCTTGCCGCGTGGGTCAGCACGGTGACGTTGTTTCCTGAATTCGCGTTGGAGAATCATGGCTTTTATCATCCGACTTACGAAATGGTCGCCGGCATGTCATCCGGTGATTCACAACTGATGGCTCAATTGGCGAATCCAACCGTCGCCGCGCAACTGCTCCCTTATGCCGAACACAATGTGTCAACCGTTTGGAGCACGAATCTTTCGCCGATGCTTTTGGACTCCGGCGATTTCGCATATCCCGCCGGCATTGACTGGGAATTGCACGACTACGAACAAAATTCTTACGTCACTTGGATGGCCGCCCATTTCAACAATCCCGTCGCGCGTTGGGCGGATGGGCAACTCGCGCAACTTGTGCGCTATCGGCAAATCGTCAATGCCAACGGCGAATTCATCGGCGTGAGCGGCGGCGGATTTTATCGCGAAGCCGTCGAAGCGCGGCGCACCGCCATCGCGTGGTTGCAGTGGGCGAACGCCGATCATCCGGCCGGTCCGACGAACGCGCCGGTGGCAAATGTTTCGTATTTCCCTGATGTCGGCATCATCACGCAACGCAGCGCGTGGGGTTTTACGAGTCTCAGTTTTGGTTCGCGCATCATGAGCTTGGTCGAGGCCGCGACGACTTCGTTTCCCAGCAATCCCTTCACCGCGACGCCCGCGTTGCCCGGCGGTTTTGGTAACGGCAGTTTGGGCAATGCTACTTCCGCTTTGCTGGTTAATTTCACCACGAACAACGCTGGCTTCACCGCGCAACTATTATTGCAAAACGGCGCGAATGGCCAGACGCGCGTTTATGTGAATAGCTGTGGCGAAGCCGTCGGCATGGTCGAAGTGCCGTTGCCTGCGAGCGGCGTGACGGGAACGACCGCCGGTTGTTTCACGAACGGAATTGAAAACGATCCGCTGACCGGTGGCTCGCGTTTGATCCAATGGCAGGGCGGCGCGACCACGATCACCAATCTCACCGGCGTCAGCACCAATATCGCCGGCCAATGGGCGTGCGTTTCCGGCCATTACGGTTTTGCCGCCGGGCCGGGCGGTTCGCTGCGTTATATCGGTGCGGGCAGTTATAATCGTCTGGGCGCAGCGCAGGATTATCTGCACGCCGTGCCCCAAAGTAAATTCGGCGCGCGTTACGCCGTTTGGTTTCCCACCAAAAACGCCGTGCAAACGGCCGCGCTGGCCGGCCAAATCACTTGGACGACGAATGCCGCCACGAGCGAGATCGTGCTGACGTTTCCCGGCAACGGCGTCACGAATAATATCACCGCTTCGCTCGCGTCCGGCAATGCCACGTGGACGGCGGACGCGAATGGAAATTGGAGCGATCCGGCGAATTGGCTGAACGGCGCGGTGGCCGATGGCGCAAATTTTACCGCCGATTTCAGCACGCTTAATATCACGGCTAACCGCACCGTCACTTTAGATTCGCCGCGGACGACCGGCACGTTGGCTTTCGGCGATCCCTCCGGCGCCCAAAATTGGATACTCGTAACGACGAATGGGAGCACGCTGACGCTTTCCGCCACGACGCCGGCAATTGTGGTGAATCAAAACACCGCGACCATCAACGCGCCCCTCGCGGCCGCGGCCGGTTTCACAAAAAGCGGTGCGGGCACGCTCGTGCTCGTGGGCAGTAATTCCATTTCCGGCACGATCAATTTGGACAGCGGCAGCACGAGCAAAAATGACGGCGCTTTTTGCGTTGCCAACAACGCGGCGCTGGCCGGTGCCAGTGCGTTGAGTATCCGCAACAACAACAGCGGCAGCTCCACGTTTCAACTGGATGGTTCGGCGGGCAGTCTCACGATTTCGCAAAACATCAGCGTTGCCGGACGCAATGTCGCCGTGCCGACGATTGAAAATATCGCCGGCAATAATACGTTGGCTGGAAATCTTTCGCTCGTATCCGGCGGCGGATTTTATTGGATTCAAAGCGATCGCGGCACGTTGACCAATCGCGGAACTTTTCCCCTCACCACCCCCGGTGGCACGCGCATCCTCACGTTTCTCGGCAGCGGAAATCACGTAGTCACCGGCGTTATCACCAACGGCTCCGGTGGCGGAACCGTTGCGCTCGTAAAAACTGGCAGTGGTTCGCTTGAACTTGATGGCGTGAACACCTACACCGGCACGACGACCATCAGCAACGGCGTATTGAGCGGCACGGGAACCATCGTTGGTCCGATCACCATTATGCCTGTCGCGACACTGTCACCCGGCGGAAATAGTATTGGCACTTTGACCGTCAACAACGCGCTGACGAATAATGGCACGGCGCGGTTGCGTTTGCAAAAATCCGGTAGCGCGTTGACCAACGACGCCCTCGCCGGCGTCAGCACTTTGGTCGTGAACAGTGCGTTGCAATTGACGCTGTCCGGCGATCCGATCACGGTCGGCGACAGTTTTAAATTATTTTCCGCCGCGAATTATAAAGTTTTTCCAACCGGCATCGTTCCGCCGACGCCCGGAACAAATTTGGTTTGGAACACGAACACTCTTTCGTTCAACGGCACGCTCGCCGTCGCACTCGGAAATCCCAAACCGCAATTCAGCCAAATCACCGTGACGGAAACCAATCTTACCTTGAGTGGTTTCAACGGCGCGGCGGGCGCGGGTTTTTCAGTGATAGCTTCGACGAATTTGGCCTTGGCCCTGGCCAGTTGGAGTTTGATCGGCACCGGCAATTTTGACGGCTCCGGTAATTTTGCGCTGACCAGCCCGCTCCCTTCCAATCGCCCGCAACAATTTTTCGGACTCCGTATTCCGTGACGTCTCTTTTAGGTGGGAAAATTCTCTCTGAAGTTGACGCCGCCCGCGCTTCAGTTGTGCCGCGCGGGTTGCGTCAGACGCACTAAAACTGTGCCACTGTGCCACTCTTGGCACAGTTTTGAAACGTTCATGGCCCTGGGCGAAAGTTAATTATCACCTTTATTTACAACCACTTAATGATCTTTTTCATCCTTTGGCACAGTTCGGCATCCGAATTGCATTAGAACCGGCAGCAGTTAAAAGAGAAACCAATTTTACAAAGATTATTTTATGGCAAAAGTATTAGGTATTGATTTGGGCACCACGAATTCTTGCATGGCCGTCATGGACGGCGGCGAACCGTTGGTGCTGGAAAATTCCGAGGGCAAACGCACGACGCCTTCCGTCGTCGCCTTCACGAAATCCGGCGAACGCGTGGTCGGCGATGCCGCCAAACGCCAGGCCGTCACCAATTCCCGCAACACGATCTATTCCGTGAAGCGTTTCATGGGCCGCAAGTTCGATGAAGTGGCCGAAGAGATCAAGCGCATGCCTTACAAGGTCGTCAAGGCCAAGAACGGTGATTGTGCCGTCGAAGTCGAAGTGGACGGCAAGGCGAAACAATTTTCACCGCAAGAAGTCTCCGCGATGATCCTTTCCAAGCTCAAAGCGGACGCCGAAGCGCGTCTCGGCGAAAAGATCACGCAGGCCGTCATCACGGTGCCCGCTTATTTTAACGACTCGCAACGCCAGGCCACGAAAGACGCCGGTAAGATCGCGGGTCTCGAAGTTCTCCGCATCATCAATGAACCCACGGCGGCCTCGCTCGCTTACGGTCTCGACAAGAAGAAGGACGAAAAGATCGCCGTTTACGATTTGGGCGGCGGCACGTTCGATATCTCGGTCCTCGAAATCGGTGACGGCGTGTTTGAAGTGAAAGCCACGAACGGCGACACGCACCTCGGCGGTGATGATTGGGATAATACTTTGATGGATTGGATTCTCGATGAATTCAAACGCGAATATAACATGGATCTCCGCAAACAGCCGGATGCGCTCCAACGCATCAAGGAAGAAGCGGAAAAAGCCAAGATCGCGCTCTCCAGCTCGCAGACTTACGACATCAATTTGCCGTTCATCACGGCGGATGCGACCGGACCGAAACACATCCAAAAATCGCTCACCCGCGCCAAGCTCGAACAGCTCACGGACAAATTATTCGAACGCACCATCGGACCGGTGAAAGCCTGTTTGAAGGACGCGGGCATCGAAGCCTCGAAGATCGACGAACTCGTGCTCGTCGGCGGTATGACCCGTATGCCGCGCGTGGTCGAAGTCGCCCGTTCGCTCGTCAACAAAGCGCCGCATCAAGGTGTGAACCCGGACGAAGTCGTTGCCATCGGCGCCGGCATCCAAGGCGGCGTGCTCAAGGGCGAAGTGAAAGACGTTCTGTTGCTCGACGTGACGCCGTTGTCGCTCGGCATCGAAACGCTCGGTGGCGTGTTTACCAAATTGATCGAACGCAACACCACGATTCCTTCGCGCAAATCAGAAATTTTCTCGACCGCGTCGGACAATCAACCGGGCGTGGAAATTCATGTGCTCCAAGGCGAACGTCAGTTCACCAAGGACAATAAGACGATCGGCCGTTTCAATCTCGCGGATATTCCGCCCGCACCGCGCGGCGTGCCGCAGATCGAAGTGACCTTTGATATTGATGCGAACGGCATTTTGCATGTCGGCGCGAAAGATCTCGGCACCGGCAAGGAACAGAAAATTTCCATCACGGCCAGCAGCGGTCTCTCGAAGGACGAAGTTGAAAAGATGCGCAAGGACGCCGAAGCACATGCCGACGAAGACAAGAATCGTTTGGAAGAAATCCAGACGCGCAATGAAGCGGACAACTCCGTGTATCGCACCGAGAAATTGCTCAAGGACAACGCGGATAAAATTTCTGCGGACGACAAGGGTAAGCTCGAAACGGCGGTCAACGAAGTGAAAGAAGCGCTCAAAGGCACGGACGCGGCAGCGATCAAATCCACCAGCGAAAAACTGAACGAAGTTTGGCAGGCGATCTCGACCGAACTTTACAAAGCCGCCGCCGCGAAAGCGCAGGCGGAAAAAGGTGCCCCTGGAGCCGAAGGCGCACAGCCCGAAGCCGGCGAACCGAAGTCCGAGAAAAAGGACGACGGCGTGATCGATGCGGAAGTCGTCGATGAGAAGAAAGTATAAGAAAGGTTTCATCATGAAACAGATCACCGGCGTGGAATTTGAATCTGAAGTGCTCGGCTCGAAAGAGCCCGTGCTGGTGGATTTCTATACGGACAGTTGTCCGCCGTGTCGGATAATGGCGCCGGTTCTTCAGGAAATGGAGACCGAAGCAAACGGACAATACAAAGTTGTAAAAATTGACGCGGGAGTCGAAGGCCAATTGGCTTCGTCTTTCCGCGTCAATTCTGTTCCGGCATTCTTCATTTTTGCCGATGGCAAATGCATCGGGCAAACCTTGGGAGCAAAATCAAAAAACAGCATGAAAAAATGGCTGGAAGATTCCATTCACGCGGCTGTTTGACAATAATAATGAAATTGGCGCAAATAAACTTGAGCAAGCTCCGTAGGAGCGACCTATTTGTAGAAAATGGGTCTGCCCAAGTTTCTCAGCTCCGTAGGAGCGGCATATTCCATCGGGGCGCAGATGTCGCTCCTACGGAGCTAAAGAATTTTTTAATCGCGTTCACTACCAAGATTCCGCTCCGACGGAGCTGGGAAACGGCTTTGGTGCGCGGCTGAAACTAAAATTTTTCCCGCCGCGAGTGCGGATCGGGAGTTAATTAAGCAGTAAACAAAACAAACAAAACATAAGAAATAGTATGGCATTAAACGTCAAACCGCTCGGTGACCGCATCCTCGTGGAAGCTGTCGAAGAGAAGGAAACCAAAAAAGGCGGCATTATCATCCCCGATTCCGCCAAAGAAAAACCGACCGAAAGCGTCGTCGTGGCGCTCGGCACCGGCAAGCTCGACGAAAACGGCAAACGCATCGCGTTCGAAGTCAAAAAGGGCGATCGCATCCTGTGCAGCAAATACGGCGGCACGGAAATCAAAATTGACGGCAAGGAATACAAGATTTTGTCCTCGGAAGACATTCTCGCCGTGCTCGAATAACTTTCAACCAGCAACTTTCAACTTATAACTAAAATATATGGCAGCTAAACAATTAATATTCGACGAGCAGGCGCGGCAGGCGTTGCTCAAGGGCGTGCAGAAACTTTCGCGCGCCGTCGTGGCAACGCTCGGCCCGAAAGGTCGTAACGTGGTCATCGACAAAAAATTCGGTTCCCCGACGGTCACCAAAGACGGTGTGACGGTCGCGAAGGAAATCGAATTGGAAGATCCTTACGAAAACATGGGCGCGCAGATGGTTCGCGAAGTCGCGAGCAAGACCAGCGACGCCGCCGGTGACGGCACGACGACCGCGACGGTTTTGGCCGAGGCGATTTATCGCGAAGGTCTGAAATACGTGACGAGCGGTGCGAGCCCGATCAGCATCCAACGCGGGATCAACAAAGCGGTGGAAGCCGCGGTTGCCCACCTCGACAAGATCGCGAAGAAAGTGAAAGACAAAGAAGAAATCAAACAGGTCGCCGCGGTTTCCGCGAACTGGGATTTCGATATCGCTGACAAAATCGCAGACGCGATGGACAAAGTCGGCAAAGACGGCACGATCACGGTCGAAGAAGCGAAGTCCATCGAGACGACGCTCGACGTGGTGGAAGGTATGCAGTTCGACAAGGGCTATCTCTCGCCTTATTTCGTCACGGCTGCCGACACGATGGAAGCGAAGCTCGAAGACGCTTACATTTTGAATTACGAAAAGAAGATCAGCAATTTGAAAGACTTGCTCCCGATCCTCGAAAAAGTTGCCAAGACCGGCAAACCGTTGCTCATCATCGCGGAAGAAGTCGAAGGCGAAGCGCTCGCGACTTTGGTCGTGAATAAATTGCGCGGCACGATCAACGTCTGCGCCGTCAAAGCGCCTGGTTTCGGCGATCGCCGCAAAGCCATGATGGAAGACATCGCCACCTTGACCGGCGGCAAATGCATCACCGAAGACCTCGGCATCAAACTTGAAAGCATCGGCCTGGAAGACCTCGGCCGCGCGAAGAGCATTGTCGTAGACAAGGAAAACACGACGATCGTCGAAGGTCTCGGCAAGTCCTCGGAAATCCAAGGCCGCGTGAACTTGATCCGCCGCCAGATCGAAGAAACGACTTCCGATTACGATCGTGAAAAATTGCAGGAACGCCTCGCGAAGTTGGCGGGCGGCGTGGCCGTCATCAACGTCGGCGCGCAGACCGAAACGGAAATGAAGGAAAAGAAAGCGCGCGTGGAAGACGCGTTGCACGCAACCCGCGCGGCCGTGGAAGAAGGTATTGTTCCTGGCGGCGGCGTGGCGCTCATCCGTTGTATCCCGGCGATCGAAACCGTCAAAGGTGCGAACGACGACGAACAAATCGGTGTGGACATCATCCGTCGCGCGGTCGAAGGCCCGTTGCGCTCGCTCGCGGCGAACGCCGGTGTCGAAGGCTCGCTCATCGTGCAGGAAGTCCGTAAACGCAAGGGCAACGAAGGTTATAACGTCGCCACCGGCGAATACGAAGACCTCGTCAAAGCCGGCGTGGTTGACCCGAAGAAGGTCACGCGTTCCGCGTTGCAAAACGCGGCCAGCATCGCTGGTCTGTTGCTGACGACCGAATGCCTCATCACCGACGCTCCGGAAAAAGATAAAGCTCCGGCTGGTGGCGGTCATAGTCACGGCGGCGGCATGGGTGACATGGGCGGCATGGGCGGCTACTAAGCCACCAACCGTTCGAGGAACCGAGAATCAGAACGCGGCGGGAAGCAATTCCCGCCGCGTTTTTTTATTTTTGAAAACGCTACGGCGGGATTTGCCGGACGGTCAACCGATCCAATAAAAGCATTCGCCACGTGTTCCCTCGCTCGGGGGGAGAGGGAGAAGCACCTCAACGTTGATTTTGTTTACTACAATCCCGTGGGCGCAAGTTGATTGAGCGGTCGCATTGGCAATGGATTGTGAGTAAGTCAAAAACTTTGCAGCTTGGTGTCGCCCGCGCTCGCCGTTAAATTGACGCCATGTCGTCGCACGCTGATTTTGTCCATTTGCATTTGCACACCGAGTATTCGTTGCTCGATGGTGCTTGTCGTTTGGACCGGCTGATGGACAAGGCGCACGAGCTGAAATTTTCCTCGCTCGCCATCACCGATCACGGGGCGATGCACGGCGCGATTGAATTTTATCAAGCCGCGCGCGCCAAAGGCATCAAGCCGATTATCGGCTGCGAAGTTTACGTCGCGCCCGCCAGCCGGTTGGAACGCAAAAAAACTGACGGCGAAAAATATTATCATCTCGGCCTGCTCGCGAAGGATGAGGCCGGCTATAAAAATCTCGTCAAGCTGACGACCGCCGCGCATTTGGAGGGCTACTATTACAAGCCGCGCATTGATAAAGAAATCCTGACAAAATACGGTCAAGGCTTGATCGCGTTGTCCGGTTGTCTGGCCAGCGAAATTCCCGATTGGATCATGAAAGATCAATTGGACAAGGCGCGTGATGCGGTGGACTTCTTCAAGCAAACGCTCGGTGCGGATAATTTTTTCCTCGAGCTGCAAAATCATGGCATTCCCGAACAGGCCAAGGTTAACCGGCTTTTGATTCCGTGGGCGAAGGAGTTCGGATTAAAATTGGTCGCGACGAATGACGTTCACTACGTCAACAAAGGCGATGCGCACGCGCACGATTGCCTCGTCTGCATCGGCACGCAGGATTTGCTGAGCAATCCCAAGCGCATGGGTGCCAGTTATTTGCCGGATCAGGCGCCCTTTTTCCTGCGTTCGTCCGACGAAATGAAAGCGCGTTTCGCCGAAATTCCCGAAGCGATCACGAACACGCTAGAAGTTGCCGAGAAGTGCAATGTGGAGTTTGATTTCAAGACGCTGCATTATCCGGTGTTTCATCCGCCGGAACATTTCACGCGCGAAGGTTTTTTGCGGAAGTGGCTCGCGGAAGGATTGTTCACGCGTTACACGATTCACGCGAAAGCCGAAGGACAGGAATTCATCATCACCGGCATTGATGATCCGACGCGGCTGCCGACGTATCCGAAGTCAGAAGTTAGCAGCCCGAAGTCAGAAGAAAACCCGTTGAGCAATTCTGAAGTTGCCGCCGCGATCAAAGTCGTCATTGACCGTCTTCAACTCGAACTCAAAGTCATCGAGAAGACCGGCTTCATTTCCTACTTTCTCATCGTCGGTGATTTCATCCGTTACGGACGCAGTCAGGGAATTTCCTGCGTAGCGCGCGGTTCTGCTGCCGGTTCCATCGTCACGTATCTTTTGGAAATCGCGAACGTGGATCCGATCCGCTACGCGTTGCTGTTCGAACGTTTCCTCAATCCCGAACGCGTCAATCCGCCGGATATTGATATCGATTTTGCCGACGACCGCCGTGCGGACGTGATCGAATACGTGCGCAAAAAATATGGCAACGATTCCGTCGCGCAGATCATCACGTTCGGCACGATGGGCGCAAAATCCGTCGTGCGCGATGTCGGTCGCGTGATGGGTTTGGGCTACGCAGATTGCGACCGGTTGGCGAAAATGATTCCGACCGATCTGAAAATGACGCTCGAAAAAGCGCTTAAACAATCGCCGGAATTTAAGGCCGCTTACGAGACTGAGGACGTCACGCGCGAACTGATCGACACCGCACTCGTTCTCGAAGACCTTTCGCGCAATGCTGGTGTGCATGCCGCCGGCGTCGTCATCGGCGACCAGCCGCTGGTGAATTTGCTGCCGTTGAAACAGGACGAAGACGGCGCGATCGTCACGCAATACGCAATGGGCCCCGTCGGTGATCTCGGCCTGTTGAAGATGGATTTTCTCGGGCTGAAAACGTTGACTGTCATCCGCAACACCTGCGAAATGGTCAAGCGCACGCAGGGCATTGAGGTTGATATTGATCAATTGCCGCTCGACGATAAAAAAACTTACGACCTGCTGAACCGCGCGGAAACATTGGGCGTGTTCCAGTTGGAATCCGGCGGGATGCGCGACTTGTGCAAAAAATTTCAGATCAGTTCCGTTGAGCACATCACCGCGCTCGTAGCGTTGTATCGTCCGGGACCGATGGATCTCATTCCCGATTTCATCAAGCGTCGGCACGGCGAAATCGCGATTGAATACGCGCATCCCTTGCTCGAATCCATTTCCAAAGAGACTTACGGCATCTTGATTTATCAGGAGCAAGTCATGCAGGCGACGCAGTTGCTCGCCGGCTACACGCTCGGCGGCGCGGATTTGTTGCGGCGCGCGATGGGTAAGAAAAAGGTCGAAGAAATGCAGAAGCAGCGCGAGACCTTTGTGAAAGGTTGTGCGACTGCAAATAAAATTCCCGCCGCGAAGGCGAACCAGATTTTCGATTTGCTCGAAAAATTCGCCGGTTACGGTTTCAACAAATCGCATGCCGCCGCGTATGCCATCGTCGCGTATCAGACCGCATATCTGAAGGCGAATTATCCGGTGGAATTTTTCTGCGCCATGATGACGAACGACATGGCGGCCACGGAAAAATTGACGGAATACATCGCCGAAGCCCGCACGTTCGGCATTGAAGTTTTGCAGCCGGACGTGAATGAAAGTCATTTATATTTTGCACCAGCACAGGCTGGCAAAGCGATTCGCTTCGGCATGGCCGCAATCAAAGGTGTCGGTGAAGCTGCGGTGGAAGCCATTTTAAAAGCGCGGAGTGAACACGGAAAATCCAAGACGCTCGCAGAACTCTGCGAACGCGTGGATGGACGTTCGCTTGGTCGCAAAACTCTGGAAGCGCTCATCAAAACTGGTGCGTGTGATTCGTTTGGACAGACGCGCGCCACGTTGTTCGCCCAGATCGAACGCACGCTGGCGCGGGCGGCGAGTATTCTTTCTGACAAACAAAAAGGTCAAAGTTCACTCTTCGGCGCGCTCGAGGAAAAAGCGCCGCCGATGCCAGAAAGCATCAGCAATCTGCCCGAATGGCCGCAGCACGAATTACTCGCGCACGAAAAAGAATTGCTCGGATTTTACGTCACCGGCCATCCGCTGACGCCGCTCGTGCCGCTGTTGGATAAATATTCACTCGTAAATACCAGCAAACTTGCCGAATTGCCCAACCGCAGTTTGACGCGCATCGGCGGCATGATCGCCGCCGCGCAACATGGGTTTTCCAAAAAGTCTGGCAAACCTTATTCGATGGTCACGCTGGAAGATTTGGAAGGCTCGGTGCAGTTGCTCGTGATGAACGATTACGACAAGTTCCGTCCGCTGCTTGAAGTGAACAAACCGGTTTTGGTCATTGGTGAAGTCAGCACCGGCGAAGATAAGCCGAAGATTTTTCCGCAGGAAATCATGCCGCTCGACGACGCGCCGAAAAAATATACGAAGCAAGTGCATCTGCGTTTGAACAGCGCACATTTGACGCCGGAAAATCTGGTCGCTGTCCGCGATCTGCTGGCGGCGCATGTCGGAAAATGTCCCGTTTTCCTGTGTTTCATGCAGCCGAGCGGCGCGATGGTTTTTATCGAGACACATGAACGTTGCGGCGTCACGCCGTCGCTGGAATTGGAGCAGGCCGTGAATAAAATGCTTGGCGAAAAAACCTATTACGCCAAGGTGGACACTTCGTTGCCTGAAAAGCAAAAACGCAGTTGGGAACGGAAGGCTGATTCCGGCGGCGGCGATGATGAATGATTGAATTGAAACAGCGTCAACGTCACGCTCTGTAAATGGATGTCATTCGTCACATATCTAAAAAATTTCGACCGGCTATATTGGGAACCACCAACGATTATTTAATACTGTGAATACCAGACGTGACTTTTTTAAATCAGCCGCCGCCATCGGCTTGCTCGGAACCGTCAACCTTCCACTCGCCAGCTTGGCCGAAGATAAAACGCCCGTCGCACCGGCCTCCGGCGATGATCGCGCGTATTGGGTTTCCGTCGCCGACCGAATTGCTCGCCCGGTGCTCACGAATCTGGCGCAACGCACGTTGAAGCAAAACATGCCCGTCGAGTGTTTCGGTCCCGGTTTGTTGACCTCGCGGAAAAACTGCACCTACCTCGAAGCGCTTGGCCGGTTGCTAGACGGTTTGGCACCGTGGCTCGCGGTGGAAAATCTCACGGACGATGAATTAAAATTGCAGTCGGAATATCGTTTGCTCGCGCAAAAATCATTGGATGCAGCGACCGATCCGGCGTCACCAGACTTCCTGAATTATTCCAAGATGCCGCAAAACCTAGTGGATACGGCGTTTTTGGCGCAGGCCATTTTGCGCGCGCCCGATGTTTTATGGAAACAACTCGAACCGCGCGTGCAAAAGCAGATCGTTGACGCATTCAAAGCCTCGCGGAAACTCAAGCCGACCGAAAGTAATTGGGTGATATTCGCGGCAACGATCGAGGCGGCGCTCTTGGAATTCGGCGAACCGACCACCGCCGACCGGCTCGAAGATGAAGTCCGCAAAATGATCAATTGGTATGCGGGCGATGGCGCTTACGGCGATGGCGCGTTTTTTCATTTTGATTATTACAACAGCTTTGTCATTCACCCGATGTTGCTGACGGTGCTGGGCGTCTTGGTCAAACACGATCCACAGTTTGCGCCCGCGTTGAAAATTGAATTGGAACGCGCCACGCGTTTTGCCGCCATCCAAGAACGGCTCATCGGGCCGGACGGAATTTTTCCATCCATCGGCCGCTCGACGACATATCGGTTTGGCGCCTTTCAAACACTGGGCGCGATTTCGCTGATGCGTGAATTGCCGAAAAGTATCAAGCCCGCCCAGGTGCGTTGCGCCTTGACTGCAGTGATCCGACGGATCACCGAAGCGACGGGAACATTCGACGCGAACGGCTGGCTGCAGATCGGTTTTTGTGGCCATCAACCCAAGCTGGGCGAAGATTATATTTCCACCGGCAGTCTTTATTTGTGTTCGGTTGGCTTGTTGCCGCTGGGCCTGCCGCCGACGGATGAATTTTGGAGCGCGCCCGCGGCACGTTGGACATCGCAACAGATTTGGTCGGGCGAAGATGTCCGCGCCGATCATCACCTGACCGATGTTCACACCGTAGAAATACCGACATTGAAGCGCGGCGCTTAAGGAAATTTTCCAAGCCTCATGAGAGCGGCCTAAATGTTGCATTCCGCGAATCGGGGCACTGTCAAATCATCAAGGCTTGGCTGAGCCGATTTAGCCCTGCGAGCATGGATGACATTCGTCATATGGTTAAAATCATTTCCCATACTAGAATTGGAACCGCCAACAATTATTTAATGCCATGAATACACGACGCGACTTTTTCAAATCCGCAGCGGCTTTCGGTTTGCTCGGAACCGTTAATCTCCCGCTCGTCGGCTTGGCGGCGGACAAAACTTCACCGACCGCGGTCGTCACCGGCGGCGATGACCGAGCTTATTGGGTTTCCGTCGTAGATAAAATCGCCCGACCGGTGCTCACGAATTTGTCGCAGCGCACCTTGCGGAAAAACATGCCGGTCGAATGCCAGCCCGGCGATACGGAAGGTCGCAAAACCTGCACGTATCTCGAAGCATTTGGCCGTTTGCTTTGCGGTATCGCGCCGTGGCTCGCGCTGGAAAATCTCACGGGCGACGAGTTGAAATTACAGCAAGAGCTTTTGAAGCTCGCGCAAGCATCACTCGATGCCGCGACGGATCCGAAGTCAGCGGATTATATGAATTATTTCGAAGGTTCGCAGCCGCTCGTGGACACCGCTTTCCTCTGCCAAGCCATTTTGCGGGCGCCCAATGTTTTGTGGAAACCGCTGGAACCGCGCGCGCAGCAGCAGATCATCGCCGCCTTGAAGTTATCGCACAAAAGGCCCACGCCACAGGGCAATAATTGGGTGATGTTCGCCGCCACGATTGAAGCCGCGCTGCTGGAATTCGGCGAACCAACTCTGCAGAAGCGACTCGAAGATTGTGTGGGCAAGATGATCAACTGGTATTGCGGGGATGGCGTTTACGGGGACGGCCCGTTCTTCCATTTTGATTATTACAACAGCTTCGTCATCCACCCGATGCTGCTTACCGTGTTGACTGTTTTGGCCAAGCACGACGCGAAGTTTGCCCCGGCATTAAAGATTGAATTGGAACGCGCCCAACGTTACGCCGTGATTCAAGAACGGCTATTCTCGCCGGAAGGAACCTTTCCGTCCATCGGCCGCTCGACGGCTTATCGCTTCGGTGCGTTTCAAACGCTCAGTGCCATCGCGTTGATGGACGAATTGCCACCCAAGGTCAAACCGGCGCAAGTGCGTTGCGCGTTGACGTCGGTGATCCGCAAAATGATCGAAACGCCCGGAACGTTCGATGCGAACGGCTGGCTGCGGATTGGCTTCTGCGGCCATCAACCGGATTTGGGTGAATCTTACATTTCTACCGGCAGCCTTTATCTCTGCTCGGTTGGTTTATTACCGCTCGGATTACCGCCAGCCAATGAATTTTGGAGCGGAGCGCCGGAACGGTGGACGCAACAAAAACTGTGGTCCGGCGAACAAATGCCTTTGGATCACGCCATGGACGATGTGCGCACGGTGGAGATTCCAACGCTCCTGCGCGATAAAGCATGATTTGAAAATAGTCGGAAATTTTCCAATGGTGAGTGATGACGCTCGCCCCACCAATCTTCAAACGTCCAAATGCCGTTTTGAAGCTTGATGATTCTCTGGAACTTGGTGGTTGGACGCTTGAAGCTTTTACCGATTCCTCACCGGCATCAGTCCGAAATGCAGCAACAGCCAGATCGGCACGGCAAATAAAACGATCACGAACAATCGTTCCCACGTCCACCCCAGGTAGTGCGCTTGAATTGGAAAAATCGTGATCATGAAATAATTAGCGAACCGCGTGTGGCCGATGAAACGCAGATGCTTGGGGAATTTATTACGCAAACCGCTGACCAACGCTACGACGCCCAGCACGATCACCAGAAAAGTAACGAGCAGATTCACCGGCAGCATTGCGCCAAAGTCCAATTCTGGTTCGCCGGCCTTGTGCAGTTTGAAATACGGCCAGAGCCATTGCGCGCCCGCCCATAAAAAACTGAAGCCCGTTTGCAACGCCGTGCGAAAGCTGGCCTTGTCCGAAGTAAGTTCGTTGATCAGCAAACCAAAATACAACGGCACGATGCCCCAAATCAAAGCCTCGTGCAGAAATGGGGTGCGGATCAGCTCAACAAACGCGTGCCAGTGGTGACTCATAAGTAGTGGGACAGGCTTCCAGCCGGTTCAGCTTTCTAAAAAACAATTCGCCGATGACAGACAAGTTGCCTGTCAAACTACTTTTATTTCAATGCCGCCCAGACGCGATGCACATCGTCGTGCTCGTCCAGTTCGTGCAGGAAGTCGCCGACTTCCGTGATCTGCGCCTCGGTGAGTTCGGGAAATTGCTTCGGCACATAACCGATTTCGCTCGTCACCACGGTCCAGCCATTCGCGGTCAACCATTTGGAAACGGTATGAATGGCGGCGCGATCGCAAACGAATTTTGCACCCGCTGCCGTTTCAGGAATATCATCATTCTGCGCGTGCGCCAAAATTTCCACTTCATCCGCGCCCGCTTCAATCGCCGCGCCTTCGCGATCAATATTTGCATCGGGATGATGCGCTTCAACGAGGCCAACGTGATCGAATAAAAATTTATTACTGCCCGCAGTGGCGAGCTGACCTTTTTTGAAAAGCACGCGGATTTCCGGTGCGGTGCGGTTCACGTTGTCGGTGTAAACTTCCACGATGACCGGCACGTTATGCGGCGCGCGGCCTTCGTAAACGACCTGATCCATCACGAGTTTTTCATCGCCGATACCCGCGCCCTTGTTGATGGCCCGCGTGATGGCGTCCTTCGTAACGCTGTCTTTTTTCGCTTTTTCAACGGCCGCGAACAACCGCGCGTTCATGGCCGGATCGGCGCCGCCCATTTTAGCGGCGACGGAAATTTCGCGAACGAGTTTACCAGTCGTCCGCCCTTTTTTGAGGCCGGCGACCAAACGCTTTGCATGTAACCATTGACGTCCCATATAGAAAAATTAACAAACCGCCGCGCTGATTTCAATTTAGCTTTGCAGGAAACCGCGAAGCGTTCTCGGTCACCAATCTTTAATCGGATGCAACGCATCTTGCGGCTTGGCTTCCGGTTTCATTTGCAAAACCTGTTCGTTGCTTTTTTGCGCATCCAACAAACGTTTCGCTTCATCCGGCTTCATTTGACCGGCCTTGGCGGCTTGGGCTTCGCCAGCTTGATCGCCTTTTTTGTCATCCGGCTTTTCCGGCTGCGGTTTATCGCCATCTTTCTTTTGATCTTCCGGTTTTTGTCCCGACTGATCTTTCTTCTCGTCGTCCGGCTTTTTTTGGTCGTCCGATTTTTTCTGAGCCTGCTTTTGCTGCGACTGATCCTTTTGCGACTGCGACTGATCTTTTTGATCTTGGTTCTGCTGCTTCTGCTGTTGTTGTTGTTTTTGCTTCAACAACTCGTCCAGCTTTTTGAGATTCACGTCATCGGGATACGTTTTCAAACCCAACTCCACCTGCGACAGTGCGTCCGGGATATTGTTGGAAATATAAGATTGCGCGCCGCGATTGAAAAAATCTTCGGCGGGCAAAAGCTGCGCGTGCGCGGCCAAGGCTGACAGCAGCAATGACGCGCTAAGGCTGAGTCGTTGGAGGTGGTTGCGGAGTGAGAATCGCATCGATGTCCTTTAGTTTTTTGACGTAATCTTGAAATTTTTTCGCGGCAATTTTATTTTGCGCCAGACTTTCCATGATGGCTAACGCTTCATGAAATTCATTCCGTCGCACCGCCTCGTCCGCCGATGATTTTGCCTTGCGCATCGTTTCGCGCAGATACGCGATCAATGCAATCTGCTTTTTCACAAAGCCAAAATTGTAAACCGCATTTACGTCGTTCGTGTTCAATTCCGCCGCGCGTTGAAAACTTGTGAGGGCCTCTTTCCACGTGGTTTCCATCGCGTCGAGACTGTCCGTGTCCGGCTCGAACTTCAGCTCGCCCATACGATATTGCGTGTTGCCAAGATTATAATAAGCCGATTGCTGCAATTTTAAATCCGGTGACAACGTCACAAACTGAAAATCCTGCAATGCCAAGTCAAAATTAGTCCCACGATACGCCGCGGTCCCGGCGTTGAAAACCAGGCGCAAATCGTTCGTGTTTATTTCCGCAAGGCGTTCGTATTCCGTCAACGCGTTGGTGTAGTTGCCCGTGTTGAAATCGTGCCATGCGCTCGCCGGCGATGCGGAAGCGAAATTTGGCAACGCGCCCAACACCAGTATCAACACCACAGCTTTCGCTGTCGCTGAAACTGCGCCGCCGGATTTGCGCTCGCGTTTGCGTTCCGGCAAAAACATTTCTGCGAGCAGCAGCAGCATCGCCACCGCGAGCCACCATTGAAATTGTTCGTGATAACGGCGCAGTAATTTTTCTTTGTTGTCCGATTGCGGCAACGGCGCGAGGCCGCGTTCATACAACGCATCAATGACATCCGCGCCGCGCAACGGCAGATAAAATCCGCCCGTCGCCTCGGCGATTTGTTTGAGCAACGCTTCATTCAAATGCGATTTCACCACGTTGCCATTTTCGTCGCGGACGTAATTGGCGTTGCCGTCCGCGTCCGTGATGTGGATCAAATCGCCCGCCGCCGTGCCGATGCCGATTGTGAAAATTTTCAAGCCGTCTTTGGCGGCGGCTTGCGCGGCTTCGAGCGCGCCGGTCTCGCTGTCGTTATCCTCGCCGTCGGTGAACAGCACAAGCACTTTGTGATGTTCATTTTCCTTAAACGCATTGTCCGCCGTGCTAATCGCGGCGGCGATTGCCGTGCCACCTTCCGGAATGGAATTCACATTCAACGCCTGCACGCTTTGTTCAAAGACGGTGTTATCAATCGTCAGCGGACATTCTAGAAACGCATTGCCAGCAAACGCGATCAAGCCCATGCGATCCGTCTTGGAGCGCTGCATCAATTCCAACGCCGCGAGTTTGGCGCGTTCCAAACGGTTCGGCGCAATGTCCGTTGTGAGCATGGATTTGGAAGTATCCACCGCGACCATGATGTCCAAGCCGCGCTGCCCAACTTCCTGTAAATCGAATCCGTGCTGCGGCCGCGCGAGCGTGAAGATCAATACGATCACGGCTAAAATCACGAGCGCAAAACGCATTTTCTGCCGCGCAATCGAAACGCCCACAACTAACTGCGTCAATAAACGCGCCTCGATAAATTTCGTCAACAATCGCTCCCGCGTCCGCAATGCCCACCAGAAAAAAACCACGAGCAGCGGCGGAACCACCAGCAAGAGCCATAGTAAATTTTGATTCTCGAATGTCATCGTAAAAAATTGCCGATTGCCGATTGGCGATTGGCGATTGCCGAATTTTTGTTCGGACGCCGCAGGCGTAGCGGCACGGACGTCTCATCCGTGAGTTTCGAATCGGGCAAATTAGACGCACCACAACGTTCGCGACTTTCTGTCGACTGGTCGGCAATCATCAATCGCCAATCGCCAATCGGCAATTCCCCCAAACCGTCTTGCCTAACAGCGGGCTGGATTTGTAATTTTGAGTCATGAACCCCACCGAGTTGAAAGCGCGCACGAAAACTTTTGCTTTGCGGATCATCAAGCTGACTCGCGCCATTCCAAAAAACGACGACGCTGGCCGCGTTATTGCCAAGCAGATTGTCCGTAGCGGCACTTCGGTCGCCGCGAATTATCGCGCTAGTTGCCGAGCGCGTAGCCAAGCCGAATTCATCGCTAAAATCGGCACGGTCGAAGAAGAAGCCGACGAAACCGCGCTGTGGCTCGAGTTGCTCGTCGAGTCCGGCACAATGTCCGCACGCAAGCTGGTCGCGTTGTTGCAAGAAGCCAACGAGCTGACGGCCATTATGGCGAGCTCGCGCAAAACAGCTTCTGGAAAATAGGGGGAAATTGGCGATTGGCGATTGGCGATTGGCGATTGTGGAATTTTTGTTCGGACGCCGCAGGCTTAGCGGCGCGGACGTCTCGCCCGTGAATTTCGAATCGGATAAATTAGACGCGCCACAACGTTCGTGACGTTCTGCCAATCGGTCGGCAATCGGCAATCGGCAATCATCAATCGGCAATTCTTTTATCACGGCAACCTCCGGTAAGCGGTTTGTCCTAAAATAATTTCCAGCAACAGCAGCCCCGATCCGGCGGCTACGAACCACACGAACAATTCTTTGAACTCAGTGTATTTGTTGATCACCGCCTCGGTTTTTTCCAGCTTGTTGATGTCCGCATAAATCGCGACCAATTCTTCGGCGTTGTTCGCGCGATAATATTTGCCGCCGGTGGTCTCGGCGATTTTCTGCAACGTTTCTTCGTCGGGCAAATAACCGGGCGGCAAACCCATTTGCTGCACGATCTCGCGGTTGCCGAGGCCGACCGTATAAACCTTCACACCCAACGCCGCTGCTGCCTGCGCCGCCGTCAAAGGATCCACCTTGCCGGCATTATTGCCACCATCCGTCATCAACACGACGATTTTGCTTTTGGATTTAAGATCGCGCAACCGGTTCACCGCCGTCGTTAAACCATCGCCGATCGCCGTCGCGTCGGAATTGATCGTGCCGATTTGCAACCGCGCCAGATCGGCTTGCAAGAAATCGTGATCCAGCGTCAGCGGCGTGGCGATAAACGCTTGGCCCGCGAAAACAACCAGCCCGATCCGGTCGTTGGGCCGGCCGTCGATAAATTTTTCCAACACGGCTTTCGCGATATCAAAACGGTCAATGCGCTGATCATCTACCACGTAATCCTGCGTCTTCATACTGCCGGACAAATCCAGCGCGACCGCGATGTCAATGCCGCTCGCCTTCACCTCCGTCGTGCTTTTCGTCCAACGCGGCTGCGTGAGCGCGAAAATAAAAATTGTCAATGTCAGCCAACGCAACGCCGGGAGAAATCCGCCGGAACGCGAGCGTCGAATATTTTGCATCCCGCGCACAAGTTCCAGCGACGAAAAAATAAACGCGGGCGGCAAGCCGCGCTTGCCCTTCAACCACGCCAGCAACGGTAGCAGTAATAACAACAGTAAAAAAAATGGATGAGCTAACGTCATTTCAATTTTGGATTCTGTAGGCTGGAGGCTGGAGTTTCTTTCGGTTCCGTTTCTTCCACCAAACGCACGGCGGAGGAATGCAACGTGCGCAATTCCGTTTCCGCCGGTTCATATTTGGCAAATTTCACCATGTCACAACTGATTAGAAAATTGCCCAGACTTTCTTTCTGATCCGGCAATAATAAATTCGTGCCGCGCAATTCGTGGAGAAATTCTTCGGTCGTCCGTTCCGGCGCGCGAAATTCAAAACGTTCTTCCAAATAAGCGCGGGCCGTGTCCGAAACCAAAATGCAAAACGGTTTTGGTTGTCCGATCAACGCCAGCGCTTCCGCCAGTTTTTTCTTCGCGCGCTGATGCGCTGGCACCGGCGGTGGCGGCGAAGAGGTTGTCACATGTTTCAGAAAATGCCGCCACGCCCACAATAAAACCGTCACGAGCACCAGCCCGCCCAGCGCCCACCCAAACCCCATCCAACCGTTGGAAATTTCCAGCGGCGGTTTGATGTCGCGAATGTCGTTGGCAGCGGCCGTTATCGAATTTGTAATCATGTTTGAATGATCATTATCACAAAAAAAATCAGCCTCTCAATCTCCGTTTTTTACGTGTCTCAAAAAAACGGCCAAGGGTCACGCCGTAAGGCTGGTCGGTGCGTAACTGGATCGCGTCAATGCCCGCACGCCGGAACAGTCGCGCCAAATCTTCCTGCGATTTGGCCTGCCTTTCGGCAAACGCTTTTCGTTTGCGTTCGTCGCTCGTATTAACCTCGACGATCTCGCCCGTTTCCGCGTCTTGAAACGTCAGGCGCCCGAGATCCGGCAATTCCAATTCGCACGGATCCGTCACTTGCACGGCCACCAAATCATGTTTGCGATTCGCTTGGCGCAACATCGAGAACGATGCCTGCGCCAGCGATTCGAGCAACATCATCTGCGGTTGCATCCGCTGGCCGCCCGGACGCCGCAACGCTGCGGGCGAACCGATAAAATCCGAGATGACCACCGTGATGGCCTTGTGCGTTTGCACCCGTATCAAAAATTCCAATGCGATATTGAGATCGGTTCCGCGCCGTTTTGGTTCAAAAAATAAAACTTCGCGGATGACGCGCAACACGTGGCTGCGACCTTTGCGCGGCGGAATATATTTTTCCACTTCATCGCTGAAAAGAATCAAGCCGACCTTGTCATTATTGCGAATCGCCGAGAACGCCAATACGGAAGCGATCTCCGCCGCGAGTTCGCGTTTGGATTGATCGCGCGAACCGAACAGTCCCGAGCCGCTAACGTCCACAATGAGCATGAGCGTGAGTTCGCGTTCTTCGACAAATTTTTTGATGAACGGATGATTCATCCGCGCCGTGACGTTCCAATCAATCGCGCGCACGTCATCGCCGGGCTGATATTCACGCACTTCGTCAAAGTTCATGCCTTGCCCCTTGAAGACGGAATGATATTGGCCCGCGAGCGTTTCGGTCACGATGCGATTCGTGCGCAGCTCAATCTGCCGGATTTTTTTGAGAATTTCGCGGGGGATCATGTGGGAAAGGATGAATGGTGACGGTTGAATGATGAATCTACCCGTGCGGAAAACCCCGCTTGCGTAACCAAGCGAAAGGAGTAAATTGCCGCCATGAGTGCAAGCCAAGTTTTGGAGCAAATCCACAAACTTCCATTCGAGGACCAATATGAAGTCTTCGCGCATCTCCGCGATGAATTCGACCCGGAACTCACGCCGGAACAGATCGCGGAGCTTGAACGTCGTGCCGCTGAAGCGCGGGCGCATCCGGAACGCTGCCGTTCACTTGAAGATGTCATGGCCGATATTGAAAAGCGGTATCGCGCCAAAAAATGAGTTTTCAAGTCGCCTTCCAAGCCGAGGCCGAGACGGAATTCCACGAGGCGATTGCGTGGTATGATTTGCAGACCGATGGTGTCGGCCAAAGATTTGCCCGCGAAGTCCACGCCACGCTTTCCGAAGCCACCAAAGACCACGAGAGATTTCCATTTGCCGGGCCAACCACTCAAAAGATCAAAATGCTGGATTGGCCGTATTCCATCTACTTCACCATCCTCGAAAATTCGCCCATGGTGATTGTGGTTTCCATTTTCCATGGCGCGCGGAGTCCGACGGAGCTGAGGCGACGGCTGAAATGAGCTGCCCGCGAGCGACTCCGTCACGATGCGATTCGTGCGCAGCTCGATCTGCCGGATTTTTTTGAGAATTTCGCGGGGGATCATGAGTAAATTATTCCGCTTTCGCGCCCGGTAAAGATTTCAGATTTGATGCCGTCAAAACCTGCATCTGACGGATGGCAATTTGATTGAGCCGCTTCAATCGTTCGCCTTGCGCCAATCCCATGTGAATGAATTCGGCATTCATGCCTTCCATGTTGGCGAGAACCAGCAACTGCTCGATGCCGGCGTGGTCGCGGACATTTCCATCTAGTTTAGGATTGGCCTCACGCCATTGGCGGGCGGTGTGACCAAAGAGCGCCACATTGAGCAGATCAGCTTCGGTCGCATAAGTGATCGCGGCCTGCGCGGATGTGACTTCGGACGGAATCAGGTGCGCTTTCACCGCATCGGTGTGGATGCGGTAATTCAGTTTGGACAATGTCCGGTTGAGATTCCATGCCAGCGAGAGTCGGCGGTTTTCGTCCTCCTTGAGCCGCTGGAATTCCTTGATGAGATAGATTTTGAATTCCGCGCTGATCCACATGCCGAACTCAAAAGCGATGTCTTTATGGGCAAACGTGCCGCCATACCGGCCTGCCGCGGCTTTCAAGCCGATGGCCTTGGTCTTTTCCACCCATTCCTTGACGCTGATCTTGTAACTGTTCAGTCCCGCCTGGCTTTTAATTATGGCGAATTCGCCATAATTAAAATGTGGGTTGTAGATTGATTCCCAAACGCCAAGGAACTCCACGGTATTCCGGTTGCGCAGCCAGTCGGAGATAAAAAAATCGCCGTCCTTGGCTTGGAGCATATCCGTGAGCGAAATGAAATCCTCGTCCTTGTAGGAAAGGACGGCGATGGCCGTGCCTTGGACTTCAATGGTGGATTTCTTGGGTTTGCTCATGGTATCAATGTGCGTTTTGCATTGGCGGCGGCGAGACGATTCGGATCACGATGCGGTTCGTGCGCAGTTCGATCTGCCGGATTCTTTTGAGAATTTCGCGGGGAATCATGTTTGGAAAATCTGTTTGGCTTCAGGCGTCCCGATAAACCGCCAGTGCCAAGGTTCGTAGTTGATGCCACGTTGATTGTTTCGTGGAAATGACAATTCAAAACCAAATCGTGAAGCGTTTATTTCCAACCAGTGAAATGACGAAGTTGCTTCAAAAGATTGCTCCACGTCACAATCTGGTTTTTTTTCATCGCCAAGATCAATCGCTAGACCCGTATGATGTTCCGAACTTCCCGGTCGTGCGACCCACCTCGCAGCAGCTTCTTCCGAACCATGTTTCATGACTGCCTTTTGAAAAAGTGACGCTTGATACTCTACTGCGCGAAAACCAGAGATCGGAATGATCGTGATGCCAACAGCACGGGCTTGAATCATTAAATTTTGCAATGCGCCAGCGGCGGTCGCATGCATTTTAATTTTCCGGCCGCTTTGCCGATATTCGCCGACAATCACCAATTCATTCTCGGCCGCTTCACTATAAGGAGCAGGGGTAGTCATCACGGCACCGGCAATTCATCAAAGATTTTCTGGATGACCGTTTCGTTGGTCTTTTCCTCGGCCTCGGCTTCGTATGTGATCGCGACGCGATGACGCAACACGTCCATGCCGATGCTTTTCACGTCCTGGGGTGTCACGTAGCCGCGGCCTTTCAGGAATGCGTAAGCCTTCGCGGCGAGCGTAAGCGCGATGGTCGCGCGCGGCGACGCGCCGAGCTGGATGAAATCTTTTACCGCAATTTTGTAATGCTCTGGGTCGCGCGTGGCGCAGACGAGGTCCACGATGTAATCCTTCACCTTGTCGTCCACGTAGATGTCGTTGATGACGGCACGCGCTTTGAGGATGTCCTTCGGGTCCACCACCGCGCTCGTCGTCGGCGTGCCGCTCGTCTTGGCCATCATTTCGAGAATTTGCCGCTCTTCCGCGCGCGTCGGATAACCAATCTTCAATTTCAA
This sequence comes from Methylacidimicrobium fagopyrum, assembly GCA_026225255.1. Taxonomy (GTDB): domain Bacteria; phylum Verrucomicrobiota; class Verrucomicrobiia; order Limisphaerales; family UBA11358; genus UBA11358. The sequence goes on along the minus strand of JAMFSJ010000061.1, from coordinate 56,185 downwards.
CATGAAGCGGTCCACCTGCGCTTCGGGCAACGGATACGTGCCTTCCTGCTCGATCGGATTTTGCGTGGCGAGCACGAGGAAGGGTTCTTCGAGCTTGAACGTCTGATCGCCGATCGTTACCTGCCGTTCCTGCATTGCTTCGAGCAACGCGCTTTGCACCTTCGCCGGTGCGCGGTTGATTTCATCGGCCAGCACGAGATTGGCGAAGACCGGGCCTTTGCGCGTCGTGAAACCGCCGGATTGCGGATTATAAATCTGCGTGCCCACGATGTCGGCGGGCAACATGTCTGGCGTAAATTGCAGGCGCGAAAATTTCACGCTCATACAATTCGCGAGCGATTTTACGGACAAGGTTTTCGCCAAGCCTGGCACGCCTTCGAGGAGAACGTGGCCGTTGGCCAGTAGTCCGATGACGAGCCGTTCAACCAGATATTGCTGGCCGACGACGACTTTGCTGAGTTCGCTGAAAAGCGGTTGCGTGAACGCGCTGGCGTCCTTGACCGCTTCGTTAATTGCGCTGATTCCTGTGCTCATTTTTTAATTAATTATTTTCCTGATGGACGTAAATCTGACAATAAAAAAATTTCTGTGTTCAATCCGAAATTTTCGATCACAACTAAAACTCGCTGCCCGCATTCCAATGGCTTGTCACGAAGCAACATTGGAAATTAGCCCGACACCGTGTGCCGGGTAAGGCGTTTTTAATATCTGCGTCCTGAAAAGACGCCGGAAGTTTTTATCCATGATTTCCGCCGTCCCATCCGGGACGGAAAATTTATTGCCATTTACTCCAGCCACCTTGTGGCTGGCTAATTTCCATTGTCGCTCTGCGACATCGCCACATTAAAATTCACGCACCCGGTAAAATCGCGACCTGTTTGACCGACATCCAGCCGTTTTTTCCGGTCGCATCAGCCACTTGAACCCAACCGTCGTGCCGCCCCAAAACTGAAAGCTCCGCGCCATTGTGCGTGGTGAAGGCATTTTGCGCATCGTCAAATGGGCCGCTGCGCGCCGTTGCCTCGGCGGCGATCACCACGGCGGTGGATGATGAAAAATGGTTCATCGTTTGCACGGCCAAAATGGCGCCGGAGAAAATAGTCAGCACCAGCAAAGTCAAAGTGGCATTTTTCAATCGCGGCGCGAGTGCGGGACGAAGCTGTTTCGCCGCGAGTAAAATAAATGTCGACCAAAACGCGCCAACCGCGAGCCCCGTCCATTCATTGAGGGTCAAAGTGCCAAGCCAATTTTGCCAATGATTTTCGCGTCGCGTCGCGCCTTGAACTTGATTGCGAACGAAATCCAGATTCGCGCGAATCTCCGCATCGCGCGGCGCGAGTAATTCGGCGCGCTGAAACGCCGCGATGGCCTTGCCGACATTGCCGGCTTTAAATTCGGCGTTGCCACAATTGAATAATAACGCGGGCGATTGCGCGCCGGTTTGCAGAATAGTTTCGTAAGCCGCCGCCGCCGCCGGGAACTTCCCTTCCGCGTAAAGCTTGTTCGCAGCCGCAAAATCCGTGGGCGCATCCGCCGCGAAAATAGTTCCTGCGAAAAGTAATGCGCCGAGCAAAATGATTGTTTTCACGCTTTCACCTCCTGCAATTCGCGGATGGTTTTCTCAAATTTCTGCGCCACTAAATTCAGCTCGCTGGTGCCGCGCACCGGAGCGTAACGCGCTTGGTTGCACAATTGGAATAATTCACTCATGCCCTCTAACGTTGCCTTCGGCGCGTTGCGCAAGACCGGATGTTCTTCGATCACATTTTCCGTGATTGCGGACGCCGGGCAATCGAGCCGTTCGCCGAGTTGTTCTTGCAATAAGCGGAACAACAGCGCGAAAAATTCGTCCGATTTGTTTTCCATCGCAAATTTTTTCAAATCTACCAGACCGCTTTGCACGAGCTGAGCCACCGCCATTTTACGCCGCAGGCGCGGATTGTTCGCCAGATTATCAGTGCGTTTGCGCCAGATCAATGCAGCCAGAAAGGCGATCACCGGAACGGCTTGAGCGGCCAGAAAAATCGGTTTCGCGATCAACGGCTCGACGGAATCTCGCCCCACCGAACCGAGATTTTGTTTGAGCGGCAAAATATCCGCGGGCATTTGATTTTCCGGCGCAGCATTTTTCGCGAGCGGCGGCAACGTCGTGGCGCTGACGGCTTTCACGGTGAGCGGCACGGCGGCTTGCGTGAGCGTGTGATATTTGCCGTCGTCAGGATTGAAAAACGAGAAAGAGAATGGCGGCCATTCATGCACTTCGGCGTTTTGCGGTGTGACGATTTCTTCAAACGTTTTTGTGCCGTCGAGACCGAGTTGGCCGCTCACGTCGATCTTCGTCGTGGGCGGAAATATTTTGAATCCGCTTAACGCGGTTTGATCCGGCAACGTGACGGAATCGAGCGAGCCGTGGCCAGAAATCTGCACGCGCACCGTCACGGGATCGCCCGCCGCGACACTTACCGGGCCGACGCTGCTGTTGATCGTGAAGTCGCCAACCGCGCCGGTGAAGTTCGTGGGTTGATCTTGCGTCGGCAACGGTAACGCTTGGACGTGCAACGTTTCCGTGGCGAGCGTCAACTGCCGCTGTTCGCCTTGATTGAAAAATTGTTGAAACGGATTGTTGTTCTGATTGCCGGAACTGACGAGGATCGTCAGGTTCGCAGTGAACGGGCCGAGCGTGAGCGGACCCGATTTCACCACCGTGAGCGCGAGCGGAATGGGCGTGACGTTGTAAACGCGGTTGCCGATCTGCACTTGCGATTGCGAGCCGCCGCCGTTTTTACCGAGCGCAAAACCTTCCATCGGCGTGCCGGTGAATTGCGGCTGGCTGGAACGCAATACATCATTGCGTAAATAAATTTGCAACTGCGCGACGACGGTTTGTCCGACGTAAACTTTGTCCGTCGGCAACGAAAGTTTCAAGAACGCGATTTGGTCGCCGGAATCGATCGCGGTCGCAGACGGCGCTGTGGGTTTTTCCACGTTTAACCGCAACGGATGGCTGGTCAAGTGTTGCCCGCCAACATCGGCCGTAATGGCCGGAATGATAAACCGACCGATCCGTTCAGCCGTCACCGGGTAAGTAATGGAAATTGTCGAATTGATCTGGCCGGTATTGAAATTAATATTCTGACTGCTGGTAGTATTGGGGCGTCCGAATGAAAGTCCGGGAACACTGGGCGCGGGCATATTGTCCGGCTGCCCGCCTTCAAACACCAGCGCCAGTTGCGCGCTTTCGCCCAGCGTGATCGTATCGCGATCCAGCGTCGCGGTGAAACTCGCCGCGAACGCCGCGCCATAAAACAGGGCGACGGCGACAAACCCCAAAATTATTCTCGAAGTGAAACGCATCATTGCTATTCGTCCTTTTCTGACAAGCACGAGCTGGAAATGTTCACGAATTTTGTCACCGATGAAAGTTAAAAAATGCCACTGATGATTGCCTGAGCGCGAGCGGCGCCACCGCTTTCGGCCGGGCGAAAGTAAACAAAAAGGAAAACGACTCGACGCGCGAAACGCACGCAGACCATTTCTATACAAAAGTGACCGCCCCGAAATCGGTGACAATGACGACGATTTTGCCAGCGACATCCAAGCCCGCGTAAGTCGCATACCTGCCATCGCCGTAGCCGGTGGAAAAGGCGATCAGATTGGCCGCGCCTAACGGATGGTTCAGCCAGCTCCAAGTATTCCGATAAGTCTTTTCCATTTCGACGAACAGGGTGTCGCAAAAATCATTGTCCGCATCCATCGCCGCCGTGAGGGATTTGCCCACGGATCGATCCATGAAACAGCCCGTGCCGGCATCCACCGGATAGCCGAAAAATTCGTCTTCGCTCAACTCGTCCGGATCTTGTTCGCCCACGGTTAGCATTTCCCAAGTGACCGGCGCGCCTGCTTCCACGCGCAGGATCGCGAAGGCCAAGCGTTGATCGTCGTCAATTTGCGCTATGCTCAAAGTGACCGGATACGTTCCCGGCAGCAAAGACTGGGTGAACGCTTCTTGTTCCGGGCAGACGAATGGATCGCTCGCCACCAATTGGCCGGTCGGCAAAGATAAATCTCCCAATGAATGGTGCGTGAGCGTCACGCCGCCCACTTGGCAGCCGTCTTCCAACGCGCTTTCCAAGTAGGCGATTTTAACGGGCAAGGTCATAGCTTCATTCGATGAGGCCGCGGAGCAGGTGGCTCACCCGCTTCGCAAATCTCACTCCCACTCAATCGTCCCCGGCGGTTTGCTCGTGATGTCCAAGACACAGCGGTTCACGCCTTTCACTTCGTTGATGATGCGGCTCGCGAGTTTTTCCAATAGATCGTAAGGCAGTTTCACCCAATCGGCGGTCATGCCGTCCTGCGATTCCACCGCGCGGATGGCGATGGTGTAATCGTAGGTGCGCTCGTCGCCCATCACGCCGACACTACGGATCGGCAGCAACACAGCAAAGCTTTGCCAGATCTTATAATAGAGTCCGCTCGCCTTCATTTCTTCGACGACGATGGCGTCGGCGTTTCGCAAAATTTCGCAGCGCGACGGCGTCACTTCGCCGAGAATGCGCACGGCGAGACCCGGTCCGGGGAACGGCTGGCGATAGACAATTTCTTTCGGTAAACCCAGTTCCAAGCCGAGCTGACGCACTTCGTCCTTGAACAAATTTTTCAATGGCTCAACGAGCGCGAACTTCATGTTCTTCGGCAAACCGCCGACGTTGTGATGGCTCTTGATGAGCGCGGCGGGATTGCCGGCGATCGGCACCGATTCAATGATGTCGGGATACAACGTGCCTTGCGCGAGAAATTTTGCGGCCCCCGCCCGTTTCGTCGCGGCTTGAAACACTTCGACAAATTCTTTGCCAATGATTTTGCGTTTGCGTTCGGGATCGGTCACGCCTTTCAACTTCGAGAGAAATTGTTTCGCCGAGTTTTCGTATTGCAATTTCAGTTTGAAATTGCGACCAAAAACTTCCTGCACCACTTCCGCTTCATTCGCGCGGAGCAGGCCGTTATTGACGAAAATGCACGTCAACTGATCGCCAATCGCCTTGTGCAGCAAGGCCGCTGCGACGCTGGAATCCACGCCGCCGCTCAAACCGAGAATCACTTTTTCCTGACCGACTTGCGCGCGAATTTCTTCGACGGCCTGGTCCACATAATTCCGCATCGTCCAGTTTTTACCGCAGCCGCAAACGCCGTGGACGAAGTTGGCAATGATCTCTTTGCCGCGCGGTGAGTGCGCGACTTCGGGGTGAAATTGCAGCCCGAAAAATTTCTTCGCACGATTTTCGATCGCCGCGTATTCGGAATTTTCCGTGACGGCGACGGCTTTGAATCCGTTCGGGATTTTCGTGAGTTTATCGCCGTGCGAATTCCAGACTTGCAGCGACTTCGGCAATTTAGCGAATAGCGCGCACGTCGGATCTTTCACCGTGAGTGTGCCTTTGCCGTATTCGCGCTTGAGACCTTTTTCGACTTTGCCGCCGTTGAATTGCGCGAGCAATTGCACGCCAAAACAAATTCCCAGCACGGGCACGCCGAGCGCAAAGATATTTTTATCCGGCAACGGCGCATCCGGCGCATACACGCTGGACGGGCCGCCGGACAAAATGATGCCGCTCGGTTTGAGCCGGGCAATTTCCGCTGCGGGCGTGTCGTAACGCAAAATAGTGGAATAGACGCTGCACTCGCGGACACGCCGCGCGATGACCTGCGTATATTGCGACCCGAAATCGAGGATGATAATTTGTTCGTTCATGCGATGAAACAGAACGTAGATTCTCTTTTGCCCGCGCCCGTTTTGCGAGCGAAAAATTTTGCCTGCGCCGCCGGATTGCGTTACAACGCGAACGTGAAACTCGCCCGCCATCCAGCCTCCACTGGCTTTTCGCTCATCGAATTGCTCATCTCGCTGGCGTTGATCGCGGTGTTGTCGGCGATGATGTTCGGTTTCGCTTCTGGCAAGCATCAGCGCACGCAAAAGCAATTGTGCGCGGACAACCTCCAGAAAATTTATCTCGCGCTCCAGATTTATGCGAACGACTTTGGCGGTCAGTTGCCGGTGAATACAAACGCGCAAACTTCCGAAGCCGCGCTCAACTCGCTCGTGCCGAAATATTCCGTGGACACCTCGATTTTCATCTGCCCCGGCGGACGCGATTCGGATATTCCTTCCGGCGAACCATTGATCAACCGCAAAATCAGTTACGCGTATTTCATGGGCCACCGCCTCAGCACGGCGCCGAACGCAACGCCGGACGTGTTGCTTTCCGATCGGCAGGTAAGCACGGAGGCGAAAGCAGCGGGCGAATTTGTCTTTTCCCGCGACGGGAAATCGCCTGGCAATAATCATCACAAATATGGCGGCAATTTTCTGTTCAGCGACGGCAGCATTCAAACGAGCGGACCGCAGCTCACGTTTTCGCTCGCGATACCCGCGGGCATCGTGCTATTGAATCCGCAACCCTAGACGTTCATGAAAATCCAATGTTCCTGCGGTGCGAAATACGCGCTCGAGATCACGCCCGAAATGGCGCAAGCGCCATTCAAGTTCGTCTGCCCGCAGTGCGGACTCGATTCCTCTGAGTTCGTCAACGAACTCATCCGCCGCGAAATAGCCGAACAAAATATCCCCCCCATGCCGCCGCCGCCGACCACACCGGTTGAGCCGCCGAAACCCGCGCCCGCACGCCTGAAAATTTCGCACCAAGAAAAACCGCCGGCGGAAGTCGCGCCGACCGCCGAAGCGGGGGTTTCCAAATATTGCAGCAAACATCACCACGTCCTCACCACGGAAAATTGCACCGTATGTCAGAAACCGATTTGTCCGCAATGCTTGGAACTATTCGGCTATTTCTGTTCGCCGCTCTGCAAAAATAAGGCCGATTTGAGCGGCGTCGTGGCACCGACTTACGCGGGCGGCCGATTTGAAAAGGAAAACCAATTTTGGCGCAAGACGGGTTTGATTTTTGGCGCCATCGTCGCCGCCGTCGTTTTATTTTTTGGCGTTTGGATCTGGTATGCGTGGTTTGGTTCTGTGCCGCACACTTATTTTTCCGTGCGTTTCGCGGAGGACGAGCGCGCCTACGCCGGCGCCGCGCAACTGGTCGGCGCGGATCAAATTGTTTTTCTGCACGGCGGCACGCTGGCCCGTTACGATCTCAAAACCGGAAAGCCCGCTTGGTCGCAGGAACTCGTCACGCCCGCGCAGATTGACGCCATCGTCAAGGCGGAAAACGATGCCCGCGCCCGCGACATCACGCAAAATGGTAATGACGTTTACGCCCGCACACAATTGCCCAGCGCGCAGGCCCGCCTCGCCAAAATTGGATTGCAAAACGCGCTTACGTTGAGCGTTTCCAATCAGGATATTTGGGTCGCGTCGCCCGGTAAATTGACGCAATACGATTGGAACAGTGGCAAGGTTTTGCAGGAAGTTACGGCGGTGGATTTCGGGGTCAGTGTGGGAAATGACGCTGCGAGTGGCGGACTTTTTTCACACGACGGCAAGCCACTCGATCCGGATAAAGTCGTGGCGCAGGCGCAAAATTTGAACCTGCCCGCGCGTATCGCTTTACCCGCGTTGCTGGGCAATGACGTCTACGAACAAAAGCTGGAAGCCGCCCTGCGCGACGACGACACGCATCATCCGCCATCGCAGAAAGCCAACGCGAGCGCGCGGGCCGCCGAACATTTTACCTTGATTGCGGGCGAAAATGATTCCGCTCAATTCGGGGTGAAATTGCTGCAACAAAACATCGTTACGCGCGAAGCCATGCGCGCCGCGCCGAAAAAATCCGCGCTCGATAATCCCAATCTGAACGCCTCGCAAACGACCGACGTGGCGAATGACATCCTAAACGAAATGCAACGCAATCACGGCGGCGACACGGTTTCGGAAGATCAAAGCCGTTACCAAGTCACGGTGCATATTCCGAACGCGCCCGGCGTCGTGGATTGGACGGGCGAAGTCGTCGGGCCGCCGCAATTATTTTGCCTAAAAACCGTCAACGTCATCGCGGCGGGAAAATCCATCACCGTGCTCGATAAAGAAAATAAAAAACTCTGGGCCGCGCGCTGACTTACAACGTGACCGAGCGCGCTGGCACATCGGAAGAGTCGCAATATGGTGCCGGCCCGTGTGTGGAGCACGGCGATGTGCTTTACGTTTTTGATCAAGCGGTGTTGAGCGCGTTCGAGCTGACGACCGGCAACGCGCGTTGGCGTTTGCCATCCGTCGGCATCATTGGATTATTTTTCGACGCGCAAAATAATTTGTATGTGAACACCACGACCGGCAATCCCGACGACATCAAATATGCGCGGCAGATTGACATCACAAAATCCACCGCCGCCGTGCTGGAAAAAATTGAGCCTACGAGCGGGAAAATTTTATGGAGCGTTAAACCTGGCGGTTTTGTTTCGTATCTTTCCGGGAATTTTATTTACGCCGTGCAATCGTTTGATCCCAATCCAACGGACGAAGAAGTGTTGAGCGATACGCTCGCCGGCCTGCAAAAACCGCCTTATTTACGTATCGTGCGGATTGATCCGAAAAGCGGACGCGTGCTGTGGGAACACACGCAAGACCGTTGCCCGATCGAAATGCAGTTCCACGAAAACACCATCGAACTGATCTTCAAACGCGAAGTGCAGGTGTTGAAATACCTGACGTTTTAAAATTCCTCGGTGGTAAAGTTTTTTGCTTTCGTGACGGCGACTGGCCGACTGAAAACCGCCGCTCCCGGTTCAGATCGTCGGGATGAATGGTTGCAGTTTAGCGACGAGTTCGGGCGGTAAGCGTTTTGGCTTTTCGTCGCGGCTGGTGCAGGCGTGAAAGGTTTCGGCTTCGAGAATTAGTTTGCCGTTTTGATTCAACACGCGATGGCCGAAGTTCAGGCGCACCCGTTCGACTAAAATGGGTTGGACTTCAATTGTCAGCACGTCGTCGTAGCGGGCAGGGAATTTGTAGCGCAAGCGGGCTTCGATGACGGGGAAAATAAAATCCTGGTCTTGCAACGCCAGCACCGTCGTGCCGAGCGAACGCATAAATTCGCCGCGCGCGGCTTCCAGTAAATCCAGATAGCGTGCGTGATAAATATGGTCGCCAACGGTGCATTCGGCATAGGTGACGCGATGCAAATAACGAAAAATTTCTGCCATGCGCGGATTTTAAGGTTCGGCGGGGCGGGTTCAAAGCGGAAATTTGGAGGAGGAGGTCTCGGGTTGGGGGCGGATTTCAAATTCGAAATCTCAAATTTCAAAAATTTTGTCTCGGCCTCAAATTTCCGCAACCCGCTGGCGGATAAAAAATTGGTATTGGCAAAGGCCGATGACACGGCCAATCAATTTTCCCCAGACCCCAAAGCCGATCCGCCAGACCCCATTTCAAAATTCCATTTGCACTCCGCTGTTTTGGGGTTATGTTTTCGACGTGAACAAAAACTGCAAGGCTGTCTGCTTGCGCGTTGAAATTAAAGGGTATTAAGGGTATAACAATTTCAAACCATCATGGCTGTCACAAAAGTAAGCTCCTCGATTCATTTTGCCACCCGCACGTCGTCGTTCGGCAACGTAGGTGAACCCACCACCGGACGTTGGGCCCCCAACACCGATGTTTACGCCACGGAAACCGGGCTCGTCATCAAAGTCGAACTCGCCGGCATGAAAAGTGATAGTTTGGACATCGTGGCGGAAGGCAGTCGTTTACGCATCAGTGGTGTGCGACAGGATAGTTGCCGTTCTTCGCATTCCAGTTTTCTCGTGATGGAAATCACTTACGGCCCGTTTGAAACGGTGCTGGATTTGCCGGCGGATTATGATTTGAATCTGGCCAAGGCGGTTTATTTGAACGGCTTTCTGCGGATTGACGTGCCGCCCGCGCACCAACCTCACACAAAAACTAAAAAAGTTCATATCTCAGAAGGAATATGACACGCCTGAACCTTTTGGGCGTAACGTGGTCTAACGTGGCATGATGACGACTAGCTCGGGGGAAACAGAGTTTGTGAGCATCCTCAGTTCGGCCGATAAAGCCGAGGGGACGATTCGTCTTTCTTCCCGTTCATTGCCGGAAACCTTGCCGATTCTTGGCTTGGCGGACATCGTTATTTTTCCCGGCGCCATCGTTCCTTTATTAGTTGAAACGGGTCCGAGCTTGAAACTCGTGGACGACCTCGTCGCGGGTGATCGCTTGTTCGGTGCCATTTTGCAAAAAAAAACCGATGTCGCTGAACCGACACCGGAAGATTTGCACAAGATCGGTTGCGTTTCCCGGTTGTCGAAAATGGTGAAATTTCCCGACGGCAGCGCGCGTGTGCTGGTCGAAGGTCTCTGGCGCATCCGCGTGCAACAATTTGAACCGCCGATGCCGTATTTGCGCGCGCACTACGAATTGTTGCGCGACGAAACGGAAGATTCCATCGAGCTCAAAGCGATGCTTCGCAACGCGCACCGGCAATTCGAGGAAATTGCCAAAATGTCCAGCGCGCTGACCGAGCAGGTCAAGATCGCGGCGTTGAACACGGAACATCCCGGCCACTTTGCGGATTTGATCGCGGGCAATCTGAACCTGAGCTTGGACGACCGCCAGAAATTGCTCGAAATGGTTTCGGTCCGCGAACGGCTCGCCACGCTTTTGCCGTTGCTCAATCGCGAACAGGAAGTGTTGACGTTGAGCTCGAAAATCCAGAGCGATGTCGCCTCGTCCGTCGCCAAAACGCAGCGCGATTTTTTCCTGCGCGAACAGCTCCGCGCCATCCAACGTGAACTCGGCGACGGTGACCCAAATCTCGGCGAAGCGAAGTCGTTGCGCGAACGGGTTGAACAAGCGGTCTTGCCGCCGGAAGTGCGCCGCGCCGCCGAACAGGAATTGGAGCGGCTCCAACAAACGCCGCCGGCCGCCGCCGAATACGGCGTCGCGCGCAATTATCTCGATTGGATTCTCGCGTTGCCGTGGGAACGCGCCACGGAGGATAAATTAGATTTGGAAGCGGCGGAAAAAATTCTCAACGACCAGCATTTTGGTCTCGAAAAAGTCAAAGACCGTTTGCTCGAATTCATCGCCGTCATCAAACGCCGCAAACAAATCAAAGGCCCGATTCTGTGTCTCGTCGGCCCGCCCGGCGTCGGCAAAACGTCGCTCGGCAAAAGTGTGGCCGATGCGCTCGGACGCAAATTCGCCCGGATTTCATTAGGCGGAATGCGCGACGAAGCGGAGATTCGCGGTCATCGCCGCACTTACGTCGGGGCGATGCCGGGGCGCATCATTCAAACCTTGCGCCGCGTTGAGAGCCAAAACCCCGTCATTTTGCTCGACGAATTGGACAAGGTCGGCGCGGATGTGCGCGGCGATCCTGCGTCCGCGTTGCTCGAGGTGCTTGATCCGGCGCAAAACTCGACGTTCACCGATCATTACTTGGATTTGCCGTTCGATCTTTCGCGTGTGCTATTCATTGCCACGGCGAATTGGCTGGAGCCGATTCACGTGGCGTTGCGCGACCGGCTGGAAGTCATCGAACTGCCGAGTTACACGGAATCTGAAAAATTACAGATCGCGAAACGTTATCTGGTGCCGCGGCAAATCGAAGAACACGGTCTCACGAAGCGCGATGTGAAAATTGGCGACGGCGCGTTGCGCGGCCTTGTCCGCGAATACACGCGCGAAGCCGGCGTGCGCCAGCTCGAACGTCAAATCGCCGCGCTCACGCGCAAAGCCGCGCGCAAAATTGTTTCTAAAAACGGCGTCACGGACACGGTGAAAATCGAAGCGAAAGATTTGGAAAGCTATCTCAGCCACGCGCCGTTCGTTTCGGAAAGCGCCGAGAAAATCACCGAAGTCGGCATTGCCACCGGCCTCGCGTGGACGCCGGTCGGCGGCGATATTTTATTCATCGAAGCCACGCGGATGCGCGGGCGCGGGCAATTGACTTTGACCGGTTCGCTCGGTGATGTGATGAAAGAAAGCGCGCAAACCGCCGTCAGTTATTTGCGTTCGCAGGCGAAGAAACTGGAACTTGATTTCGACGATTACGGCAAGCACGACATCCACATTCACGTTCCCGCCGGCGCGACGCCGAAGGACGGGCCGAGCGCAGGCGTGACGATTGTGGCCGCGCTGGCCTCGCTATTGAGCAAACGCCGCGTGCGTTCGGATGTCGCGATGACGGGCGAAATCAGCTTGCGCGGACGCGTGTTGCGGGTGGGCGGCATCAAAGAAAAAGTCATCGCCGCGTCGCGTTTTGGCATGAAGCAGGTGATCTTGCCGGAGGGAAATAAAGCCGATTGGCTGGACGTGCCGGCGGAAGTGCGCGCGAAATTGAAAGTGCATTTTGTGAAACAGATTTCCGAAGCCATCGAACTCGCGCTCGTGGCGAAATGAAAATGTCTTTTCCGAAAGTTCACGCAAAGGCGCAAAGGCGCAAAGGGATTTGGATTTCCAGATCAAAAAGTTTTTTCGCGCCTTTGCGCCTTTGCGCGAGTTTTGGCCTTTTGTTTTTTACGGTTTCAACATTTGCCCAAACGACGAATGCTTTGTCCGGCGCCGAAATTGAAGGCCACGCGCTGGCGCAAAAAATTCTTACGCAAGCCCCGGCGGATAATTTCACCAACACGGGCATTTTGAAAATTAAAGACGCCAATGGGGTGCGCTCGGAAATTCCGGTGGAATGTAAAACCATTGTCACCGCAACCAACTGGCAAACGATTTATAAGACAAGCGGGACGAACCGGTTTGAAATTCTTTGGGTCATCCACACCTCTGACCAAGCCAGCGTCTATTTTTCTCGGACGAATGAAGTCCCCACGCTGGGCGACATTCCGTTGATCGGGAATTTGTTTCGCGCTCGCCCGCCATTGACGGCGGCGGAAATTTCCGCGCCGTTTGCCGGCTCTGATTTTTCGCGCGCTGATCTGGGCTTGGAATTTTTCCACTGGCCGCAGCAGCAGGTTTTAAAAAAGGAATTTTATCGCCAGTGCAGTTGCACGGTTTTGGAAAGCACGAATCCGAATCCGTCTCCGAACAGTTATTCCCGGGTGGTTTCGTGGGTGGACCAGGATTCGCTCGGCATCGTCGAAGCCTACGCGTATGATGCGAACGGCAAAAAGTTGAAAGATTTTTATCCGAAAGATTTCAAAAAAGTGAACGGTCAGTGGCAGGTGCAGACGTTGGTAATGGAAAATCTTCAGACCGGTTCGCGCTCGCGGTTGGAATTTGACCTGAAACAGTAAATCATTTGCGAATAACTCGTTACGCCGGACGCTTGACTTCAATTCGGCTTCACCTAATTCTTTTCGGCGGGATATGCGGCTCAATTTTAATCAGAAATTTTTCACCCTTTGCGTGATCGCCTTTTTGGCTGTCCGCGTGCTGGCAGAAAACACCAATTCAACTTCCAATCAGACAAACGACGCGGCCGCCGCGAGTTTTTTGCAGATTCAGGAACAGTTGCACGCCGCGCAATTAGCGATTCAACAAAACCAGCAAGCCGCTGCGGACGCTTCGAAAAATAATTTGGACTTGCTCGGCTCGCGGTTGCAATCGCTGGAACAGACGGTCACCACGCAGCATAACAACGAGATCGTGGCCACGCACAAAACATTGCAGACCACGTTGCTGCTGGCCGGGGTGTTCGGCGTGGTGTGTCTGGGCATCATGCTGGCGATGGTTTATCTGCAATCGCGCGCGTTTGCGCAATTGACGCAAATTTCCGCGCAACAACAAGCCGTGTTGAACACCGCCAATGCCGTGCAACAACTCGCCACCCCCGGCCGCGCGACGGTGGACGCGGCCAATACGCAATTGCTCGATGTCGTGCAGCAGTTGAACCTGCGCCTCAATGAATTGGAAAACGGGCCGTCATTGTTGCCGCTCGTGGCCCTCGAGAAACCCAAGGTGAATGGCGTGGCCCTCAATCCGCTGGCGGAAGGGGAAAAATATTTGGACGAAAACGCGCCGCAAAAGGCGTTGGAATTTTTTGACAAATTTCTGGCGGCGCATCCGGATCACGCTGAAGCGTTGTTGAAAAAAGCGGATGCGCTGGAAAAGCTTGGCCGCGCTACGGAAGCCTTGACGCATTACAATCGCTCGATCGCGGCGGACAATACGCTGGCCGTCGCGCATTTGCATAAAGGCGGGTTATTGAACCGGCTGCGGCGTTATGATGAAGCGTTGAATTGCTACGAGCAGGCGTTGCAGGCGCAGGAGAAAAAGCAGCGGTAAGCCGTGCCGTTACGTTTTGTGGTTCAAGCAAACTTGACTCACCACAAAAAAGATTTTTGTTCGCTGACCAGTTGGTTGCCGTTCCAAAGCGTCGCGTGCCAAGCCACCAGGGAACCAAATTTTTTGTAATCATCGCCCGTGAGCGTGAATTTTGTCCATTGACTGAAAAATCCGGCGGTGCCCTCGGCCTCAAACGTTTTTATCTTGGGCGTGCCGTCTGCCACGACGCCGCGCGCCTCGACCCGAATTTTTAATTGAGTGGTTCGGGCCGCTTTCCATTGCACGTCAAAACGGATGCCGGAAACTTCGTTGGTCAGTTTGATCCGCGCCCGCAGTTGGGCTTGATACGCATCGCGGTCAAATAAACTCGGCGACGTGGAATCTTGTCCGTGTTGATCGAGTAAAAACGGCAGCAGTTTGAGGATGCGCCCGGTCTTCGCAGCGGAAACGGCTTTGACGTCGTTGGTGCTGGTCGTCGGCTCGGCCCCGAAAACGGAGCCAAGCGAACCAAGCAAAAGGATCATCATCAAAAACGCGCGCATGGCGGGACGATAATTTTTTGGCGCGGCAAATTCAACTGCTGTTTTAACGGCCGCTAAAAGCGGACCGTAAAATAATCCGTCCGGCGTCATTTTCTTTGTCACCTCTTCGCGCTTTCCTACCACTTAAGCGACGTTATGATAAATACCATGATGCCGGTTGCGGTGAACAACGATGCGGAACTCGTCAGCGGAACCCTCGCGGGCAATCGCGATGCGTTCAGCCAGATCGTCACGCGCTATCAGTCGCTCATCTGTTCGCTCGCCTACAGCGCGACCGGCAGCCTCGGTCAGAGCGAAGACCTCGCGCAGGAAACTTTTATCACCGCGTGGAAACATCTGCGTCACTTGCGCGAACATCATAAACTCCGCGCCTGGCTCTGCGGCATTGCGCGCAATCGCATCAATAATTTTCTCCGCCGCGAAGGCCGCGAACCGATCCGCGAAGCCGAGCCGTTGGAAAATATTGCTGAATCCCGTTCCCCCGAACCGTTGCCCGTGGACCAAACCATCAGCAACGAAGAAGCGGCCATCCTCTGGCGTTCGCTCGAAAAAATTCCCGTAGTATATCGCGAACCGCTCGTGCTGTTTTACCGCGAACATCAATCCATCGAGACCGTCGCGCAAAATCTGGAACTCACCGAGGACGCCGTAAAACAACGCCTTTCCCGCGGCAGAAAATTGCTGCAGGAAGAAGTTCTGGCGTTCGTCGAAGGCGCCCTTGAACGCACGAATCCCGGAAAAATATTCACGGTCGCCGTGCTGGCCGCCTTGCCCGCTACGCTCGCCACTTCCGCCAAGGCGGCGTCGATTGGGGCCGCCGCTGCGAAAGGTGGCGCAATGGCCAAAACCGCCACCGTGGTCGGTGTCCTCAGTCTGCTTTCCGGCCCGCTGCTGATCATTTTTGGCAACTACGCCGGCTACCGGATGAACCTCGCCGAAGCGCAATCGGACGTGGAACGTCACTACATCAAAGCGTTCTATAAAAAGATCGTGCTCTGCGCCGCCGTGATTTTCACGTTATTTGCCGCCACCGTTCTCTGGTTTTTACAGCACCAAAGTTTCAACGTTCAACTCACCTTGCTGGTCACCGGCTTCATCCTGACTTATGTCGCCGTGGTCTTTATTTTTGCCGCCGTTTATTCTGGGGAACGAAAAAAATTTCTGGCGGATATTTTGGCGAAAGATGACTCCGCCGCATTTTTGAAGCCCGCCTGGGAATTTCGCAGCCATGCCAGTTTTCTTGGACTGCCGCTCGTCCATGTCCGCATCGGCGACCGGTTTGCGATCTTGAAAAACCCCGTAAAGGCCTGGATTGCCGTGGGCGAACGGGCTTACGGCGGCCTTTTCGCCTTCGGCGGCGTCGCCATTGCGCCGGTCAGCATTGGCGGCATCGCCATCGGCTTATGTCCGTTTGGCGCGGTGACACTCGGTATTTTCGCCTTGGGAGGATTCGCGTTCGGCATCTGGTCGCTTGGCGGGCTGGCCGTAGGCTGGCAGGCGTGCGGTGGTTGTGCGCTCGCTTGGAACGCGGCGAACGGCGGCATCGCGCTCGCGCAACAGTTCGCCAGCGGCGGCATCGCCCATGCATTGCAGGCAAACAATGACATGGCTATGCAATTCATTAAAAGCAACTGGTTCTTCCAGTGGGCGGAATTTTACGGACGGCATTCTTTTTTCATGAATTTAATCTGGGCGTTGCCGATGGTTGCGTTCTGGCAAATCACCCAACGCAGTCACGCCAAGCAAAACCAAACCCCCTGAATCACTTTATAAATACTGTTGAAATTGGAGCCTTATGAAATCATTTATCGTCGCCCTGGTCATTATCTGCGTCACCGTAACCGTGGGTATGATCGTCTATTTGGACCGCCAAAAAATAGCCGCCGCTCCCACGCCAGTTGCTGAATCACCAACGAAGCCAATGGAATCGGCGGCGGCGAACACCACCGCCAAACCGGAATCACAAACAACGGTTTCAACGAACCCGAACCCGCCGGCACCCGTGTCAATTGCCGCCGCGCCGCCCGAGGCGAAACCAGATGATTCCGCTAATCCTATTCACAAAGCCGTTGATGCCTTGTTGTCCGCCAAAAGCGCCAAAGAAAAACACGAGCTATTTCAAGCCCTTCTCAAGTCCGGTCAGTTGGATCAGGTCATGGCGGAATTGAAACAACGGGCTTTGGATAATCCGACGAATCCGGAAATTCCCACCACCCTCGGCGAGGCGCAGCTCAATAAAGTGAAGGCGCTCTATGATGCTGGAGCCGACGTAAACGAGGTGGGTATTCTCGCAATGCAGGCCGATCAGAGTTTTAATGCGGCGTTAAAAATTGACCCGCAAAACTGGGAGGCAAATTTCGTCAAAGCCAGTTCAATGTATTACTGGCCCGCCGATCCCACGCGCGATAATGATGTGATTCAACGCTTGTCCGGGCTCATTGATCAACAGGAAACAATGGCGTCGCAGCCGCAATTTGCACAAACATATTTCGTGCTCGGCAATGAATATCAAAAACTCGGTCAACTGGATAAAGCCCAGGCCACCTGGCAGATCGGCCTGCAAAAATTTCCGAACGATACGGCACTGCAAGGAAAAATCGGTGGCCGGTAAAATCGTTGTGATTTGTAGTGGCCGTCTATGACCGCCACTACAGCATTGCAAATAATGTGTCATCGGCTGTCACCTCGAAGCTTTGTTTTCAGACTTATGCGGTATTATGATGATCACCGCCATGTCTGCCGCCGCCGTCAATGACGCTGACCTAGTCGGCCAAAGTTTGTCCGGCAATCGCGATGCCTTCGGACAGATCGTCGCGCGCTATCAATCGCTCATCTGCTCGCTGGCTTATAGCGCGACGGGCAGTTTGAGCCAGAGCGAAGATCTGGCGCAGGAAACCTTTGTCGCCGCGTGGAAACAATTGCCGACGCTGCGCGAGCCGGAAAAATTGCGGCCGTGGCTCTGCCGGATTTCACGCAATCTCATCTACGATGCGCTGCGCGAACAAGGCCGCGAACCGAGCCATCGCGGCGAACCGCTCGAAGAACTTGCCGAATCGCACTCGCCCGAACCGTTGCCCGTGGACCAAACTATTAGTAACGAAGAAGCCGCGATCCTGTGGCGTTCACTTGAAAAAATTCCCGAACTTTATCGCGAGCCGCTCGTGATGTTTTATCGCGAACATCAATCCATCGAAACCGTCGCGCAAAATCTGGAACTCACCGAAGATGCCGTAAAACAAAGGCTTTCACGCGGACGCAAATTATTGCACGGGGAAGTTTTGGCGTTCGTCGAAGGCGCGTTAGCGCGGACGAGTCCCGGTCAGGCGTTCACGTTCGGCGTGCTGGCGGCGTTACCGATCACGCTCGCAACTTCCGCGAAGGCGGCGACCGTCGCGGCCGCCGCAAAAGGCGGCGCGCTGGCAACGGGGACAAGTTTCGGCTCCGTCATGTTGGGCTTTTTGAGCGGTCCGGCCCTGGGTTTTTTGTTTGGCTTCTTGGGTTGGCGCGAAGGTCTTAAAAATACCCGGACGCCACGCGAGCGCACTTTGGTTAAACGTTTTGGGCTGATCATTACGGCCGGCGGAATTTTATTTTTTGTAGCCTGCTCGCTGCTGGCCGGTTTTATCGCTCCCCGATTGTGGGATCATCATCCGGTTTTCGTTCTGGCGCTAGTTTGGGCAACGGGATTGTCCTGGGTCATTTTTGCTTTCGGGTTTACCTGGTGGCATCACCAAACGATGACGCGGCTGCGCGCGGAAGAACAGCAGAGTCATCCGGAATTGTTTCTGACCAAGCCGCTGCTTGAAAATTATGAATACCGCAGCCGGGCAACGCTGTTGGGTCTGCCGCTGGTGCATTTTCGTTCCTTTGGCAAAGTGCGGCGTTCGGGAGAAAAAATTAAACCGGCCATCGGTTGGATCGCGTATGGCGAGCGGGCGTATGGAATTTTATATGCGAGCGGCGGCATTGCGGTGGGCGGCATCAGCACGGGCGGACTAAGCATCGGAATTCTTTCGTTTGGCGGCTTGAGCATCGGACTGCTGGCTTTCGGTGGTTTTGCGTTCGGCATCTTGGCGCTGGGTGGCGGTGCGGTTGGGGTGGTTGCGTCCGGCGGGATGGCGCTCGGCTGGCACGCGGCGCTGGGCGGCATTGTCGCCGCGCACGAACTGGCTTGCGGCGGCGCGGCGCAGGGAAATCATGTCAACGATGCGGTCGCCCGGGAATTTTTCCGGCATTACCGCTGGCTCGACTTTACGCAGGCCGGTCCACGCCGTTTGTTCTGGTTGCTTTGCTTCGGACCATTGGCCATGCAGACGATGATCTTCATCTGGTGGCGGCGTAAAATGGAGCGGCGCGCAACAAAACTAAAACCATCATCCCATGAATAATTTAAAACTAAAAACTTTGTTACTAACGATCCTGGCGTTGCAACTTGGGGTCACCTTTGCCGATTCCGGGGGCGAGCGAATCACGGTGACAGTTCGCGGAAAAGGCCCGGACGTGCTGCTGATTCCCGGACTGACCTGTTCGAGTGCCGTGTGGGACGCGACCGCGAAACAATTAGAAAATCATTATCGCCTGCACCTCATCCAAGTGGCTGGATTCGCCGGTTCGCCCGCCCGCGCGAACGTCCAAGGCGCAGTTTTGCAGCTGACCGTGGACGCCATTGATCTTTATATCAAGACCAACCAGCTTAAGGCGCCGAAGATTATTGGTCATTCGCTGGGTGGACTGGCGGGCATGCTGCTGGCGGTGCAGCATCCCGAAGACGTTGGCAAGTTACTGGTGGTGGATTCGCTACCATTTTTCGGCGTGTTGACGGGCGCAAAGGATGCCACTGCCGCCCAGCCGCAAGCGGCGGCGATGCGGGATTACATGCTCACGGAAACTCAGGAAGCCTACGTGCAGGACGAAAGACAGTTTCTCCCCAGCCTCGTCAAATCACCGGACGGCCGGAAGGTCGCCATTGGCTGGGCGATCGCGTCGGATAAATCCGTGGTCGCCCGCGCCCTGTATGAAGACATGACGACGGACCTCCGCCCCGAGTTGCCCAAAATTAAAATGCCGGTGACCGTGCTTTATCCGTGGGCTGCTTCCTCTGGATTTCCGCACGCCGCCACGGACAAGCTGTATCAGGAGAATTTTGCGTCGCTGCCCAATAAAACGTTGGTCTGCATTGAAGATTCATTTCACTTCATCATGCTCGACCAGCCGGAAAAATTTGCGGCGCAGGTTGATACATTTCTGAAATAATCCAACTTATTTTTTGAGCGGGATCTTTTCCGCTAATTCCTCCGCCGGATACGTCCAGATTTCCGCCAGTGTGGGATGATAATGCGGCATCGCAGCGAGTTCGTGCACGGTCATGCGCTTCGCCATCGCCGCGACGATTTCGTGGATGAGTTCGCCCCCACTTGGCCCGGTGCACGCGCCGCCAAGAATCTCGCCCGACTTCGGATGCGCGAGTAATTTCACAAAACCATCCTTCGCTTCCATCAATAATGATTTGCCGTGGTCGTTGAACGGATAACTGGCGGTGAGAAATTTTATGCCGCGCGCCGTCGCTTCTTTTTCCGTGAGGCCAACAGTCGCCACTTGCGGTTCAGTGAACACCACGGAGATCAACAAACGATAATCCATTTTGCGCGGCGACTTCGGCTTCACGATATTGTGTCCCGCCACTTCGCCTTGCGTCACGGCCAGATGGACGATCTCGTGCGGACTCGTGCAATCACCCGCCGCAAAAATATGCGGCGCACTCGTCTGCATTTTGGCGTTGGTGACGATGCGGCTATCCTCCGTTTTAACGCCCGCTTTATCCAAAGCCAGAGACGCCGTATTGGGCACGCGACCCAGCGCAAATAAAATTTCCTCGGCGGAAACGGAAACAGTTTTTCCATTGTGCGCAAACAAAATGGTTTTCAATTTTCCGCTGCGTTTGGCACCAACCAGTTTGGTGTTCGTGAAAACTTTTACGCCTTCACGCGTGAAAACATTCCCGATCACCGCGCCGGTGTCAGCATCGGATTCTTTCAGCAAATGGGCGCCCCGTTGGATCAAAGTGACTTTGACATCGAAACGGGCGAAGAATTGCGCGAACTCACACGCGATCGCGCCGCCGCCCAAAATGATGAGCGACTTCGGTAATTTTTTAAATGCGATCGCGTCATCGCTCGTCCAATAGCCGACTTCAACCAACGACGGCAAGGGCGAAGGCGCGACGCTGGAACCGGTGGCGATGACGAAATTGCGGGCGGTGAGCTTTTTTCCATCGCTCAATTCAACCGTATGTTGATCGAGAAAGGTTGCGTTGGCGCGGATGAATTTGAATTTGCCGTTACTGAGTTGGTGCGCGCGATGGTCGGCAAAATCCTTGATCTGCGCGGATTTTCGCGCCATGACGCGCGCCAAATTGAAGCCGACTTTGCCCGCCCGCACCCCCCACGTTTCCGCATGTTCGGCCAGATGTTTGACTTCCGCCGCGTAGAGCAACGCCTTTGTCGGCATGCAACCGCGCAAGATGCAGAGGCCGCCGATTTCCTGGCCGCCTTCGATGACGACGGTTTTCAAGCCGGCATTGGTCGCCGTCCGCGCCGCCGCGTAACCGCCGCTGCCGCCGCCGATGATCGCCACGTCAAAATCAAATCGTTGCATGGATGAAAAATGCTTGGTTATGGACATTTTTCAAATGCAATTCTTTGGGAAAGCAACTGGAGCGCAGATCTCTTGATCGGCACTCTGGTTACAACCGCAGCCGGAAACCGATCCGGTTCAAGCCGGTGGAGATGAGCAAAACCACCACGCCGAACGCGGCGGAACGGGCAATCGCCGCGGCCAGGCTTGGCTCGCTCAAACTGCCATACCAATCGCTGATATGCAGCACGTCGAATAGCGAGACCGACATTTCCGAGAGCAGATACGCCAACAGGACATTTTGTCCGGCCAACGCCAGCGGCCGGGAAATAATTTTGACCGGACGAACGTCGCAAACCAGATAAAACAAAAACCACAGGGTCGCGGTGACGACGCACGACCATAAACACCACGGCGGCGTCGCGTTATTTTTGCTGATGCCATAAAGTGGTTTTAGCAAAATCGCACCGGCGGCACACGCGGCGACGAACCAGAACGTGAAGGTTGCGCGCGCTTTCAAGGAGGTCAAGTCAACGGCCTTCAGCATCAACCCCAGCAATAATCCGCCGACGGAGATAGCCGCGAGCGAACCGAGCATTTCGCCGATGCCGACGTAATTGGCCAGCCAGAAATTATCAAACAAGCCTTTGCGATCCGCCGCGAACAAGCCCAGCAATAAAACCATGCAACCCAAAACGGCGGTGCGATGATTGCGAAAAATGAGATAAACCACCGCAGCCACCAGATACGCCCAGGCGATCAATCCGAGAATGCCATACCAATCCACGGCCAGATGAAACGGCGCGAACGTGAGGATGGCGCGGCCTTTGTCATCGCGAAACACGCGGGCCAGCCAGACCATGGCGAGCAGACCGATCACGCGCAAACCTAGGCTGGAAATCGTCCAGCGATTCCATTTTTTGGTTTCAGTTTTGGCTCCGTAATTTCTAGGCGCGACGGAACAGAACGCAAAAATTGCCGCGAGATACATCATCAGACACCAGCGTTGACCGGGCCAGCCCAGTTGATCTGAATCCGGCGTTTCGTGAACCATCAGGATGCCGATGGCGAGCAGTGAAATCGTGCGGATGACGACGTGGAGGAAAATTTTGCAGACGGATTCGCCGCGCGCGAGACGCGGCCCGAGCGCAAATGGAATGGACATGCCGACGATGAAAAGAAACCCGGGGAAAACCAGATCGACAAATGTCATGCCGCTGCCGCCGTGATGCCGATCGCTGAAATGCACCATCCAGTTGGGCACGATTTTCTCCGGCGCACCGGCGAGATCGTTTACGAAAATCATCATGAACATCACGAATCCGCGCAGGGCGTCAATGGAAGTGATGCGCTGGATTGGGGGCAGGGCGGTATTCGGAATGTCATTGGTCATTGGTTGAGATTGCCAGAATGTTTTCAAAAAATCGTCCCCCTCTTTCGAGGTGGTATACTAGCTAGCTGGCGCGAAGGTTCCTGCAACCAATTTTTCATCCGCTTTCATTGGCCAATCGGTGTCTCAAAAAAATCCCTATGTGTCCTGCAGCAAGGCGAGCCGGGCAAGACTGGCGGGCCTAAAAAATTAATTTTATAAAAATTAGAAATTGCAAAATCAAAATGTTGAACGAGTTACGTTAAGGCGGGCCATTCCCGAAAGTGGTTTTCTTTTTTGGTGGCATACCAAGAGCTAATTCAGTCGTGACCGATAACCGATTACTAATAACCATGAAAAAGATAATAATACTGGCAGTCGTTGGAGCCACGGTTGGGTGGGGCGCGTCCTTTAGCCTCCAGGCGCAATCCGTGGTTAACTTTGAAAATTCGTTGATCAACAACACTAACCTGGGCTTTATCACCACCAGCGTCGGCGGAGCTGATCCGTTTATACTGGTTGATGGCATGTCGAACGGCGATTCGGGCAATTGGGGCCTGGAAGGTTCAAATGGGCCGAAGCTCATCGGATTCTACGGGAGTTGGGTCGGCATGAACCAAGGCTATACGGGCTCGGGCGACACCACTAATCTGGCTATTAATTTCACCGTGCCCACCACCACCACTCCGAACACGGTGGATGTCTCGTTCGATCTTCTTCAGCGAAATGGCGGCACCGGTAGCTACACCTTTTACGGTTTTAACAACGGTAGCCTTGTGAGCACCATCAACCCCGCGTTTTCTTCGGTCACGATAAATGGCTATAACGAACAGATGGCAACGCTGAATTTTTCAGGGATTGACCAAATTCGCTTTAACAGCACAAGTCCGGGAGGATTAGATAATTTTGTCATCGCCAGCGCCGTTCCCGAACCAACCACGCTGGCGCTGGCGGGTTTGGGCGGATTAAGTTGGCTGTTCATCCGGCGACGGAAGCCGGCTCCCGTCTTTTGAGGTGGCTAATTGCCCAATCGTCGAGCCGCGAATACCGGCTCGATCTTTTACATTGTCACGCCCGCAAAGGCGGCTCATCTTTGCGCCATGAGCCAAATCATTTACCCGCGCAGCGCGCGTGAGACGATGGACGGTTGGAATTATCTGCCGCGTTACGTGGACAAGGTCCGCCTGCATCTTGCCGGGAAGTTGCCGGCCGATTACATGGATAATTTCGGCAAAGGTTTTGACGGCATGTGGCTTAAGGCCGCTGGCGTGACGCACGCACAGATGATTGAGGTCGTGAAAAATTCGATCACCGACGGCGAAGTGTGCGATTGGGTTCATACCCATGTCAAAAAAACGGCGCAAGAAAAGGCAGCGCACTGGAGTGATATTTTAGGTCGTCCGCTGGCGAACGACGGAGCCGCCCAAGGGCGGTTTCAAGTGCGGATGGAACAGTCCCAGCTGACGCATCGCACGGAAATTAAATCGTTCGTGGACTACATTGACGCGGATGAAAAACGGATTTGAGCGATGATTTAACTGCGTCCATTGGTGGCCAGCAATTTCCAGATCAACACAAACGCGCTCGCGAAATCTTGCGGTTTTTCATCCACCCATTTAGTGACGGCGTCCGGCGCAAACCAGGCGCCGGTTTCAATTTCATCCGGGTGCAGCACGAACGGCCCTTCGTTTTCGCAACGGTAAATCCAGCAAAATTCCCAGCCGGTTTCGGGGCGCGCCTCCAACTTGAAAACTCGCGCCGGTGGTTGCGGCAGGTGCAGGCCGATCTCTTCGCGCACTTCGCGCAACGCGCAGGCGTCATAATCTTCGCCCGTGTCCAGGTGGCCGGACGACGACGAATCCCATTTGCCCTTCGCGGTATCTTTGGTCATGGAACGTTTCTGCAAAAAAACTTCGCCGCGGGCGTTGAAAACCAAAACGTGAATGGCGCGATGCCATAATTCGCGCGCGTGAACTTCCTTGCGTGGGGCCTGCCCAATCACCTCGTCACGTTCGTTGACGATATCGAAAATTTCTTCACTCATAATTTTGCAACAAGGGAACAAAGTAATGCCGCAAAGCCAAGCGCAGACTTTTCTGATCGTGAATCGTCTCGCAAACTTGGGCGGAAGTGCATCGAGTAAATGAACGAGTGCGCTACAAATTGAAGACGAAAAGGCTCGTTGCCGCCGATGAACATCAGATCAAGGTCTTGGAAAAGGTTGACCTTACGTAAGCGCAAAAGTGGGATGAACGATTTTTTCTTCCGAACAAATAGTGGTGTTCAATCAGCCGCTGCGCGGTTTTGCCTCCGGCACGCAGGGGAAATTATCCGGCATCGTCAAACACGGCGTGCTGGTCGAAGTCGGCGACGAGGCGCTACTGGTGCCATGGTGCCAACTTGACCACGTCAACATTTGCCGCCCGCTGACGATTGCACTGGCGCAAGACGGATGACTTCAACTCAAGGCCAACCGGTGGATGTCCGCCGGTCAAAGTGTGACCAAGGGCGAGTTGGTCACGGTGGAAGCCATGCGTGCTGACGGTCGAATTGATTCGGCCGATGGCCGGACAATGGACGCCAGTTTTCGGGAATTTTTTCTCGGTTAGGATAATACGCGGTTCTTCAGCATCTCCTTCACCAGCATCTTCTTGAGCCGCTGCTCTCTCGCTCCAGCTCCTTCGGTCGGCGCGCTTCATTGACCTCCAGCTGCCCAAACGGCTGCTTCCATCGGTGAAAACTCACCTCGGAAATGTTCTCTTCCCGGCAGATGTCTACCACGCTCTTCCTCCGCAATCCGCTGCCCGTAAGACCTGTAAATCTCATCCGTTGTATTCCTTTTCCCTTTCATTCGTCTGGCCCTTTCATGGTCGGCTCAGACTAACACATCAACTGGCTTGAATCGGCGAAGTCCCCTCACTCAGAGGAGCCGGCGAAAAGTTGATCGATTTGATTGGGTCACAAGTTTTGGAATTAATAATAGCAGAAACAACCGCATTCGATCTCGTCGGATCAGTCAGGCTCAAGACAAAGCAATAATTTAGCGGTTAGAAGTTACCGTTGGCGTGACGAAACTTGAAGCCAGCAATGTGGTTTGCTTTTCTCCGCTGACGCAAAAGTCCAATAGGTTGACGCAAAGCTTCAATGACCGTGAACCCGGATTTGAATAAATTTTCTCCTTACCACAATGATGAAATTAATTTTCCGCCTTTTTGAGCGGTCCCGAGTTTTTAAAAACGGATGTTTTCAAAGGTTCGACACGAGGGTTTGCATTGGGGCACATTTCACAGCAAGACTGACAATATTTTAATAATATTTTAATTATCGATTTGAATTTATCCACACAATGAAATCCTTTCTTTCATTTTTTAATGTCGGGGCAAGCCTTCATCGCAATGCAGTTTTTATTCTCGCGTGGATCATGGCCTTGACATTAGCTGGAAACGCCGTCGGAGCGGTGTCCTCCGTCAATCCGTTGGTATTGCGCTACCTTAAGACCGACATGGCCGCCTCGATCACGCAAGGGTGGCGGGAAACTCGTAACGACGCGAGTATCAGCGGGCAACCGATTAGCATTGCCGGTCGACGTTATGAAAAAGGATTTGGCACGCATGCCCCGGGAGAGATGGTCTTCAAATTGAACGGACAAAATAAATTCTTCTCCGCTGATGTTGGGGTGGACGATCAGGGCGGTGCGGCTGGTTCCGTGGAATTTCAGGTATGGCTCGACGACCACAAAGCATACGACAGCGGTATTATGAAATTTGGCCAACCAGCCAAACATGTTTCGCTCGATATCTCCGGCATTAAAGAATTACGACTAGTGGTCACAGATGGCGGCGATGGTGTTCAAGGCGATCATGCAGATTGGGCCAATGCAGCGATAGATGATGTCATTCCCGCCAAACCGGTGCCACAGTTTTCCACGGCCGGGTTCTTTTCGATCCCGAACAGCTCGCGCTCGGTTGCGAATTTTAATCCTGGTTGGCGGTTTCTTAAGGCGGACGCCGCGGGTGCTGAAAACCCCAGTTTTGACGATACTTTATGGGAGGCCGCTAATTTGCCGCACAGTTTGGAAATCCTCGGCGAGAATGCCAGCGGTGGCCGGAACTATCAGGGACCAGCTTGGTATCGCAAACGTTTTCAAACCGCCGCGCCGTCGGCAGATCAAAAAGTATTCGTTTATTTTGAAGCCGTGATGGGTAAGTGCACCGTCTGGGTGAACGGCAAACAAGTTGCGGAACATTTTGGCGGTTACCTGCCGTTTGCCGCCGAGATCAGTTCAGCCTTGAACGCGGATGGGCGGGATAACCTCATCGCCGTGCGGGCGGACAACTCAGATGATCCGACTTATCCGCCCGGCAAGCCGCAGGGCGATCTTGATTTCACTTATCTGGGAGGCATCTATCGCGATGTGTATTTGATCCAGACCGCGCCCGTCCATGTGACTTTGCCGGAGTTGAGCCGCACGGTCGCCGGTGGTGGTGTGTTTGTCGGAATAAAGAATGTCAACGGCAACGATGCCTCGCTCGAGGTGAGGACAGAAATCGTCAATGATTCCGGCGCTCGGCACACAATCACCCTGCGCACCATTTTGGAGACGACGGACGGTCATGAGGTGATGCGGCAGGAAAAGCCGGTGGAACTTACCGCTGGATCCAGCCAAGAAATCGTGCAGCCGCTTGAGCCAAAGAATGTCCGACTTTGGTTTCCGAACGACCCTTATCTGTATTTTATCCGCACCGAAGTCATTGAGGACAACAAGGTCTGCGACAGTTTGCGAACCCGGATCGGCATCCGCTTTTTTGAGATGCGAGGGCAGGCTGGATTGTATGTAAACAAAAAATATATCGGCGTGAAACTGAATGGCGTCAACCATCATCAAGACTACGCTTATGTTGGCAATGCGCTCCCGAATTCCGGGCAGTGGCGCGATGTGAAGCTGCTGCGTGAAGGCGGGGTAAATATGATCCGAGCAGCGCATTATCCGCAAGACCCCGCATTCTATGACGCGTGTGATGAGCTCGGCATGCTAGTCACGACCGCCAATCCCGGCTGGCAATTTTTTAACGGTAAGGACGCGGTTTTCGAGCAACGTATTTACGCCGACACCCGCAATCTGGTGCGGCGCGACCGCAATCATCCGGCCATGCTGTTATGGGAAACGGCGCTCAATGAAACGCCCAACCAGCCGGGGCGCATGCTTCATGAGATGCACCGGATCGCGCACGAGGAGTTTCCTTTTCCCGGACTGTTCACGGTGGCGGATGTGGACGAGGCGAAAAAAGGAGGCCTTGATTTCTATTACTATGGCGCTTTGGACGGAACTAATAATTCGTTCATGCGCGAATATGGCGATGGCGGAGAGGTGGACAATTTCTTTTCCCATAACGCCACCACTCGCGTCAAACGCGAATGGGGCGAAGGTCCTTTGCTCAAACAGGCGGCAATCCGGGCGCGTGACCTTGACGGCGTTTTTGCCGGTCCCCGGATCCGCCTAGGTTCGGCCTTGTGGTGCGGTATTGATCATCAACGCGGCTATCATCCAGATCCGTTTTGGGGCGGCCTGCTGGATGAATTTCGCCTGCCGCGTTACAGCTATTACCTTTTCAAAAGCCAGTATGATCCGGATTTCAAACTGGCCGGGATCGAGACCGGTCCGATGCTTTATATCACCCACGAATTGACGCAGGTGTCCGATCCCAACGTGGTCATCTACGGCAATTGCGAAGAAGTCCGCCTGACGTGGCTGGGCAAGGTGGTGGGCACGCAGAAACCGGACGCCGGTTATCATGCCCTGCCGCATCCGCCGTTCACGTTCACGAATGTGTTCGATTTTGGCATCATTAAATCACACTGGCGCGACCGCACCGGAAAAATTGAGATGGTCGCCGAGGGATTGATTGGCGGAAAAGTGGTGATACGGGTTGTTAAAAAATATCCAGAGCGAACTGCGGCCGTCCAAGTGACGGTGGATGATGCCGGCGCCGGCCTGACGGCCGACGGGGCTGATTTCGTTCCCATCCGCGCCACGATTGTGGATAACAAAGGTGTGCCCAAAGTGCTCGCTTCAGAATACGTTTATTTTGAGGTGGAAGGTCCCGGGGAAATCATTGGTGGCACGGCCAATCAGGGCAATCCCATGAAGACGGAATTTGGCGTTGCGACCGCTTTGTTGCGCGCCCGATCAACGCCCGGGATCATTCATGTGAAAGCCTATGTCAAAGGACTTGCCTCCGGTGAGGCGTATGTCTCTTCGGTAGCAGCCGCGTTGCCGCTTGATTTTGATTTGTCTTATGCCACGGCTTCGAAGACGCCGTCGACCGGTGATACCATCACCATTCAGCAGGACAATGATGGGCAAACGTCCGATGTGAAATATTTAAAAGCCGAGGTTGAACACCTAACGCAACAGCTTACCAGCAAGGAACAGGATCTGATGGATCTGCGGAATAAAACTGGAAAGTGAAGATTGCTCCGGACTCAAAAAAAATTGCCGAGCCGAATCGTTTTGATCGGCGAAGGCAAGACCGGCGTCAGCTGATGTGGCTTGAAAACGATTTTGGTCTCTGACGCAAAAGTCCAATCGATTGACGCAGGAGTTTAATGACGAGCCAGTTGGTTTAAACTAGAGTCAATCATCACCACCAGCACCGGGCATCATTCGAATCCATGGGTTTATAATTGAATTGATCGTCGTGCCCTTTGCTGAAATCAAAGCGAATCCAAATCATAAAATCATGAAATTAAAATTGAAGTTAGTCCTCTCCTGCTGCTGGCTGGCCCTGGTGTCAGGTCCGGCTCTGGCGCAAACCATCGTCCCGCTGATCAATCCCGGTTTTGAAACCAATATTGATGGAACTGTATTTGCCGTCAAAGTCAGCGCGGGCTTCGATGTGCCGGGAAATGATGTTGCCGGCTGGACCAATGCGGGCACGGGTAATAACAGCAGCGGAGTGGATTATAATGGCGATAACGGTTTGACGTCGCATAGCGGGTCAGTCTGTGCTTGGAGCATTGGCGGCAATCCTGGAGCCTATCAGATCACGGGATATCAGATTCAGGCCGGAGACCAACTCACCTTGACCTGGTGGGCAAAATGCACCTATGGCCCCTCGGGTAACGCGGATCAAAAAGTGGAATTGCTGGGCGCGACCAATAGAACGGACGCCCTCGCCAATTTACCAGTGCTGGCGACTTCCACCGCGCCGTTGAACAACACTGGTAATGGAGGGGCTTATACTAAATACACTTTGAATTATGTCGCGAGCGCTGCGGATGCCGGCAAATATGTGGCAGTTTTCTTTTGTGCGTTCTCGGGCGGCAACAAGTATGCCGCTTTCGATGATTTCAGCCTCACGGTGCAGCCCAATCAAAATCTGCCCATCCTCGGCAATGCGGTTGCCTCGCCGAATCCTTGTTATGCGCTTTCTCTAGTCAGCTTGACCAATACTGATTCCGGCACGGGGATCGGCACCACGTATCAATGGCAGACGAATAGCGGTCTCAGCGGCGGATTAGCCGGCACTTGGGGAAATATTCCGGGCGCTGTCGCCTTGACCGCCTCCATTACTCCGCCTGACATTAATCCGGGTGGAGCCAGTTACACCTTGGATTGTCAGTTGGTCGCTTCCAATGCCGGCGGCTCGGTGACGAGCGCTCCGGTTGCACTGCTCGTCATGCCGGCAGCCATGCCGGCTCTAACTGGGGACATCACGCCGGGGAGCACTAATATCAATGCCGGCAGTCAGGTCAGTTTTTCCGCCACATTCACTGGCACGCTCCCAATCAGCTTTCAATGGCAGACCGATGCCGGTCAAGGCGGCGTGTTCACGAATATTCCTTTCGCCACAAACCTGACACTGACATTGGTCAATCCTCAGATCGGAAACTATCAGCTAGTTGCAACAAATATTCTGGGCCGCGCCGTCACCTCGGCCGCCAACGTGACGGTGAATCCAGTTTATTTTGGCAACTTGCTGATCAATCCCGGATTTGAAACCAATACGGCGGGCGCGGTGTTTGCGGCCAAGGTCTTCCAAGGTTTTGACGTGCTGGGAAACGTGGTGGCCGGTTGGAATAATACGGGAACAAATTATGGCGACTCGGGCGTGGATATTGCCGGCGACAACGGATTGACCGTGGTCAGCGGCCGGGTGGCGGCCTATCTGCATACGGGAGATGACGGGGCTTATCAAGTCACCGGTTACCCCGTGCAAGCGGGTGATCAGCTCACCTTGACTTGGTGGGCGAAAAGCACATATCTCGCCGGTGCCCAGCAAGTTCAATTATTGTCTGCGACGAACCCGGCCGATGCCTACACGAATCTGACCGTGTTGGCCACCGGCAGCGATCCCTTGTATTACTCGGGTAACGGGGCCGATTATTTTCAATATACGCTGACCTACACGGCCACGGTGGCGGATGCAGGGAAATTTATCGCCGTTTCTTTTCTCAATAACGGGGCGGCCAATTCCTATGCCGCCTTTGATGATTTCAACCTTACCGTGCTGCAATCAACTCCTACGCTCAACATCAATCCGGCTGGCCGACAATTGAAGCTGACGTGGTGGGACGGGGTGCTGTTGGAGGCGACGGATGTCACTGGGCCTTGGACTACAAATATATATGCGGTCTCGCCCTTCACCATCACCCCGGTGGGTCCGCATAAATTTTACCGGACTCAACAGCCATAAAATGGACCCGAAACCTTCTAAAATAAAAAGTTTGATGGTTCGTCCGCAGAATAATTAACGTCGGCCAATCCATGAATATGAGAATAATTATCGGCAAAAAGAATTGGGCTGATGGTCGAAAGACACCAGGGTTTGAGTCGTCCGCCCCACGGGCATTTACGTTGATCGAATTACTAGTGGTGATCGCGATCATTGCCATTTTGGCGGCGATGCTTCTGCCGGCATTGTCTGCGGCCAAACAAAAAGCGATGGCCATTAAGTGCGTCAATAATCTGAAACAGTTGGATTTGGCCTATATCATGTATTCCCAGGATAATAATGGGTTGATGGTCAACTACAGTTCTTCCTCCGCCCTATGGATGAAGACATTAATCCAGTATCAATCCCAAGTCGCCGCGATCCGGCTATGTCCGCTGGCCAGTGATACTACCGCCACGTTGCCCGGTGTTCAACGGGCCTGGAATTTTGGCGGCAACTCGGATCCCACCTTGAACGTTGGCAGCTATAGCATCAATGGCTGGCTATATTTTTATGATCCAAACAATGCCGATGAAAACACCTTTGGCCTGAGTGCCTTCAAGGATCATTTTTTCCAAAAAGACGGAGCCATCGGGCGGCCCACCGATACACCAGCTTTTTATGATTCAACCTGGCCGGACGGGTGGCCGATGATCAGCGACCAATTATATCGCGACTTATGGAACGGATCGCCCACGCCCGGTTCTGCTTCCGGATTGGAACGCCTGAGTCTTTCCCGGCATCCGCTTCTAAAGGCCACCGCCGTGCCGCCGCAAGCCATTAAGGCGGCGATCAATATGAGTTTTGCCGACGGGCATGCTTCGCTCTGGAAGCTACAAAACATCAAGAATGTGGTCTGGCATGTCGGTTTTACGCCGAATGCAAACCCTTGGGCGGTCAGTCCGTAACCCTGTCATTTTAGGACCTGAGCCGGTGGCAAGTTTGGTCGGCACCATTTACCAAAAAGTATTAAAATCATAAATGAGGACGTTCAAATCAGATTCGGTCCGGTTTTTTGCGCTGGTGGCAATCGCCGTAATAACAACGGATCGGGCACTGGCGGACATTACTCTGGGCCCCGAGACGATTGTGCCTATCCCGGCCAATCCAGTATTTTATTACGCCAGTGATTCCCGCTTTCCTTACCTGGCAAATTCCAATGGCACCGCTAATATTACTTTTTGGGTAGATGGGGCAAATTACCGGAGCGAAGGCCAGAGCTTGGACACTATGAATTCCATTAACCCGGCAACTTCCGTTTTAAGCGCTACCGCGGGTGCCTTTGACAATGGCGGGACTTGGATGCAGGCGGCGATCCGCCATAAGGGAACGCTTTATGGATTTTATCATGCGGAAGATCATAGCTGCACCAATCCTTACACGGAATGGAATAGCACCGGTTTGGCTATCTCAACGGACGATGGCATGACTTGGACAAAGCAGGGGCAAATTCTCGGCAGCCCAAATGAATGCGCCGGCTTTGGTGGTATCGGTGCCAACTCGATTGCCTGGGATGCTGCGCACTCGCGCTGGATGGCGTGGGGTGGAACTTACGGTTTTGTTTCGACCAATGACGCCGCCGCGCCGGGAACTTGGTATGGGTATAACAGTGGCAGTTTCAGCACCCCGATGCCCGGTTCCGGTTCGTTGACCGGATTGCCCGGCTTGAATAACAACATATCTGTCCAATCCGTCGCCTGGAATTCGTATCTTAACCAGTGGGCGATGGTTTATCAAAAATGGGGAGTAGGAACGGATATTTTTTATACGACCAGCGTCGATGGGATTAACTGGGCGCCGGAAACAACCTTGCTGACCACCACGACGACAAATGTATCTCTGGGCTATGTCCAAATCATCGGCGACACGGGCGAAAGCTGCGGCCAAGATGCATTGCTGGTTTATGAGCGTTTTCCTGGCACCCAGCCCGGGCGGTCGCGTGATATGATCGAACGCTGGATTCATTGGGGCACCTCGACAATCCCGATGACGCCAACAAACGTATCAGCCAACGGTCGGTGGAGTTGCCAGACACAGGTGGTGCTCAAATGGAAAGCTGTGCCGCAAGTTGACGATTATAACATATTGCGGTCCCTGACTAATAACGGTCCTTATACAGTTATCGGCAGCGTGGCCACATCCGCTTCATTTCCAACTTATACGGATATGAGCATCACCGCCGGGACAACTTATTATTATGAAGTTCAGGCCGCCAATGCTGCCGGCACCTCGGACAATTCCTGTCCGGTGAACGTTGTGCCAGCCGGGCCGTCCGTGGGAAATGCGATCAGTATCAGCTTTACGGGCGGCACCACGGGGATGACTAACATTTTAATGGATTGCAGCGAGGTGGCCGGGGTAGTGCCAGCCAGTGAATGGAATAATGCCATTGGCGCCGTCGGCGCGTTACCGCATCTAGTCTACAACGCCGGGGAGGCTTCGGATACTACCGTAAGTTGGAGCAGTGCGAATACGTGGTCGACGGGCATTGCCGATACAGCTGGAAATTATCGGATGATGAAAGGATATCTGGATGGCAGCACCGTTTCCGTTGTCGTTTCAAATATTCCCGCCGCCTTTACCAATGCTGGCTATGACGTTTATGTTTACTCGGATGGCGATGCCACCAGTGGCCGCACGGGAAGTTACACCGTCGGTTCTACCAGCATACAGTCAGTGGATAGCGGCACTTTTAGCGGAACGTTTATCCCGGCCAACAACTCGGCGGGGAATTACATCGTGTTCACCAATCTAACCACAAGCAGGTTCACGCTGAATTGTCAGGGCGTTGGTGGCGGTGATGGCGTCTTACGAGCGCCGGTCAATGGTCTCCAGATCGTGGCGGCCACGCTGCCATCGCCCGATCTTGGTTGCTGGCTGCCGCCGGGCGGCAACCGTCTAGTCCTGACCTGGCCCAGTCAATATCGTGGCTGGTGGCTCCAATCTCAGACCAATTTTTTGGCCGTCGGTTCGGAGGCGAATTGGATTTCCGTCACCGGTTCCGCGCTCACTAATCAAGTCCTTCAAACCATCAATCCCGGCAGCGTCGCGGTTTTTTTTCGCCTGATTTCCCCCTGAGGCGATTACTCGATAGATCACACAGCATCAATGAACATAGGTTGATTTTAACTAACACCAAGATTTCGAAATGATTATCTCCAAACGCAAGGTTGTTTTCAGCGGTCTCTCAAAAAGATGGTTCGACCAGATATTTCTCGGCTGCGGGCTATTACCGTTTTTCCTGTTTGGCGCGGCGGAAAAGATGGCGGCGCAAGCCGCAACTCCGCCTCTGGCCACCACGCCGCCGATGGGTTGGAATAGTTGGAATACATTTGGCCCGGACATCAATGCCGGGGTTGTCCGACAGGTAGCTGACCAGATGGTTGATTTCGGGCTTAAAGATCTTGGCTATGAATACATCGTGCTGGATGATCATTGGGAGGGTGGTCGCGACCGTCAGGGTCATCTACTGGCTAATCCGCAAAAATTTCCCGAAGGGATCAAGGCATTGGCTGACTACATCCACGGCAAGGGCTTGAAGCTTGGCATCTATTCCGATGCCGGCGATCAAACTTGCGGCGGCGAGGTTGGCAGCTTCGGACACGAGGAAGACGATGCGGCGACTTTCGCCGGTTGGGGCGTGGATTATGTGAAATACGATTACTGCAATGCGCCGGATGATTTTAAGGAGGCGATTCGCCGTTACACTAAAATGGGCGATGCGCTCAAGGCTACGCAGCGGCCGATAGTCTTCAGTATTTGCGAATGGGGTCCGCGTTCGCCTTGGTTGTGGGGCCGTCAGGCTGGCGCGCAACTCTGGCGAACTTCCTTTGACGTGGGTGATATCTGGGACACGCCGGGAAATGTGCAAAGCTGCATCGGCATCCTCACCGCGATCGATGCCGAGGCCAATCTCGAAGGTCATGCTGGCCCCGGTGGTTGGAATGATCCAGATATGTTAGTCGTGGGGCTGGGCAACAAAGGCAACATCAAAGGCGGCGGTTGCACGGTTGCCGAATATCAAACCCAGATGAGTATGTGGTGTTTATTGGCGGCGCCGCTTATGATCGGCTGTGATATCCGCAACCTGGATGCTGAAACCAAACGGATTCTCACCAACCCCGAAGTGATTGCCGTTGATCAAGACATCTTGGGCAGCCAAGGTCACCGGGTGGCCCGCACCGGATGCACCGATGTATGGCTTAAACCGTTGGTGAATGGAGCCATCGCGGTGGCATTGCTCAATCGTGATGATCATCCGGAAATGATCACCGCTCGGTGGCAGGATTTGGGTTTGAAGCCGGAGGCCGCTATGTCTGTGCGCGATTTATGGAGCCATAAAGATCTGGGAACCTACACCGGCAAGCTGACGCTGACAGTGCAGCCGCATGCCACGATATTGTTGAAAGTGGTTTCACCGTCGGAGACCATAAAAAAATGACCGATATCCGAATATAAACCGGTCGGCGATCAAACCTTGGCTTGAGAAAAAAGGCAAAGGTTGAAATATTTACGATCATCCTATTCGCCATGCGAGATTTAAAAATCATAACGACCGGACTGATGTTGCTGGCTGCACTCGTGGGCGGTTGGGCGGTTGGGCAGCCGGCGGATAATTCGTCCGCTGCCGTCGGCAGAATGGTTGACCTGCAAGCTTTGATCGACCAACAGATCAAGACCGGCACTAACCGAGTGATCATCCCGCCCGGACGTTATCGGGTAACTCCAAAAAATGGCAGCCATCTCCATTTTCAAGCGCTGACTAATCTTGAGATCATTGCCAATGGTGTTGAGATGATCTGCACGGAAGTCCGCCCGGCCATGGTGTTTGACCATTGCCGGGACCTCCATTTGTGCGGCCTGACGGTGGATTACGATCCGCTGCCGATGACCGAAGGCCGGATTGTTGCGCTGGCCCCGGATAAAAGTTGGGTGGAGTTTCAAATCATCGACGGATATCCCGAGGACAATCTTGTGGAGCGGATTGAAATTTATGATCCGATTACAAAAGAACTGCGACGTGACAGTTATTACGGTTGGGGTCCTTTTGAAAGCATCGGACGAGGACGCTACCGGATTTCAAAAAATGCCGGCTACAAATATAATCCAGCCGTGGACACTGAACAGGCCGGTGATATTCTCGTAACCAATCATGCCCACCCCAAAAATGTTTCCGAGGGTCATGCCGTTGAGTTATCAGAATGCATAGGTGTGAAATTAGAGGCGGTAACCTTATATGCCTCGCCGTGTTTTGGATTTCTTGAAAATCGATGCGAAGGAAACAGCTACTTACATTGCGTGATTGACCGCCGGTTGCCGGCGAATGATCCGGTGCGGCGCGGCTTTCCCCGGATGCGTTCATTGAATGCGGATGCTTTCCACAGCATTGATGCGACCAAGGGGCCGGAGATCATCGGTTGTGTGGCGAAATTTATGGGTGATGATGCCGTGAATATTCATGGCCGTTATGCCTTGATCACCGCCGGCACCAATTCAATTTTACGCGTCGCCGCTCCGGACGGAATGTCCATTGAAACCGGCGATCCCGTTGAGTTTCTGCCTTTCGCCGGCGAACGTCCGCCCGATGCAGTGGTTCAGCGTATTGAGCCGGACAGCCCGATTACCGATGCAGAGAAGGCCTTCGTTAAAAAACTCGGCATCACCCAGCATTCGAAAGACAATCTGTTGGCCGGAAATGTTAAATTTTACCAGATCACCTTGAACCGTCCGGTAGTCTTGCCGATGGGTTCATTGATCGCCGCCGCCAATCGGCTGGGCAGCGGGTTCGTTGTGAAAGGGTGTGATTTTGGTTACAACCGTTCGCGCGGCATTCTCATCAAAGCGAGCCGGGGAACAGTCGCCGATAATATCATCACTCACAGTTGGATGGCGGCCATATTAGTTTCGCCTGAATTTTGGTGGTTTGAAGCCGGGTCAGCTTCGGATGTTTTTATCTCGGGTAATAAGATCACTGGTTGCCGTCAGCCGGCGATCCAGATCGTGGCTTCCGGTGGTAATGGCAAGCCTTTGGCAAGCGGGGCACATCGTAATCTTACCGTGTCCAGCAATGTTATTACCGAATCGGTTTGGCCGAATATTCTGGTCACATCCACCTCAGGCTTGGTGATCCGCGATAATCAACTGACAGCGACGGCATTAAACTTTAAGAACCAAGGGGAGCTAAAACCGATCAGCATTGAACAATGTGACGGAGCCAAACTACAACCAACACCCTGATTTAAATTTGAGACAATCAACAAACCGAGTCTTGAAATCGAAACCCGAAACGTAAAACGGAGGCCGGTTGTGCGGTTGGTCTTCCTGGAATAAATCGCCCGTAAATCCGGCAACCGACTCCAGTCCGCCTTGAGCTGTCACATATAAAAAAACGCGCGGCTAGTTGTATCTTGGATAACTTTGTTTAAAACTAAACCGTGTTTCACCGCCAAAATAAATCGTTCTATTTTGTTTTTGAAGGACTAGGTTCGTTGGCCTGCGGGTTCTATGGCAACTACATCTTCTTTCTGCTACGCGATCATTATGGCTTCGGCAATATCGGGAACCTGGGGATTTCGGCATTGCAAGGTTTGATCTGGGTGGTGGCCTCGTGGCAGGGCGGAAAGGTGGCCCAACGGTTCGGTTGCTTTACCGGCTTGCGCCTCGGCTTGATTGGAATGATTGCGGCTCTTTTAGGCGGCATTTGGCTGGGATCATTGGTCGCGCAAATTATCGTGTTAGTGATCTGGACCGCATCTTCCTGTTTTGTCTGGCCGGCATTGGAGGCGCTGGTCAGTGAAGGTGAGACCGCGCCGGAACTTCCCCGGCAACTCGGCATTTACAATGTTGTATGGGCTTCCTGTTCGGCGCTTTCTTACTTTCTTGGCGGTGCCGTGTTCGAACACTTGGGCTACCAAAGCATGTTTTGGCTGCCGATCACCATTTATCTTTTGCAGTTCGGATTGGTGACCTGGTTTTTATCTAGGAACCCGCTGCCGCACCCGGTCGTTGTTTCACTCCCGCATCATTCGCATCAGCCGGAGTCGGCCGCGTTCCAGCAATCTATCAAGCCCCGCACTTTTTTAAGAATGGCGTGGCTGGCCAACCCCTTTGCCTGCATCGGCATCAATACGTTGCTCGCGACCATTCCGTCACTCGCACGGGATCTTCATCTCAGCACCACGGCTAGCGGATTATTCTGTTCGGTCTGGTTTTTTGCCCGGCTGGCCGCCTTCATTCTTTTGTGGCAATGGCGCGGCTGGCATTACCGGTTTGAGTGGTTGATCGGGTCGTTCTTGGGGTTGATGATCGGTTTTGTCGGCTTTTTGGTTCTCCGGAATTTTTGGCTCCTGTTTGCGGCCCAAGTTCTCTTCGGTTTTTCCATCGGCCTGATCTATTACTCATCATTGTTCTATTCCATGGATGTTGGCGAAACTAAAGGCGAGCATGGCGGCCTGCACGAAGCCGCCATGGGGGCGGGCAATTTTTTGGGCCCGGCGGTGGGCATGGGCGCCTTGTTGCTGGTGCCGCAAAATCCGAACGCCGGCGCTTATGCCGTGAGCATTCTGCTGGCGGTGGGCATGGTCGGAATGTTCAGGTTGCGTTTTCGCACCCGTGACGGTCGCCCTTAGAGCATGCAATCAACTTGAAAATCACTGATGAAATCGCTTCCAAAAAAAAACCGGACTCCCCGGGTGGCGTTATTGATCGAAACCTCCCGTTCTTATGGCCGCGACCTGCTTTTGGGCATCGCCAAATATGTGCGCATCCACGGTCCATGGGCCATTGAATTTGAAGAGGGCGATCCCAGCGAAACGACACCGGACTGGTTTGCGCGCTGGTCGGGAGATGGGGTCATCGCCCGGGTAAAAACTCCGACTATTGCGCGGGCCATCGCCCGAAAAAAAGTTCAGGCGGTGGATCTTTATGGCGGCCTGCCGGATTTAAAAATACCCACCATTCGCTCAGACGAGCCGGCCGTCGGCTGTCTGGCGGCCGAACATTTGATCGAGCGCGGCTTCCGCCAATTCGCTTTTTGCGGATACAATGGCACTGACTGGTCGGACCGGCGGCGGATCGGTTTCGAGCGGACGATCGCAGCCAAAGGTTTCCCGTGCCAGATATTTCAAAATCCAATTCCACGCATTGATCGTTCCACTGCGGAATACGAGGAACACGGGATAAAATATGAACAACAGTTGAATCGTTGGCTGGTCGCACTGCCAAAACCCATCGGCCTGATGGTGTGCAATGATTCCCGTGGCCGGCAGGTGCTAACCTGTTGCCATGCGCTGGGACTGGCCATTCCTGATGAAATTGCCGTCATCGGCGTGGATAAAGATGAGGTCCTCTGTGAATTATCCGAGCTGCCGCTTTCAAGCGTCATATTAAATACGGAAAGGATCGGCTTCGAGGCTGCCGCCCTGCTGGATCGAATGATGCGAGGCTACCAGCCCTCGGGAGAGGAGATTGTCATCGAACCCAAAGGTATCGCCACGCGACGTTCCACGGAGGTGCTCGCCATTGATGACCGGCATATCGCCGCCGCCCTGAGGACGATCCGGGAACATGCCTGTGAAGGACTGGATGTGGCCGCCCTTTTAAAAACTGTTCCGCTATCCCGTAGTTCGCTGGAAAGGCGGTTTGCCCAACTATTGGGACAATCGCCTAACGCTGAAATCATGCGGATAAAATTGGGGCGCACCAAACAGTTGCTGATCGATTCTGATCTGCCGCTAAATGCGATCGCTGAAAAAGCCGGCTTTGAAAGTCAGGAATATATGAGCCGCGTGTTCAAAAAAAAGCTGGGCCTGACACCCGGCCAGTTTCGCGCCCAATCCCAGCCCGCCCGCCGTCTGAAAGATTGATATGTGGTCGTATAAATTAAGTTGTCGAGTTGCCCTGTTGATGCTGGTGGTTGGGTTGACGGCTGGCGCCCAAAATATGGCCGTCCTTTCCAGCAACCCGATGGCTACCAATCAGATAATTATTTATCCTGAGCGACCGCGTCAGGTCATCAAGGGGCTTGGCTTTGAGATCCAAAGCGACTCCATCGGCTCCGGAAATTCCAGCCTGCCGGAAAGCAGCGTGTCTGTGCCGCATGATTTGAATCCTTCAGAACAGCAACGGTTCTATCAGGAAATGCTCCGGGGTATTCGTTATTGCCGGCTGGCTGGCGGTCTTTATTGGCGGGGCGTGGACGCCGCTGGACGGCAGCTTCAACCCCGCTGGCCGGGGCAATTAAAAGAGATCCATGAGATGTTAGCCACGGCCGGAGTCGAGGGAGTTTCCTTTGAATACTGGTCGCCAGCTCCCTTCTGGAAAGCCAACCAAAGTTTCGTTGGGCAGGGCGGCGATGACCGATTCAACACCCTGCGCTGCTTCGGACCAAACTTTGATCGTGATCCGGTTTATCATGGTGATGTGGATCGTTTTCTCGCCGATTTCGCAAAGGCCGTGGTTGGCGACATCGAAACCTTGGAATCTGCCGGCATCAAGGTTTCTATGTGGGGATTGCAGAATGAACCGTTTGCCTCCGGCGGCGGTTACTCTAAATGCGTTTATTTTACTGCGGCCGATTACGTGAAAACCTATTCGGTCGTGGCCGCCGAGGTTCGGAAACATAATCCCGAGATCCAGCTCATTGCCGACACCGAATCGGGTTTTCCCGCCAAAATTGCCACCGCCATGCGGGATCCCGCCGTTGCGCCGTTCGTTGATGATTATGTGGTTCATACGGTCGGATCGCCTGCGGAAGAAGTGGCCCGGGTTAATGCGCGGATCCGTCGCGAATTGCCGCCACGACCCTGGTTCCAGAATGAATACGAATATCTCAACGGTGGAGCCACGCCCGACCGGTGTTTAAATACCGTTCAACACATCATGAATTCCTTTCAGCAGGCAGAGAATCCTACCTGGTTTTGGATTCATGCCTTGAAGCCTTATCAAAATGCCGAGGCCAGCGGATATGCGCTTGGCTTCTGGAAATCACGGGAGGAGCTTTCCGTCCAAGATGGAGCTGATCAATTTCGCCGATGGAATGGCGGTCCACAACTGGCCGATCTGCCGGCTGAATTTAAGACGATGGAAATGATCACCGCCACGCGCGGGGCCACCAATAAACCCGGTGCCGGGTATTCATTTATTATCAACCAGCCGGCAACCTTGTATCTGCTAGTTCATAACCACGGTAATTATGTTCCTCAGAATTGGAGCCCAACCGCGTATTCAATTCATTGGGACGATCAGTCAGACACGGTTTATAGCCGCCTAGTGCCGGCCGGTGAAATTCGAATCTCTGCCCACACCGGTGAGATTGCTGGAGAATATGGAGTTCCCGATGTGACCTTCATCCAGCCCAGCGACCCAAAAAAGTTCAAAGTGATGATGGGCATGAATGTCCCGATCGCTATCCGTTCTGATTCCTTGGCGCGGCAAAAACAAATGGCCGGTCTGCCGCCGGGAAGCTGGATCTATAATCCTTGCAATTGGAATGCCGTCGGAAGTTTCGTAAAACGGATGACATGGGACAGCGTCGCGCTCACGGTTGAAGAAAAACAGGATGATCCGAATGCGCGCATATTAGTATTTAAAAAGCCAGACGGCCGGCTCACGGTGGTGCTTTCCAATCGCACCGGCAAACCCTATGCCTTTCAAGTCAAAACCGGTTCCGCTGCCGGAGTTTGGAAAGGCTATCGATACACACCTTCAAACTCAGGGGAAAGAACCATGGGGATTCAGATTGGAAGCCAGAGTGGAAACAATCTTAACTTTATGCTCGAGCCTTTGAGTTGGGAGTTCTGGGAACAAGAATAATATTATTCAATCTGGTCGAAGTGACCTCAATTATGTGAAATGTTTTATCCACGCAATCGAACATGCCGCTGCGGTGGCTGCAGTAGATGAAACCGCGAAGATAAAACAGGCCGAAATCGGCGAGTCAGCGAGTAGTAGACGAGTTAAGTCCGGTTGAGCTGAGTTCTAACGGAGTAGTGAATTCGGTATTCGTTTTGGTGTCCGTTGCGGACGCCGCACCACAAAACCGTTGCTACCCAAGCGGTTTGATCTGGAGGCGAGGGTGGGAATCAAACCAGTGTAATTTGAGCTGTAAAGCAATCAATAGGGAGCATAATTTGAATTTCGTAGCATCTCAGGGAAGTTTTGCAACCAAACCCAACAAGGATAAACACGGATGAATGTGTGGTGAGTTTTTGTGTTAACTCGGCGCTATTTTGAAGAAAACACCTGCAAATAAAGGATGGGGTGGCCGACGGGATTCGAACCCGCAACAACAAGCTCCACAAGCTTGGACTCTACCATTGAGCTACGACCACCAACCGGCTTGATACACTAATTTTTTTGACGCGCTGAGTCAAGTTCGCTGACAACGCGTTTTCTTACTCGCCCTCGTCCTCGAAAATTCGAGGACGAGGACGGGAAATTTCCAGCTTACAATTTCGACGCGATCAACTGGGCGAGCTTTTGCGCGTCGGCGTTGAACAGGCGGATGCCTTCGGCGGTTTTTTCCGTGGCCATCGCGCTTTCATTGAACATCCAGCGGAATTTCTTTTCGTCGAGCGAGATTTTTTCGATCGGGCTCGAGCGGGCGATTTCCACGCTCAATTTGCGTTCCAACGGCGCGGTGCTCTTTTGCAATTCCGCGAGCAGATTCGGGCTGATGGTCAATAGGTCGCAACCGGCAAGTTCGGTGATTTCGCCGACATTGCGGAAGCTCGCGCCCATGACTTCGGTCTCATAG
Source organism: Methylacidimicrobium fagopyrum (assembly GCA_026225255.1). GTDB lineage: Bacteria > Verrucomicrobiota > Verrucomicrobiia > Limisphaerales > UBA11358 > UBA11358. The sequence goes on along the minus strand of JAMFSJ010000061.1, from coordinate 12,960 downwards.
CCGAATTTTTTGTAGTAGCTGTAAATTTCTTTCACCGAAATGACGCCGGGATCTTCCGTGGGCGTAAACTCTTTTTTCTCCTTCGCTTTATACCAATCCATGATGCGACCGACGAACGGCGAAATGAGTTTCGCTTTCGCTTCGGCGCAGGCGACGGCTTGGGCGAGCGAGAAGAGCAGGGTGAGATTGCAGTTGATGCCATCGCGCTGGAGAATTTCCGCCGCTTTGATGCCTTCCCACGTCGAAGCGATTTTGACGAGCACACGTTCGCGGTCGATGCCGTTTTTTTCGTAAAGCGAAATAAAACGGCGACCTTTGGCGACGAGCGCTTCGGTGTCGAAAGAAAAATCCGCATCGGTTTCGGTCGAAACGCGGCCAGGCACAATCTTCAAAATTTCGCTGCCGAACCCGATGAGCAAATTATCGAGCACATTGGGCAATAATTCACTGGCCGACGCGTTGGCTTGCTTGCCGTCGGCGATGGCTTTATCCAAAACGAATTTGTATTCCGGCATCTGCGCGGCTTTGAAGATGAGCGACGGATTGGTCGTGGCATCGCGCGGCGCAAATTGTTTGATCGTGGCGAAATCACCGCTGTCGGCAACCACAGTGGTGAATTGTTTAAGTTGGTCCAGTTGTGTGCTCATAAAATAAGGCTTTCACAATGACGCAGGAACGACTGAATGGCAAACAACAAAAAAGTTACAATTTTAACCGGGGAGGGATACGGATGAACACGTGTTTCGCGTCAGACCATCAACGCGATTGAAACCGAGAAATACGATCCGAGTTTGCCGCTGGCATTTAAGGTCGCCCGCCTGTTCAAACTGAAAATCGAGGAGATTTTTGAATTGGATAAAAAGTAAGGCCAAAGCCATTCCCATTGCCTGTCGGTGATTGACCTGATTTTTTATTTCGCTTTCGGCTGAAAATGGCGGAGATTGACACTGTGCTCCGGGTTTTACCGATTATTTTACTACTTGTCCTGCCGCGAATGTCGTTCGCCCTGCCGACCTTCGCCAACGCGGTCACGAACGGGATCGTGAATATAAACAAGTTGACCGAAGCTTCCGGCGTCGCCGCGAGCCGGAATAATCCCGGTGTGTTGTGGACGGAAAATGATTCCGGTAATGCCGCGGTGGTTTACGCGCTTGATTCGCAAGGCCGGAATCTCGGCACTTACACCTTGCCCGACAACACGGACAATGAAGACATCGGCATCGGTCCGGGACCGATCACGAATGTTTCTTATCTCTACGTCACCGACATCGGCGATAATAATTCCGACCGTGCCAACATTGAGATTTATCAAACTCCGGAGCCCGCCGTTTATTTTTGGCAGACGAACAGCCCGGTTTCGAACCGCGCCATGAAAGGCACGCGCACGATTTTCCTCACTTACCCCGATGGCGCCCACGATGCCGAAGCGGAATTTGTTGATCCCATCACCGGCGATTGGTTTGTGCTGACGAAGGCTAAAAGCAGCCGCATTTACACCGCGCCGAAGGCATTGATGGATACTTCGACGAACATCCTGCTCACGTTTGTGCAAAAATTTACCTTCGACGTTCCCAACGGCGCGGATATCTCGCCGCTGGGAAATGAAATCCTCGTGCGACAGGAAAATTTCGCGCAACTCTTCACGCGCTCGAACGGGCAATCCATCAGCAACGCGCTCGCCGAAGCATCCAACGGCATTCCCGTAGTCGGCGAGGCCGCGGGCGAACCGAACGGCGAGGCGATCGGGTTTGATTATTACGGCAGCGGATATTTCACCTTGAGCGACAGTGAGGACAGCGGCGTCCAACCGCTGTATTATTTTGCGCGCACCAGTTTCGACGGCCCCACACCGCCGCGCGTGGTCGTCCCACTCGCCTCCACATGGAAATATCTCGCCAATGGAACCGATCAAGGAACGGCTTGGCGCAACTCTAGTTTCAACGATTCAACTTGGCTCAGCGGCGTGGCGCAACTCGGTTACGGCGATGGCGATGAACAAACCACCCTCAGCTACGGCGCCAATGTGAACAATAAATACATCACATCGTATTTCCGTAAAACCTTTGTCGCCACGAACGTGAACCGCATCGCCAACATGACTTTGAAAGTAGTCGTGGATGATGGTGCCAATATTTTTCTCAACGGTTCGCCCATTGAGAGCTTAAACCTAAACACCAACGCCGCTTACAATACACTCGCGAGCGCAATGCCAACGGCCTTGCGCGACACGTGGCAAAGTTATTCCGTCGATCCGCGATTGCTAGTTGAAGGCACGAACACGCTGGCCGTAGAAGTGCATCTGGCATCACCATCGAGCAACAGTTTGAGTTTCGATCTGCAATTGATCGCCACCGAAGCGCCCTTTGCCAACGCGATCTCCCGTTTAACCAATCAGACAAAAATCTTCCTCACCGGCTCCAGCAATTCGCCAACAACCATCCGCGCCACCACAAATTTTTTGACATGGACGAATCTCGGCAGCGTGCTGTTGACCAATGGCAGCGGCACATTTTATGATTCCACCGCCACCAATTTGAACGCGCGTTTTTACCAGCCCTACCGCGCGATTCCGTAACGGTTGGGCGAGCGTCCCTGCAACCCTATTATCACTTCTTCCTCCTCATCCTCCTCATCCTCATCCTCATCCTTAACCCGTTTTTCAAAAATTGAGGATGAGGATGAGGAGGACGAGGAGGACGATCGGGCTGTCCCCGATAAAGGTTTGACGTTACGGACATGTTAGCGGATAGTGTGGGCTGACCGTTTTGATGGGGGCGCACTGGTTTCGACCATGTGATCACGCCAGAGGCGGCATGCCGAGGAAGATGCGTTGGCCTCGTTAATCATTCGCATCAAAACCAAAAAGCTAACGAAGAACTAGCACTCGCGGCCTAAGGCCTCGACGTTTGTCACTGGACACCTGCTACGGTGAACGAACGAAACAGCAGGTATGATCGACAGCGGAGACCGCGCGTTGTCAGTCGAGATCTTATCATGCGGACTAGGCAGTGCGATTTGAGTCCGGACAGCCTCGCATAGCAGAAAATTTTATCCGGAATAAGCATGTAGTCGCGGCTGGTAGGCTTGCTTGGGACGCGGGTTCAATTCCCGCCGCCTCCACCATTTTGTGGTCGGGCAGAAATGTTGCGCCGGAGCGTAGCGAAGGCAGGTGCGGTCAAATGAAAGTGGGCCAAGAAAATTGCTTGCCGCCCTTTTTACGAAAGGCATACTGTCTGACCTGACTTTTCAAGTCGGTGGTTGTTTGCGTGCTTAGCTCAGTGGTAGAGCATTACCTTCACACGGTAGGGGTCGCAGGTTCGAAACCTGCAGCGCGCACCATCCTTTGTTTTCAATGGTTTCAACACTTTCAACACCTTAAACTAACAACAAAACTAACAACGGATTCAAATAAATCCAATTCGTGATAAAGCTGTTCACGTCTGATGCAAATAATTTTCTGGAGGCGCTGCAAGCATCTATCGCCCTCACATTCAACACCATTTTCCGCCTTGCCCAACCTAAGCGGACATTGTTTTTTATGACGCGAAAGAAAATTTTCCTCTCAAAACCAACCATCAATCAGGTTTCATTCCTGATCCTTTTTCGGCGGCATTAAAAAGTCGGGCAGGTATTTTGGTTCATCCCAATTCCTCGTCCAAGGCACAACCGTTCGATCCAAAGCTTCCGCAAACTCCGTGTCTTCCGTTTTTGAAAATAATGTCCTAGCCAAGAATGTGTGGACGCGATTCACAATTCCAGTGATCAGCGTTTTCATCTCGGCCTGATCAATTCGCGATACCTGAGCCCATGGAATTTCCCGACCAGTCGCATCAATCACCTTAACATCGGAATAATCTCCTGTGTGCGTAATAGGAGTAATGCCGGTGTGAAGTTGTTCTAAGAAACCACGACGAACACAAGCAGCGGTCATGATTTTGGCGAATTGGCTGGGTAATTTTTCAGGGTTGGCATTCATATCGTCCTCGCAGTTTTGTCGTTGATGTTGAATGTAGCAGGATCGGAAAGTCAATGGTGGTTGATGGCTAAAAATGGTCTGTCATTTATATTCAAAGCATTCCCGCCACTTTTCCGGCCATTCAACTATAAATTGCGTGCTGCCGTAACGACTCCAGATCCACAAAATAATCTCCCTCTCCTCGCCAAACGAGGAGAGGGCCGAGGTGGGGAGTCAGAATAATTTGAACCACATAAGCTTTAGACCCGCTGATCCTGCCGGCTATTACAAGCTGGCACAGTGGACAACAGGTGGCTTACAATGTTCGCGTCAGCAGTGAGCAACCCAATCACACTTGAACGCCTAGGTTTTCCGACGCCTCATCTTGAGCGCGTCATAGCGTTGCATCGGCTCAATGCAAAGACGTTGGGCTTTTTTCCCAAGGGTGCATTTGAGGAACATGCAAAACTTCGCCGGATAATTGTTGCTTTGGAATCTGACGGCAGTTGCCTTGGCTATCTTCTCTTCCGAATTGGGCGTGGACGAGCGAGTATCGTGCATCTTTGCGTTGTCGATGCAGCGCGTGGAAAGGGTGTGGCAAGACTGTTGGTAGGTCAGCTCAAGCAAGAAACAAAATCGCTCGAAGGAATTGGTTTGTATTGTCGGCGTGATTACGAGGCGACTCATCTTTGGTCAAAATTGGGATTTGAAGCTGCTTCTGCCAAGACCGGACGTGGAAAAGACGGTGCGGAGCTAACCTTCTGGTGGTTCGGCCACGGACATGAAGATTTGTTTTCGCGAGCAGCTGAACTTGACCCTGTGCGACAGCGAGTCGTGAGTGATGCGAATGTATTTTACGATCTGCACACGCGCGAAACCCCAGAAAGCGAGGACTCTAAGGCGCTGCTTGCTGACTGGGTGCAGGCAAGCATCGAGTTGGTTGTCACGAAGGAACTCCTAAATGAAATCGTCAAAGACACAGACGAAGAACGACGGCGACAGAATCGTGCGGCAGCGACCGGCTACACGAAGTTATCTGCGGATGACACCATATTCCAAAATCTTTGCACCGAGTTACGTCCGAGATTTCCTGAATCCATCACATTGCGCGACGAAGCAGATCTCCGGCAAGTTGCTTACGCCATCGCTGGCGGTGCGCCATTTTTAGTCACACGCGATGAAGTTTTGGTCGAGCGATGCGAACCTTTATATCGAAGTCACGGGTTGATGGTTTTACATCCAGCTGAACTCATCAATCACCTCGATTCAGTAGAGCGTGAAGGTGATTATCGACCGGCAAGGATTGAAGGCTCACGACTGAAGAGCGCGTTGCTCAAAGCCGAAACACTTGATGCTGCGGTCGCAGATTTCAAGGCGGCGGAAGAACGTGAGGGGGATTTCAAGAAAGTGGTGCTTCATTGCCTCACCCAACCGAAAGTCATGGATGTGCAGGTGATAACCGACAACGCAAACGTCCACGTTGTTCTTGGTGTGATGGATCGACAACGGCCGGAAATTTTGACCGTGCCGGTATTACGGCATAGCAGGCATCCGATGGCGACAACGATGCTTCGCAATTTTCTACGCGCGAGTCTAGCGGCGGCGGCTGAGGAGCATCGGAGCATTGTTACTGTGACCGAAACGAGACTCACAGATACAGACAAAAACATCTTAAACGAGTTTGGCTTTGCATTGTCTGGAAATGTTTGGGTTAAAATCGCCTTACGGTCTGTGGGCAGTTTGGATTCGATTCGCAAGGCCGTGACGGATTTGAGACTCGATTCCAACTTGGAACTTGCCAAGCGCGCGGCATTGAATGCGATAAACACTGCTGCGGGGTTGCGTGATTCAGCGACCTGCGCTGTAATTGAACGCCAACTCTGGCCGGCGAAGGTAATCGAATCGGATATTCCCACGTTCATTGTTTCGATTAATCCAAAGTGGGCGCAGCACTTTTTCGATGCCGAACTGGGTTCACAAATGCTTTTTGGTTTGCGCGAAGATCTCCATTTAGGTGTCGAGGGTGCTTACTATCGCAAGAAAAAGAATAACAACTTGGCTGCCCCTGGGCGAGTTCTCTGGTATGTGAATCAAGGTGATGGTGATGGCTCAATGACCATCAAGGCGTGTTCTCAGTTGGAAGAAGTTGTAGTCGGAAAACCAAAGGAACTATTCCGCCGATTCCAGCGGCTAGGTGTTTATGAATGGCGGGACGTTTATGCTGCTGCTGGCGAAAACATTTTCAGCGACATTGTGGCATTTCGCTTTCGGATGACGGAGCGATTTCAGAAACCTATCAGCATGGACATCCTTGAATCGTTGGGCATCCGTGGACCATTCATGTCGCCGCGCAAGATTTCCGATTCACAATTCGCATCCATCTACAAAAAGGGTTACGCTCTCACTTGACATGAAAACTAATCACGCCTTTTTAATTTCAATTCGCCCTCGCTTTGCCGAAATGATATTTGCTGGCAGTAAGACGGTAGAATTGCGCCGGGTCTGTCCGAAGGTTTCTGTTGGTGATTTGGCTTTGGTTTATGTCTCCTCTCCGGCAATGGAATTGCGTGGAAGTTTTGAGGTTGGGAAAATCCTCACCGGATCACCCACAGCAATCTGGAAGAAAGCAGGTGAGAAATCGGGCATTACGCGAACAGAATTCTTTGCTTACTTCAAAGGTAAGAAAAAAGCGCACGCGTTGGTCATTAAACGTGCCTGGCCGCTGCCTGCACCCGTTGGTCTAAAAGCCTTGCGCCGTAGCAACGGAGGATTCCGACCTCCACAAAACTTTCATTACCTCAACAGAAACGATTCATCGCTGCTGATCTCGCTGTCCGCTTCTCAAGGCAATTAAGGGGCTATCGTTTTGCTTGGATCATTTTTGCCGTAGTAGAGTGGGCTGACGCCGTCATGCTCTTGAAGCCATTTAAGATAGCCGTCGATAACTGGCCCACCCACGTTGATCGCAATCTCGACCCCAAACAAGGCCAGAACAAAATAATATTCAAGTTGCTCAGTTTGCAAAATGTCGAATTCATGGACTGTTTGCTCTGGTTTTGACTGCCCGTAAACTACGCGAGCATCGGCATCGTAAATTCTACGCACATGGACTTCCATGTTTCCGATCCGGTTGCGTCTCCGGCCTAAAAACTCCACATAACCCCATGTTGCCGGACGGTTCTTTTTACCAGTCAGTTTTGTGACGGCAGACAGGTTTTGCAGTTTAAGTTCCTGATCGATGTAATTTAAAAATGCCTTTTTCAACTGGCGCTTGCTCAGGCGTAGATTCCATTGCAGTGGCGGCTGCGGATTCGTCCAGCCAGCTTCAATTTTCCATGGGTCATAATTATGCTTATAGGGTGTTTCAACAATCTTGCCCCATGCCATAGCTGCAATGGTTCGGCTTTCCCGATCCAATCTCAAAAAATTTGTTTGATAGTTTTTGGCTTCCGGCGCAAAACGCATCAATTCATAATTCCGGGCGGCCAGCAAGTAACCCATCATTTCGATCCGCTCCAATTCTTTCTCATATTCAGGCTGACGCCACCACCAAGTGGCTTCCAGTTGTTGGAGGGTGAGCGGTTTAGTTTTCATGGCCGCATTTTCACCGGTTTTTATTAATTTGTCGAAAACTGTATTTCCGACCGGGATTAAATTCTCAGTTTTCCGAAACGGAAAATAGCGAAAATGTTAAATGGGGCGAATTGGGATGACATGAAAAATATTGAGGCCGATGAGAGATAATTCGAGATAACGTGAGACCACTCAAATCAACTAGAGACAGCTAGTTTTTTGAAACTTTTGGAGTTATTTCCGACATTTTGAGCTGCGGAAATTATGAAAATAGATTTTTGACAGTTTTCGGGCATTTGTCGGAAATATTTTTACACAGAAAATTGGCCAAACGAATTTTCTGATGGCGAATATTCCCCTTTAGGCAATTTGTCGAAAATGGATAATCATCAATTTCCGTCGTAAACAATTCCACAATTATTTTAATTACTGAAGTTAAATTACCGCTAAAAATATTTTGATTACTCTCAATTATGACAATTTGGAAATACGGGAACCGTCTGTCGCAAATATGATATTTTAATTGCCTGCTTCTGCCTTTGCGTTACGATTTGCCGTTAATCATGGCGAAGGGAAACAGTCAGAAACAGAGTAATGGTTTCAATCTCAACTTTGAATCCCAGCTCTGGGCGGCGTCAGCCCGAGGTTTACTTATTTATGTTTTAATCAAACATAAAACCTTGACTAACATCGTGACATTGTCAGGGGGAAAAAGTTCTCTTTGTTCGACTGTTTGAAATGACGGAAATGCACTCCGAGTCAGAAACAAGAAAAAAAATTATCGATCTCCGACTTAAGGAGGCCGGATGGGACGTCTCCGATCAGACACAAGTCCTGGATGAGTTTTTTGTCTCGACGCCTGCTGCAGGAAATTTGGTTGGCTTGATCCTTCGCGATGAGCCGCCTACTGAGAATTCCCGCGAGTTTAGCGACTATGTTTTACTCGGCAAAAACGGCAAGCCTATCGCTGTTGTCGAGGCCAAGAAATCATCCAAAGATGCCGAACTGGGGCGCGAACAGTGCAAACAGTATTGTCATAATATCCAAAAGAAATACGGCGGCGAATTGCCGTTCTGCTTCTACACCAACGGCCATGACATTTTCTTTTGGAATCTTGGCGTGACCCCGCCGCAAAAGGTTCATGGCTTCCCGACCCGGCAGGACTTTGAACGGTTGCTCCACATTCGGAAACACAAGGTCGCGCTCACGGACGAGTTGATCAACACGACCATCGCCGGGCGTGATTATCAGCTCCAGGCCATCCGCGCCGTGATGGAGGGAATCGAGCGGAATCGCCGGTTGTTCTTGCTCGTCATGGCCACCGGCACCGGCAAAACTCGCACCGTCATCGCCTTGGTGGATGCCCTCATGCGGGCCGGACATATTCAACGGGTCCTGTTTCTGGTGGATCGCATCGCGCTACGCGGCCAGGCACTCGATGCCTTCAAAGAATTCATCCCCGACGAACCTCGCTGGCCGGAACCCGGCGAAAAAAGCATCACCACCGATCGCCGTATCTATGTCGCCACCTACCCAACGATGCTCAACATCGTCCGCGACGAGGAAAATGCTCTGTCACCCCATTTCTTCGACCTCGTTGTCATTGATGAAAGCCACCGTTCCATTTACAACACTTACGGCGAAGTTCTAAATTATTTTAATGCTATCAAGCTTGGCCTCACCGCCACGCCGCGCGACGTCATTGACCACAACACCTTTGCCCTCTTTGAATGTGAGGATGGTCTGCCCAGTTTCGCCTTCTCTTACGATGAAGCCATCAATCACGTCCCACCTTACCTCTGTAATTTTCAGGTCCTAAAAATTAAGACCAAGTTCCAAGACGAGGGCATCAGCAAACGAACCATCAGTCTGGATGATCAGAAAAGGCTCATTCTTTCTGGCCAAGAGATTGAAGAAATTAATTTCGAGGGCACTGATTTGGAGAAGACCGTTATCAACGACGCGACGAATGCCCTCATCGTCAAAGAGTTCATGGAGGAATCCATCAAGGATCCGAACGGGGTTCTGCCCGGCAAGACCATCTTCTTTTGTCTCTCCATCGCACACGCCCGGCGCATCGAACGGCTCTTTGATGCCCTTTATCCGGAATACAAAGGCGAACTTGCCAAGGTCATTGTCTCCGACGATCCCCGCGTTTATGGTAAGGGCGGGCTTCTGCACCAGTTCACCCATAGCGACTTGCCCCGTGTCGCCATCAGCGTGGACATGCTCGACACCGGCATTGATGTCCGTGAAATCGTCAATCTCGTTTTCGCCAAGCCCGTCTTTTCTTACACCAAATTCTGGCAGATGATTGGGCGTGGCACACGGTTGCTGGAGGATAATAAAATCAAACCATGGTGCCCCGAAAAGGATGTCTTCCAAATCATTGATTGCTGGGACAACTTTGAATTCTTCAAACTCACGCCCAAGGGTAAGGAACCAAAGTCCCAAGTTCCGCTTCCGGTGCGTTTGGTCGGCATTCGCATTGACAAGATTGAGGCCGCTCAGGCTCTGGGACATTCCAGCATTGCCGTCAAAGAGATTGCCACCCTCCGCGCTCAAATTGCCGCGCTGCCTGCGAATTCCGTCACCATCCGGGAATCATCGGCCGATCTGGCCCGCTGTCAGGCGGATGTTTTTTGGACGCCACTCGCCGCCGAGGGCATCGCCTTTCTTCGCCACGCCATTCAGCCTCTCTTCCGCGTCGTTTCGCAGGCTGATTTCAAAGCCATGCGTTTTGAGAAGGATGTCCTCGAAGCCTCACTCGCTCATTTGAAGGACGAAAAAGACAAATATATCGCCCTCACCGAAAATCTGGTCGCGCAGATCAGCGAACTTCCGCTCTCGGTCAACGTCGTGGCGCAGGAGGCCGGGTTAATCCAGAAAGCCCAGACCAATCATTACTGGGCCACCATCACTGACCAAGGCTTTGACCTGCTGACTGCCAGTCTTGCCCCGCTCATGCATTATCGCGATGGCCGGGATCTTGGTAGAGGGCCCGCGAAGTTTAACTTTGCCGATATTCTCAAATCCAAGGAATTCGTGGAGTTTGGCCCTGAGCATGAATCCTTGAGCATTGCGCAGTATCGGAAATTGGTGGAAAGCAAAGTCAACGAACTCACTGCCAGCAATCCCATCCTCCAGAAAATTCGCGCGGGTGAGAACGTCTCGGAGGCGGAGGCTGAAACCTTGGCGGTGCAGCTCCGCTGACGATTGATCTTTGCGACGACTGCCGAGACTGAAGCGCAGAACTTGTGCTTTAATTGATTGCCACCAGAACTAGGACGATTGGGTGTGTAGGCCGAGAACAATTGCTTAAACACAATGCCTTCGCGCTTTTCCGTCTTCAACCGGTTCAACAACGCCAACTTCTGTTCAGACGTAAAGGCCGTTTCTGCAAATTTGATGACGGATTGCGGCACACCGAAAAGGAGGTTCATGAGTGCGGCCAGACGTTCACGGTAAGGCCAAGAACGAATATCCACGGCTACCAATGGAAAGACCGCAAGCTCGTCATCCAGCCCGATGAGTCCCCCGTCCGTCGGAAAATGTATGAGCTATATATGCAATACCGGCGCAAAGCACCGTGGCCAAGCTATTGAATGCCGCCGGTCATCGCACCAAGGAAGGCTTCCTTTTCCATGACATCACCGTGACCCGGATGCTCGTCTGTCCGAGTGCCAAGGGCATATACTACTTCAACCGCATCCGCAAAATCGGGCCGTGGGCGGGAACCGAAAAGCCGGAGGCGGAATGGGGCAAGGTTGAGTGCGAAGCCATCTTTTCGGAAGAAGTGTGGGATCAGGTGAACCGCCTCATGGAAGAGCATGTCAAAAATTGGAAAAAGCCGGGCAAGATGCCGACAAATCCGTTCGGCAACCGGCTGTGGTGCCAGTGCGGCGGCAAAATGTATGCTCGCACGGACTCCCCCAAATACCACTGTCGCAAGTGCAACCGGAAGGTCGCTGTGGAAACGTTTGACGAGCTCATGCGCCGTGAACTGCACCAGTTCTACGGCTCGAAAGAACAGGTCGCCGTCCTCCTCGGGGACGCCCAAAAAAACCTGACGAACACCGAACAGGCATTGACGGCATTGCAGCGGCAAATCCAAAAGGTGCGCGATGACATGAAGCAGACGCACCAGTTGTTCCTCGACAAGGTTCTCACTCCGCAGGGTTTGGCGACCTCTACAACCCCGCCGAGCAGCGGTTGAACCAGTTGCTAACCGAACTGCCGAAATTGGAAGCCGACTATGCACGGTTGAAGATTGATCAGGTGTCCGTCGAGGAAGTGATCCACGAATCCCGCAACCTTTACGAGCAATGGCCGAAAATGGACGTTGACCGGAAACGGTCGATTGTTGAAGCCATCTTTGAAAAGATCGAGATCGACGAACGCGACGGACAGGGCAAAATCAACATAACATACAGCGGTTTAACTTCTTCTGAAGAACTGTGTAAAAGCCAACAGCAGATGGCTCCGGCGACTTCCATGAGAAGGCTGTCATGTCAAAAATAATCAGCACATGGTTTTATGTTTGGAAGGCGCAAGGTTGGCAAGGCGGGAGTGGATCGCGCTTCCATACGAACTCACTCGCGAGAGCGGTTCACGGTTGGATCCGATGTCCTTGCGGGCGGAGCGTGACCATCTGGTTAGCGGGCTCGCCTTGCGGCGGCTCTGTCGCCGAGTCGTCATCACTCCAAGATTAGCGTCCATTCCAATTCTTTTTATTAAAAGCCTTTTTTGTTTTGGTTGCTTTGGTTCCGCCCAGCGTCACCACCACGGCCAACGCTGGGCACATCGTTTTTCCTGGGCAAAGTCAATCAGCTACTCGCCCAGACGCTGCCTTCTCATCCAATCTGGTTAGGCGTCAGATTCATGTAACTGTAATCCCGTCGGACTCACCGACAAGCTGAAACCTGCCATCTGGCGACCGCAACTCGATGCGCTCTCGCCGCTCATCGCGCTCCTCGAGCGAAATCAACTGACCATCTATCGGGCCAATGCCGATTGCTTTGCCATCGGTGGGATATGCCAAGGCGGAATCGCGAGCAACTCGCTGCCAAGTCTCGGTGGAAAAAACGCCGCGACCGGAATGCGTGACTGTGAGCAAATACTTGCCGCTCGCGTCGAATCCCATCGCAACTAATCCGCCAACCAAAATATGTCTGGGCTGTGTCATCGCGCTGACGCCTAACGTAAAAAGCTGAGCCACGCGGGAACGGTGGCGTGGCGGATCAGGGCGCCGAAGCGCGCAACTGGCGGGGCCGACCGCGTTGGCTCCGGCGATTGGTTAGGCCGCGTGGTCATCTGACACTCCTCGCGCGCAGGGCAGTGATGGCCAATACCGCACCGCCAACCCCCAACGCCGCCGCCAGAAAAGCGGACAAGTAAAAGTTCCAGTGAAGCACTCGTAGGCAAACATACAT
>JAMFSJ010000060.1 GCA_026225255.1 Methylacidimicrobium fagopyrum | reverse complement strand
CCGCATTGCAGCGATTCAAACGGTCCGGTGTAAGGTTCCACTGCGTTCAGCAAGCCGTGCTCGCGGCATAGTTCGGCGAAATGGCCGAAGTAATTATCCGCAAATAAATCCGCCACCGTGCGGCGCATGTCCCACAGAAAACGTTCCGTGACCGCCGGGCTGTCCACCGTGTGCCGCGTGAACGTTGGTAAAAATTTCAGCGGATCGTAGCCGCGCCGTTTTTCGAATTCAGCGCGGAACTTTTCCGTCCAATCCTGACCGCCAACTTCGTAGCTATCAATGAGCGAAGCGTTCAACGATTTGCCCGCGAGCGGGCCGATGTCATCGAGCACTTTTTGCATGAAGCCATTCCAATGCGCATCCAGCGCGGTCTTGCTGAATTTATCGCATTCCAAACCTAAACCGGATTCGGGCGCCGGATGATTATTCACGCCGGTCGGCGTGTAACCGAGCCGCAAAATAATCCAATTGCCCGCCGGAACTTTCCAGTTGAGATGGCCATCGGCGGAAAGTTTCGAGGTCAAATCCAGCACCTCGTCGTGCGGAATGCTGGCGGCCGAGGTGAAAGAATTGGCAGGTGGCGGCTGGACGAAAGTGCGGTCGACTGAAGATTTTCCAAACGACCGCGTCTTCGCCATTTCGCCAACGTGGGTGGGCAAAATCAGGGTATCGCCTTCATCCGCTGTCGCCGTGCCGGACTTGCCATCGAGGGTGAACTCGACGCGCAATTGTTTGACTTCGCCAAATGCCGGGTCGCCGCCGAGTTCGTCATTGTTGGCGACTAAAGATCTTTGGCCGCTGCGGATCAGGGTCTCGAGCTTGGCTTTCACATCCAGCGAATGGCCACTGCTTTCGCCCCCGTAAGTGGCGCGTTGGATTTCCAATTTTGCCGGCACGAACGACGTGCTTTCATCGGCATTTTTTACGACGGCGGGAGCTTTGAAAGCGAGCACCGCGATGTCGCGATAAAACCCGAGCGTGACCGGCGGCGATGATAACACTTCATCAAAATTCGTCGGCCCGACCACGCGCGTTTCACTTGAGGTCAAACGCTGCATCGCATTCGTCGTCGTGTTCCACGGGCCGCCGCTGCTCGACCAACCAGCGCAATTTTCCACGCACAATTTGAGATTGAGCCGATCCGCTTCTTGCACGGCGAACTTAAAATCTTCGCGCCACGCCGGGCTCATGAACGGCACATCGCCGGCGGGAATCCCGCAATCCACATTCACGATCGTCGCCCCGCCAAGACCGATCTGTTTCATCGCTTCGAGATCGGCGGTGATGCCGACCTTGCTAATATTGCCATTCATCCAATGCCACCACGTCTGCGGCTTGGCGGAATCGGGCGGATTAAGAAAACCCGTTTCCAGTGGATCTGTAGGCGCAGCGGCAGCGTTCAGGGCGAAACACATTGCGGCTGAGCCGAGCAATAGACGTGACGATTTAATCATGTGGTTGAAATTTTTATTGTGCTTGCGCCAAGTTAACCGCGACGATGCTGAAACGTCTATCACCGAAATCGGTTAGCCGAAGCGTCGGAGCGCCGATCTCCTGATCGGCACGTCGGTAAAAAATATCTTCGAGCCGATCAGGAGATCGGCGCTCCGCGGCGGTTTTGAAGTTGGGAGCTTCTCTGGATTTTTCTTTCATGGCTTGTCAAATTTCCCCGTTGCTCTCATGCTGCGCGGATGCGTCCGAGATTTCTTTTTTTATCGCTCCCAACCGCACTGCTGGTGGGCGGATTCGTCTTCGCACCGCTCGCATTATTCGCGGCGGAGTCGGCGGACTGGCTGAATAAAATGGCGCCGATCATGCCGGAAAATTATGTGTGCCGCCACGCGGATTCGCCATTGGTCATAGATGGGAAATTAGACGAGTCCGCCTGGGCGCAGGCCGCGTGGACCAGCGACTTTGTCGATATTCAAGGCGCCGACAAAGCCAAGCCGCGTTTTCGCACGCGCGCTAAAATGTTGTGGGATGACAACTATCTCTATATCGCCGCCGAACTGGCAGAGCCGCACGTTAGGGCGACGTTGACGAATCACGATTCCGTTATTTTTCAAGACCCGGATTTTGAAGTGTTCATGGATCCGAAAGGTAATACGCAACCGTATTACGAGTTCGAGATGAACGCGCTCAACACGACGTGGGATTTGCTGCTTGATAAACCTTACATGGATGGCGGTCAGCCGCACAATGAATGGGAAATTCCCGGCACAAAAACCGCCGTGCAAATTCGCGGCACGTTGAATAATCCCGCCGATACCGACCAAGGCTGGTCGGTGGAAATTGCGTTTCCGTGGCAAGCGTTGGCCGAACACGCACGTCACGCCGGGCCGCCGACGGAAGGTGAACAATGGCGCATTAATTTTTCGCGTGTCGAATGGCAGATCGTCGTGACGAATGGCGCGGAACAAAAAATTCCGTCCACCCCGGAAGACAATTGGGTCTGGTCGCCGCAAGGCGTGGTGGACATGCACCGGCCGGAAATGTGGGGACAGGTTCAATTCACGCGCCAGCCGGTGGCTGAAAAAATTTCGGTCGCGTCGATTCCCGGAAAATCCGCGCACGATTTAGCCCTCGCAATTTATTATGCGCAACGGGATTTTTTCAAAGCGCACGCGGTGTGGGCGACGAATACCGCCGCCCTGGGCCTTTCCGAAAATAAATCGCCCGCCGCCCTCCAAATGACGGCGGACGGTTATATTTGCGCGGTCAACTTTTCTGACGGCAATACCCAACACGTCTGGCGGATCCGTCAGGATCGCTTGTTGATATTGGACGAACCGATGCTGAAGGTGACCGATCAATTTATCGCCGACGCCCAAAAAACTTACGGCGAACTCGGCTGGCGGGCGGCGTATTTTCTCGTGGATAATATGCCGCCCGGCGATCGCGCGACGTTGACGGAAGATTTTTTGATGACCAATCTCAAACTCGCGCTCGCCGCCCGTGAACGTTATCCGTGGGCGAAAAATGTGCCCGAACGAATTTATTTCAACGACGTGCTGCCGTATGCCTCGCTCGATGAACCGCGCGATCCGTGGCGTGAAAATTTTTGCAAAATGGCTCCGGAAATTGTGCGTGATTGCACCAACGCCACCGACGCCGCCCAGGCGTTGAATCGCGAATTGTTCAATCAAATCAAGGTGCATTACAACCTCGGTCGTAAACGTAATAATCAAAGTCCGAAAGAATCCATCGAGCAAGGCAAGGCGACTTGCACCGGTTTGTCCATCATTCTCGTGGACGCGTGCCGCGCGGTCGGCGTGCCTGCGCGCATCGTCGGCGTGCCGGAATGGGCACAAAAAGAAGGCAATCATACATGGGTGGAAATCTGGGACAACGGCTGGTTTTTCACCGGCGCGGATGAATACGATAAAGCAGGTCTCGACCGCGGTTGGTTCAATCAAGACGCGGCGATCACCGCGCGCAGTGCCGATCCGTTTCATCAAATCTACGCCTCAAGCTGGCGTCGCACCGGCACGTATTTTCCGTTGTCGTGGAACGACACGCACGATGTTCCCGCCGTGAATGTTTCCGTGCGTTATGCCGCGCTGGCGACGGATACGAACGTCGTTAACGCGCAAGTCGTCCACGTGCGCCTGTTCGCGCAAGCAGGCGGTGAACGTTTGCCCGCTGCGGTTGAAATGCGTTCGGCGGCGGATGAATTATTAGCCACCAATTATACGCGTGCCGTTTTCGCTGACCTCAATGACATGCCGGATTTCAAATTGCCAGCGGGCGCGGCCACGGTGACGTTCCGTTTTAATTATCACGGCGAAGTGCGGGAAAAATTGTGGTCCTGCGCGCAGTGCAGCCTTTCGCAAACACTGGATTTCAATTGGGCTGAACTGACACCCGTGCCGCCCGCTGTGCGGGCGGCTGAAAAATGGTTGACGCTGCCAGCGATCAAACCGGATATAAACTTTTCCCAAGCCGATACCGCACGCCTAATTTCATTGGCTTGGAATGATGTTCACGCCAAACAAAGCGCGGCGGCGGCAGCCGAATTGGCCGCGCAAAAAATTGTGGTCGGTGAGCATTCGCTCAAGTGGATGGAAAAAACTTTCGGCGACGCGCCCGACGGTCTGCACAGTTTGTGGATCACCTTGCACGGCGGCGGGCAGGGGACGGAAGCGGAAAATGATGCGAACTGGAAAGGCTATTTTGGGCGCTATGAATTTCCGCCCGGCAGTATCAACGTCGCGCCCCGCGCGCCCGCGAACACGTGGGACATGTGGCATGTGCCGTGGACGGATGAACTGCTTGATCGTTTGATTGCGGACATGATTTTGCAACGCGGCGTGGATCCGCATCACGTTTATCTCATCGGTTACTCGGCGGGCGGCGATGGCGTGTATCAACTCGCGCCGCGCATGGCGGATCGTTTTGCCGCCGCGGCGATGTGCGCCGGTCATCCGAACAGCGTCACGCCGGAAGGGCTTCGCAATCTGCCGTTCTTTCTTTACATGGGCGGCGCGGATGCCGCCTACAATCGCAACGTCATCGTCGGCCAATTCAGCGCGAAAATGGATGCGCTGCAAGCCACCGATCCGACGGGTTACGCGCATCGGCTTACGATTTATCCCGGCTTGCCGCATCACATGCAAAATCGCGAATCTGAAATGATCCCGCGCATGGTGCCCTTGGCGCGCACCGATTGGCCGCAACGCGTCGTTTGGTTGGATAACGATAACCTCACGCACCAACGTTTTTACTGGCTCGCACACGATCCTGCCACGGCCTCAGCGAATGAAATTTACGCCGCGAACGTCACCGGTCAAACCATCACCATCGAATCACTGGCGCACGGAAAATTGATGCTGCGATTGTCCGATAAATTACTCAGTCTCGATCAACCCATTCGCGTGCAAGCCAACGGCCAGACGATTTTTGAAGGCCAGGTGAAACGTTCCTTCGCCGCCATCGTGCAATCGTTGAGCGAACGCGCGGACACAAATACCATCGCCACTGCGCTGCTGCCGGTTGCGTGGTGAATTAAATTCTGCTCGCAGAGGCGTATGTTTTCAGTTAATTAATGACGCATAGGAATTGGTTTCACCCATGATTGTTTTTCTTAACGGAAATTTTTTACCGGAAGCGGACGCGTTTGTCCCCGTGAATGACCGCGGTTTTTTGCTGGGCGACGGCCTGTTTGAAACGATGCGCGTGGTGAAGGGACGTCCTTTTCGCATGGCGCAACACATGGAACGCCTCACGCGCGGTCTGGATTTTCTCAAAATCAAATTGCCTTACACCCCGAAGGAATTGCAAAAGCTCGGCGTCGAACTCATTTCGAAAAATGATCTGCCGGATTGCATCCTGCGCGTGACGATTTCGCGCGGTTCGGGTCAACGCGGTTATTCCTCAAAAAATTCCGGGCCGCCGACGGTCGTGATGACCGTGAGTCCGTTGCCGGAAATGAATCCCGACGAACCGCTGCAATGGACGTTGGTCACCTCGCCCTTTCGCGTGCCGGCGAGCGATGCGCTTTCATCCTTCAAAACGTCGAGCAAGATTTTGAACATCCTCGCCCGCGCCGACGCGGAGGAACGCGGGGCGGACGAAGCGTTGCTGTTGAACACGAACGGCGAGGCGGCGGAAGCGGCGGGCGGCAATATGTTTTGGGTGTATCAGGAACGGATTTGCACCGTGCCGACCGGTCGCGGCGTTTTGCCCGGCATCACGCGCGCGGTGGTTTTAGAAATTTGCCAATTGCTCGGTCTCGAAACGAATAAGCGCGTAATCAAGCCGGAAATGTTGCGTAATTCCGAAGGTATTTTTATCACGACCAGCGCGCTAGGCATCGTGCCGGTGGTGGCGTTCGATGGTGAGCCGGTCGCGCCCTCGCCGCTCGTGGACCAAATCGCCACGGCTTACAACGAGATGTTGATGCGCGAATGACGGAGCGCGGACCGGCTTGTCCGCGAATTGCCAAGCTCCCAGCGTCCCACCTCAGTCGCAAAGCATTCGTCATTCATCCTTTCCCCAGAACCCAGACCCGAGACTCCAGAACCCAAAACCCGAATTCAACCTTGGCTCGCGCGGCACAGTCGTTAGATTATGGCCGTGGCATCCAGAAAAAAATTTGGTCCCCGCCGTCCGCAACGAGGCGGTGATTTTTTTGCCGTGTTGCTGTTTCTCGTGCTCGTGGCCGGACTCGGCTGGTTTTGGTGGCACGAAAAACATTCTCAAAAAAATTCGGCGCCCAAAATTGTTTCATCAGTGCCAGCGACTTTGCCGCTGGTAAAACCCACACCCGCGCCGACAGTTCACGTTCAACCCACGCCGTCGCCCAAACCAAAGTCACTGCCAAAACCAGTTTTGCCGCCGCCGCCAAAAACAAATGGGATCGTCGTGGTTCCACCCGTGGTTGAGCCGCCGCTGCCCAAACCATCGCCCTTGCCGGAACCGGTGCGGACGGAAACTTCGCGGCCGGTGCGCGACACTTTGGAAATGCAGGTTGCGCTTGCGCGGTTAGCGATTTCGCCGGGCGCAATTGATTCCGCCAACGGTTCGCAAACGCACGCGGCGATTGCGGCCTTTCAGCGTTCGCAAAAATTGGCCGCGACCGGTTTGCTGGACACGAATACGCGCGTGCGATTGTTGCTCGCGGCGCCGGTATTGACGACTTATACCGTGACGACGAACGATCTCGCGAGCCTGCAACCCATCGGTAAAACGTGGTTGGAAAAATCGCACCAGTCCTCATTGGCTTACGAGACGGAGTTGGAATTGATCGGCGAAGTGGCGCATGCTAATCCGTTATTGATCAAAAAACTGAATCCCGGCGTGGACTGGGCCAACCTCGCGGCGGGAACGGTTTTGAAAATTCCGGACGTAAATTATCCCGAGCCGGACGATAAAGCAGCGTTCGTGGTGATTCATCTGGCCGACCGTTTTCTGGAAGCGTTCGATGCGCAGACAAATTTGCTGGCGCATTTTCCGTGCAGCATCGCGGCGAAAGTGGAGAAACGTCCGGTCGGTGAACTGCACGTCATCGTGGCGATTCCGAATCCAAATTACACGGTGAATCCGGAACTTTTCCCCGAGTCCGAAGAATTGCAGAAGATCGGCCACAAAGTCGTTTTGCCGCCGGGGCCGAATGATCCAGTCGGCGTCGCGTGGATCGGCTTGAATCGTCCGGGCTACGGTATGCACGGCACACCGGTGCCGGAGTTGGTGGGGCGGACGGAATCGCACGGCTGTTTCCGGCTGGCGAATTGGGACGCGGCTTATCTGTTAAAACTCGCGTGGGTGGGGATGCCGGTGATGGTGGAACCGTGAAATAATTTATGCTGGTCGATGGCCGATTGGGGATGGAGGATTTTTTAACCGCCGAATCCCAAAAATCCCCCTTTCGCGTATTTTGGGTATTTCGCGGTTAAATCTTTCCCTTTACGTGTAGCCATTTCAGGCCACATGACTTTCGACCGGTTTGTGTGCGATAATAGCTTCGTAATCCCTTTTGAGACCCAAGCCGAACATCTGGTTTATTTTGTAAAACGCATTGTGCTGACGCATCGTTGCATTCTTATTTTTTATTTTCAATGGACTCTTCAACTCGCCGCCATTTTTCAATCCGCTCATTCATCGCCGCATTCATTGGTTTAATTTCCATCTGCGCCGGATCCTTGTTCGCCGCCAGCACGCCGGTCGCATGGCTCAAGGCGGATGCCATCACGGGCGTCACCAGCGGCGCGACGTTGCAAACGTGGACGGATTTTACGGGTAACGGTTTTAGCGCTACGCAAAGCACCGCGAGTCAGCGTCCGGCTTATGTGACCAACGCGATGGGCGGCAAACCCGTGGTGCGGTTCAATAACGCGAGCAGCACGTCGCTCGCGCTCAATCGTCCGGTGCAAGACGATTTCACCATCGTCTGCGTTTTTCAAAGCACGCAAGGATTGAATTCCGGCAATCTTTATTACCAAGGCGCGGGTTTGGTGAATGCGGAAGTCGGCGGCGTGGTGAATGATTTTGGCACCTGTCTGTTTGCGAATGGCGCGCTTTGCGGTGGCACGGGCAATCCTGATGTGTCGATCAATTCCAATGCCGGATACAACGATGGTCATCCGCACATTTTCAGTTTGGAACGCGTTCGCGCCAACGGTTTGGTTTCGTTATTTGTGGACGGCTCGTTGGTCAGCACGATCACGGGCGGCACGCAATCGCTTACGTCGCCGAGCAAAGTATTTTTAGGCGCGCAGCAAACAGCGATCAATTATTTGTCGGGTGACATCGCGGAAGTTCAATTTTATACCAACGCCCTTTCGGCCACGGATCGGCAAACAGCCGAAAGCACCTTGTTTCAAAAATATAGCATCGCACCGTCCGCACCGACCGGACTTTATCTCGGAATGCAAAATGGCCAACCGGTTTTGAACTGGAGCGCCGCCTCGGGGGCGACAAATTATTATGTGAAGCGCGCGACCAGTCCGAACGGCCCGTTCACGATCATCGCGACGAATGCGACGACGGCGTTCACCGATGCGACCGCGAGCGCGACCAATGTTTATTACTACGTTGTGTCCGCGATCAATCTCGCCGGGCAAAGCGCGGATTCCGCCATCGTCGGCACGCTCGCGCTGTTGAGTGCACACGATAATTTGGGGCCGAGTGCGCGCACGACGCCGATTGCGATTTCGGAAATCATGTATAAACCCGCCGTGCGCACGGACGGAAAAAATCTCGAGTTCATCGAACTCTATAATTCCAATCCGTGGTTTCAGGATATCAGCGGTTATCAAGTCGTCTGTGCGGATATGAGTTACACGTTTCCGCCGAACACGCAAATTGCCGGCGGCGCGTTTCTCGTTATCGCCGCCGCGCCGGGCGATATCAGCAGTGTTTACGGCATCAACAACGTGATGGGGCCGTATATCGGCAGTTTGAAAAAAGTGGAGACGTTGCAATTGCTGGATGAACACGGCGCAATTTTGTTGACGGTTCCGTTCTCAAATATTTATCCGTGGCCGATTGCGGCGGCGGGCGAAGGTCATTCCATCGTGTTGTCGAACCCAACTTAGGGCGAAGGCGATCCGCGCGCATGGGACATCAGCGACTCGGTCGGTGGTTCGCCGGGATTGGCGGACACCTTCACCCCGAGTCCGTTGCGTAACGTCGTCATCAATGAGATTTTACCACACTCGGAAAACGTCGCGGTGCCGCAATTTATCGAACTCTACAATCACAGCGCCGCCAGCGTGGATATTTCCGGCTGCATTTTGACGGACGATGTGACGACGAATAAATTTGTCGTTCCCGCCGGAACGACGATTCCCGCCGCCGGATTTGTTTCCTTCACGCAAGCGCAATTTAATTTCACGCTGAACGGCGCGGGCGAAACCCTTTATTTCATCAAGCCCAATGGCAGCCGTATTTTGGACGCGGTGCAATTTGGCGCGCAAGCGAACGGCGTTTCTTACGGACGCTGGCCGGATGGCGCGAATGATTTTTACGCGTTCACCACGAACACGCCGGGCACGAACAACAGTGCCATTCTCATCGGCAATGTGGTCATCAACGAATTGATGTATGACCCGATCAGCGGCAATGACGACGATCAATATCTTGAACTCTACAATCAAGGCGCGAGCGCGGTGAATCTGAATGGCTGGCAACTGACGAGCGGCGTCACGTTCACTTTTACCAACACGACCATTGCGGCTGGCGGTTATCTGGTGGTTGCAAGGAATCAAACAAACCTGTTCGCCAAATATTCCAATTTGAACAGCGGTAATACGGCGGGCAATTTTAGCGGAAAATTGGCGCACGGCGGCGAATTGATTATGTTGGCGCAACCGCAGACGCTTAATGGGACGAATGTGATTTTGGTGGCCGAAGATCAAGTGACTTATAGCTCGGGCGGACGCTGGGGCGAATGGTCGTCGGGCGGCGGTAGCAGTTTGGAATTGATCGACCCGAAGGCGAATCACCGGCTCGCGGCGAATTGGACGGACAGTAACGAATCGCTCAAATCCGCGTGGACGAATATCACGTTCACCGGCACGCTCGATAATGGTTTTAATTATAGCTCGGGCATCGGCTACGCGCAGCTGGGCATGGTGGACATCGGCGAAGCGTTGGTGGACAACGTCAGCATCACAGCCAGCGGCAACAGTATAAACCTCGCGCTGAATGGAAATTTTGAAACCGGCAATTTGAGTAACTGGAGTTTGCAAGGCGATCATATCCGCTCCACGGTGGACGCGCCCGGCAACAGCAGCAGCTACGCCTTGCATCTGCGCACGGACGATCACATTTTCAACGGCGACGATTCCGCGCAAGTGACGTTGGCGGCCAATTCTCTTGCCTCCGGCCAGACCGCGACGATGAGTTTTTCCGCACGCTGGCTGCACGGCTGGCCGGAAGTTTTGTTGCGCTTGAACGGTGGTTGGTTGGAAGCAACCGGCATGTTGCCGTTGCCAAATAATTTAGGTTCGCCCGGTGCCGTGAATAGTCGTGCGTTGGCAAATGCCGGCCCGGCGATTTATAACGTCACCCATTTTCCGTCCGTGCCTGCGGCGAATCAGCCAATCGTGGTGACGACGCAAGTGAGCGACCCGAACGGCGTGACGAATTTGACGCTGTATTACCGGCTCGATCCCGCGACCAGTTACACGGCGGTGCCGATGAATGATGGCGGCACCAACGGCGACAGCGTGTCGCGCGACGGTGTTTTCAGCGCGACGATTCCCGGTCAGGCTGCGAATCAAGTCGTCGCGTTTTACATTTCCGCTACGGATGGATTGAGCGCGACGAATCGCTTTCCAGCGTTGCGTCCGCTCGATAATGAGCCGGTGCGCGAATGCGTTGTGATGTTTGGTGATGGTAATCCGAGCACCAGTTTTGGCATATATCATCTGTGGCTCACGCAGACGAATATCACGCGCTGGGCGAACCTCGGTAATTTGAGCAATGAAGGAATTGATTGCACAATGGTCAGCGGCAATCGCGTCATTTACAACGCGCAGGCGCATTACGCCGGCAGCCCGGTGCATCAAAACTATGATCTGCCCAACGGCACGCTGTGCAGTTACAAATGGATTTTCAATGACGACGATAAATTTTTGGGCGCGACATCGTTCAATAAAATTCACGTTCCCGGCAACACGGACAACGACCCGACGTATCAACGCGAACAAACGGCGAACCTGTTTTTGCGCGCGCTCGGCGTGCCGTGGTTGAATCGCCGTGACGTTCTGGTTTATGTAAATGGCAACCGGCGCGGGCCGTTTATGGAAGATGCGCAGACGCCCAGCGGCGACATGGTTGACGAATATTTTTCAAACGATACCGACGGCATTCTCTACAAAGTTGCGCGCTGGTATGAATTTTCGCAGACGCAATCCGGTTACGCGCAACCCAACACGCTCGCTGCCGAAGCGATGATTTTGCCTTACAGCACCACGGGCGGCGTGAAGAAAGTCGCGCGCTATCGCTGGAATTTTGAGAACCGCCGCACGCCCGGTTTGGTGTCGCAAAGTAATTACACGAATCTGTTCGCACTGATTGACGCCGCGAGTGAACACGGCCAGACGAATTACGTTCGCGACATGGAAAGCCAGATTGACATGGAAAATTGGATGCGCGTTTTCGCCGCCAATCATGCCGCCGGCAACTGGGATTGTTTCGGTTCCGATAGCGGCCAAAATCTTTACATGTATGAAGGCACGCTCGGCACCAAGTGGTCGCTGATGATGTTTGATTTTAACATCGGCCTCGGGGTTGATGGCAGCTATGCGCCCGGGCAAAGTTTATTTCAAACGCTCGCGGGCGACTCGAACATGGCGGGCATCTACGCCGAGCCGACGTTTCTACGCATGTATTGGCGCGCGTTGCAGGAGATCTGCACGGTCGGCCCGCTGAACCTAGCGAACAGCGTGCCGTTGATCAACGCGAAATACGCCGCGTTCACGACGAACGGATTGAACGTCGAAAATCCGAATTTGAATTTGATTCCGTGGCTGACGCAAGCGGCCAGTGGTGTGCTGGCGCAAGTCAACGCGGCGAACCCGACGAATTTTTCCGCGAATGCGAACGTGGTCGTGAGCAATGGCGTCGCGTATCTCAGCGGTCAGGCCCCCTTCAACGTGGACACGATTCTAGTGAATGGCGTGACGTATCCGCTGACGTGGACGAGCGTGACGAATTGGACCCTCGCGCTGCCGCCCGCCATCGGCACGAACCAACCGAACTTGACCGCGCTTGATCGCAGCGGCGATATCATCGCCGGCGCGCAACCGAATTCCTACGTGCCTTACACCACGCCGGGCGCGATCTATTCGCAGAACTTCGACGCGTTGCCGAATCCCGGCCTCGCGTCCGTCAATTCCACCAATCCCGTCACGCTCAACGGCGTTACTTATTCGCTCGATAATCCGTTTGATTTCGCGCTGCCAGCCGTCTCAACGGGCAGCGGCGGTTTGGGTTTATCAGCGCTGGCTGGCTGGTATGGCAACGGCGTTTTGGGGTCGCAATTCGGCGCCACGGCGGGCGATCAAACCACGGGCGGCGTGTTGGATTTCGGTTTGACGAACGCGGCGAATCGCGCGCTCGGTTTGCTCGCGACGAGTTCCACCGGCGGCACGGGGTTTGGGGTTCGCCTCATCAACGTCACCGGCGCGAATCTGAATTATCTGAACGTGAATTTTACCGGCGAGGTCTGGCGTCAATCTGACACCGCGAAGACGTTGCAGTTTTCTTATTCCATTGATCCGACCGCGACCAATCTTTGGCCGACCGCCGCCACAGCCTTATTGCCCGCGTTAAACGTAAATTTCAAAACGATCAAAGCGGACAAGGGCGGCGTGCCCGTAGATGGCACGGCCTCGATCAACCAAACGAACTTGAACGTGCAGAACCAGATCATCACGAATTGGCCGCCCGGCGCGGCGTTGTGGCTCGTCTGGCAAATGACCGATAACACCGGCAAAGCGCAAGGTCTGGCGATTGATAACCTGAGTGTCTCCGCCACGACGCAACCCGTCACCAGTTTGCCGCCCATCGCACTCCAAGTGAGTGGCAACAGTATTTATCTCAGTTCGCCCACCGTCACTGGCGGCATTTATCGCGTGCAATATAAAAATAATCTGACCGACTCAACGTGGATCACGCTCGGTGCCGATCAAACCGCAAACGGAAATTCGCTGTTGTTAAACGTGGATACGACGACGAATGCGCAACGCTTTTATCGCGTGTTGCTGGTGAATTGAAATGGAGCGCCGATCTCCTGATCGGCTGGTCAACCAACACATCATCGGGCCGAGCAATGCTCGGCGCTCCGCTGAAGCTGGGCGTTTATTTCAATGCATTATTCACAATCGTCTGCGCTTCTTTGACGATGGTTTGCAGATGCGTTTCGTCGCGGAAACTTTCGGCGTAGATTTTGTAAATATTTTCCGTGCCGCTCGGGCGCGCCGCGAACCAGCCGCTCGCCGTTACCACTTTTAATCCGCCGATGGCCGCGTTATTGCCCGGGGCGCGCGTGAGTTTCGCGGTGATCGTATCGCCGGCGAGATTGGATTCCTTCACCGCTTCGGGCGACAGCTTGGAGAGTTTCGCTTTTTGTTCCGGCGTCGCGGCGGCATCAATGCGCGTGTAATAGGGCGTGCCAAACTCTTCCGTCAACGCGTGAAAATGTTCGCCGGGATCTTTGCCCGTCATCGCCGTGATTTCCGCCGCGAGCAGATTCATGATTGGACCGTCTTTATCCGTCGTCCACACCGAACCATCGCGACGCAAGAAACTCGCGCCGGCACTTTCTTCGCCGCCGAAACCGAACGAGCCGTCAAATAATCCGGGCGCAAACCATTTGAAACCGACCGGCGTTTCGCACAATTTACGGCCGAGTTTGTTCACCACGCGATCAATCATGCTGCTACTCACGAGCGTCTTGCCGATCGCCACATTCGGCGACCATTGCGGACGGTGCGTGAGCAAATAACCAATGGCCACCGCGAGATAATGATTCGGGTTCATCAAACCCGCTGACGGCGTGACGATGCCGTGACGGTCGGAATCGGGATCGTTGGCGAACGCGAGTTGAAATTTATCTTTGAGGTGAATGAGGCTCGCCATCGCATACGGACTGGAACAATCCATGCGGATTTTCCCATCGTGATCCACCGACATGAACGCGAACTGCGGATCCAGTTTTGGATTCACGATCTTGATGTCTAATTTATAGATCGAGTTGATCGGCTCCCAATAGGGCAACGCCGCGCCGCCGAGCGGATCCACGCCTAGATTCAAACCGGCGGCGCGAATGGCCTCCATGTCCACGACGTTTTTCAAATCCTCGACGTAGGGCAAAATGAAATCAATTTCGTGCGTCGTCGCCGCGTTGAGCGCGTCGGTGAAGCTCATCCGTTTCACGCCGGAATTATCTTCCCGCAACAATTCATTCGCCCGGTCTTGCACCCACTTCGTCACGTCGGAATCCGCGGGGCCGCCGTTCGTCGGATTATATTTGAAGCCGCCATCTTCCGGCGGATTGTGCGACGGCGTGATGACGATGCCGTCCGCGAGCCCGGTTTTGCGACCGCGATTATGCACGATGATCGCGCGCGAAATCACCGGCGTCGGCGTCACACCGTCGTTTTGTTGGATGACGGTTTCGACGCCGTTCGCCGCGAGCACTTCAAGGGCAGTGCGCTGCGCGGGCGACGACAAGGCATGCGTGTCCTTGCCCATCTGTAATGGGCCGGAAATATTCTGGCTGCGCCGATAATCGCAAATCGCCTGCGTGATCGCGAGGATATGCTCCTCGGTGAACGTGCCGTTGAACGAGGTGCCGCGATGTCCGCTCGTGCCGAAGCTGACCAGTTGATTTGGATCATGCAAATCCGGTTGCTGTTCGTAATAGGCGCGTTCGAGCCGCGCCAAATCTACGAGCAACGATTTTGGAGCCGGTTTGCCTGCGAGGGGTGAGAGTGACATAAGGATGATTTTGTAACTGGGTTTGAAACTAAATTATTTTTCTAAAATAAAAAGCTGAATTACTAGTGGCGGTGATTTGATTCTGATCGTAATCAGTTCATTGCTGCAATCTCAAAATAATATGATTGTTATCTTCGTGCGTCACAATAATACCTGGGTCACGCAAAATTTATTCCCGTCACTCAAAAACCTTGGCCCAAGGTTCCGTCATTGCGTAACTAATACGCGATAGAGACGCTGTTGGCTGCCGTTGGTAACCGTATCCGTCGCGCTCAAATTTAAATTCACGGCCTTCACTGACGAACCTAGATTCTTCCACGCCGACGTTAAATCCTCTTTGAATTGCGCCTGATAGGTTTTCCCCACGCTGGTGTTCCACGAAATCGTCACCGCCTGCGTCGCGCCGGAAATTTGCAGCGACAGTTGGAACGGAACCAACACCTCGCGCACCAGTTCGTTGTAGGTATCCGTCATGAACAGGTCGCCGTTCAGGCCGATCGCGACGCCATATGGATTATAAAACCGGCCCGCGCCGTTCGCGCCGTCGATCGCGCCCGAAATTTCCGCCGCGCCGCTGACGGTGCTGACGATTCCGTTCGTGGAAATTTTTCGGATGATCTGATTCAAGGAATCGGCCACGAATAAATTTCCCGATCTATCAAACACCAGCTCCGCCGGACTGTGGAAACGCGCGGTGGTCAGATTGCCATCGTTGGACCCGTCTTGTTCGGCGGCGCCGGCAAAGGTCATGACGTTGCCGTTCGGCGTGATTTTTCGGATAGTCTGATTGTTGCCATCGCACACAAAAAGATTTCCAAGAGCATCCAACGCCAGACCGCAAGGGGAGTTGAACTGGGCGTTCGTGCCGTAGCCATCCGCGCTGCCCCAAACTTGCGGCTGGCCGGCGAACGTGGAAACGGCGCCGCCAGAAATTTTTCTGATGCAATGATTGCCGCTGTCCGCGACGAAAATATTCCCGTTCGTCCCGACCGCGATGCCCAGTGGCGAACTGAACAACGCACTGCCCGCCGCCCCATCCAGAAACGCGTCGGAACCGGCGACGCCCGCAACGGTCGTGACCCCGCCGGCGGACGTGATTTTACGAATGGTGTGGTTGCCCGTATCGCTCACGAAAAGATTTCCATTCCCATCGAACGCCAGGCCGCCCGGTAAATTGAAGCGGGCGGTGCCGCTGTTGCCATCCGCCGCTCCCGCCGTGCCGAGTTGTCCCGCGAACGTCGTGACCACACCGTTGGTCGTGACTTTGCGGATGGCGTGGTTCCGTGAATCCGCCAGAAAAAAATTGCCATCGGCCGCCGTCACGATGGCGGCCGGGTCGTTGAATACCGCGTTGGTGCCGCTGCCGTTCGTGGCGCCGCTCACCAGCGGCTGTCCGGCCAGCGTGGTCACAGAATCCTGAGCGTAGAGGGGCGAGAGCCGGAGAAAAACCAGTGCGCAAAAAATGATTTGAGCAATCCGGATCCGTCCCACTGGCAGGCGGGCAGCGGTGGCGGGCAGTCCTGATCGCCTCAGTCTGGAATGGGGATTTTTCATGGCCCGCGACGCATCAGTCGTTCATTGTCCGCTGGGGGTGAAACAGTTTCCGTTTCCGTGGGTTGAAATTCCGTGGTTGGTTTTAATTCTTCGCCGTCGCGCGTCACTAATTTTCCGTCGCGCTGGAAAACATTTTCAACGGCGTAAGGCTCGCCCGCGCGTTCGTAAAACTTTTTCATTTCATCCAGCTGGAACGGGCGCGAACCTTTCCGCCCGAACACCACGGTTTCATTGCCGCTCTCATCCACGACCCGGTCGCGATCCAACCCGCGCCCAACGGCCACCGCGGGCGCGTGCGTCGGGAAGGAGGCGATGAGCTTCGGGTTCGGCACGGGGCTGAATCCCATGTGGCCGGGAACATTTTCCGGCGAGATGAGTTGCAAAATTTGCAGGCCATTTTTCCCGTCCGCCACGAGCGCGAATTCCGACGCGTTGACGGAGCCAATCTGCACGGCGCGCGTGTCGTTCAATTTTCCATCGGCATTGTAAAGTCGTTCGAGCTTTGGTTTGGTGGGATTGGAAATGTCAATGAACGCCAAGCCGTCCGCGCCATCGGCGACATATGCATAGGTGCGCGCCAGATAAAATCGTTGCGCATGTTTCAGCGGCACGAACGCGCCGGGAATCAGCTTCGGCCGGGTCGGCTCGGTGACATCAAGAACTTTAAAGCCTTCGTCATCCGTCACGAACGCGTAGCGGAATTGCACGCCGATGGCGCGGGGATTTTTTAGGCCGCCCGTCAATTCTCCGGCCAATTTTGGCGGCGCGAGCGCGTCGTTGCGCAGTCCAATGACGAATAATCCGTTTTTTCCGACCACGTAAAGATTCGTTCCCGCCATGTAGCTGTGCATCGCCCCGGTCAGTTTGCCGCCCGGATTGAAGCGGATGATTTTCTCATGGTCGAAAAAGTTATTGTCCGGATTGCCATCGAGCAGTGTGCCGACCGAGACCATCACCAAGCCTTCTTCGCGGTCGGTCACAAAGACCCACGCGTAAATCGGACTGACGGATTGTTCCTGGTTTTCCGGTAAGTGTGAACGCAGCGGATCGACGCCGAGCGTGCTGGGCAACGTAACGCTGGTCGCGTATTTGGTGTGGATGTAAGTGCGTTGGCCGAGGGGGGAAAACGGCGCGCTGGTGATGCGTTCGGAAAACCCTTTCTGATCAATGTTAGCCAGATCAAACACCTCAAAGCCGTCTGCGCCGTTGGCGGTGTAGAGGTATTCGCCACGCTGCACGAGATCGAGAATTTCTCGGCCATGATGCGCGTGCGCTTCCTTCAACTCACGGTGATCTTGCTCGACGAATTTTTTATAATTATCCGGATACGCGAGCCGGTGCAGATGGCTGCCGAGGGCGGCCTGCGGCTCATCTTGTTCCGTCCAGACGACCGCTTCAAAACCACCTTTGCCCTCGCCGACGTAAGCGTAGCGGCCAAAGAAATTCACCGTGCCCGTGCCAAAACCGAACAGCGACGCGAGCCAGGCGTTGTTGTCATTGGCTTTCGCCACATGACAATCTTCGCAATTTTTCGTCGTGCCCACGCCGCTGGTCGTGTGCGGCAGATGCGGATTGTAAGCCTGACCGCTGTAACCTTCGGCGCTGATGGTTTGCTGCTGCGAATAAACCCATTCGCGATTCGCGTTTTGCGAGCTGACAATCACGGCGGACGACGACCGGAGAATGGCGAGGCGATTGTGTTTGTAACTGGCGTCCACGCCTAATTGAAAAACGTCATCGCGCACCACCTGCGGATTGTAGCTGGTGAAATTGCGCGAAGTCGTGCCTTCAAATTTATTCAGGGGCACGCGCTGGTTCGCCCGCATCGGCAAATGACAACCGAAGCACGCGGTCGCCCACGATGAATGGCAGATCTGGCAACTGACATTTGAGTTGTCGTGCGCGAGGTCGCGCGCGCAATTGGATTTGGCCCCGGCTTTTCCCGCCGTCTGACCGTCGTCGGGGGAGGGGAGCTCGGACGTCACTGAACCCCAGTTGGTGCCATCGCGCCGGAGCGTTTTCGCATACGCGGACTTGGGGTTGTAATGGGATGAGTTAGGATCAATGGTATCAAGGGTTTGGGGCACTTCCCAAATCAAGTCCGGCGCCATGGCGGAGCGTTGGAATAATTTATTTCCCTGCCAGAAAAAGCGCGGGCCATACGCGGTGTTGTTCGTGCGTAAATCCACGTTGGCGATGTTCGTGCCGGTCCAGATGCCGCCGTTACCGCTGGTGATGAGCGTCGGCCGCTGGCGGATCGTGCCGTGACAATCAATGCACTCGATAGTCGTCGCCGCGCGCGGTTCGCCGTAGAGCAGGCCGTTGCCGTGAACATCAATATCGAAGTGGCAATCAACGCATTGCATCCCGTGCGCGAGATGTTCGTCTTTCAGGTGGACGGCTTTCGCAAATTTCTGCGGGTCGTCGTGCGGGATGATGTTTTCGTCGCGGTCGCGCAAGTTGCCTTCGCGATCGTGCTTGAACACGGCGCGGAAAATCCAGCCGTGACCGTGATAATCGGCAAATTGGGTTTCCTTCAACTTCGGGTTCAACTCGGAAACGTGCTCCAGAAAATCCAAGTCGCCCCACGAACCACGCGCGGCGGCGGCCTCGGGATTATCGCGGATCGATTCCACGAGTTGGGCCGGCGTCGGATTTTTTTGTTTCGCCGGATACATGAATTCGCCGTCGCTCTCCTGATCCCACCAGGTGTAACCCAGATAGGGATTCACAAAGAGATTGCCCTGATGCATGTGGCAGCTCATGCATTGCGCGGTCGGAATCGCGCGCGTGAATTGATGTTTGATCGGATGGCCGCGTTCATCTTTGCGGATGGCTTTATCCGCGGTGAAACTTAAACCTTGGTTGCCGTATTTGGCATACCAGCCGGAGTGCGATGGCGAACGGTCATTCGCATAAACCACGTGGCACGCTGTGCACCCGCTGCTGCGATAATCGCCCGGGTGATTGTTCGAGCCCATGAAATCGAGCAACGGATCGTTCAAGCGCGTCTTCTGCAGATTGAGAAATACCGGATCAATGCGGTTCAACGTGCCGAGACCGCGGTCGCTCAAACGGCGCGCGGGTTTGCCCGGCGATTCAAAGGGGTCGGGATTGCCCAGCTGCAACTGCGCTTCGCCGCCGCGTTCAAAGATCCGTAAAATATTTCCCGGCTGGGTGATGTCGAAACGCGGCAACGGTTCGATGAACTGCAAGATCCCCCAGCGATCATTCATTGCCGGCGTCACCGGCACGGGACTTTCCAGACGCAACGGCGTGCCCTGCGCGTCGTAAGCCTGACCGTAGTGATAGTTTTTCGCGTTGGACGAACCGTTGTTGTAGAGGGCCGCGCCCCAAAGCATCGCCCCGTGACGCATCATGCTGTGGCCGACATTTTTCACGATGTCGCCGTGACAGAGGCCGCAGGCTTTTTCCGCCACGCGCAAATCACCGGGATTCACGAACTGGATGAATTCTGCCGACTCATGGTTCAGCAGCACGGAGGAATCATTTGGATTCGCCGAGCTTTGCCAGAACACCGGATTGCGGGGCGCGACGTGCGCTTGCGTCTGCTTCAGGCCCGGGGCCGCGTTGCCGCCGTGACAATCGGTGCAGCCCAGCACGACATTTCTTGATGTGTGCATCGGCTCAATCCCCGCGTGGCATTGGAGGCAACCCACTGATTTTTTATCAGCCTCCGTCTGCGACTGGTCAATCCAGTTTGATTTGGGTAACGCCGACGCGAGATCCGGCGGCAGATTTTTAGGAACCGAAATCGCCGGGCCGGACCCGTCGTTGGTTTGCGCGAAAACGGGCGGTGCCAAAATGTTGGCGAGAAAAATGAAAAGGAACATCACCGGGGCGAAAGAATTACCGCGCACTGGTTCGGCCGACTTCAATTGTGATTCAACCTTCATCTTTCAATAGGCAAATGTGATAGCAATTAGTCCGCTGTAAAGAAAATCATCCACCGCGCCCTTCCGGTCGGTGCGGTCAAAGCCCGACACCGGATCTGTGCTGGTCTGGTAAATATCTTTGTAACCTTGCCCGGGCAGCAAAACCCCCAGCCCGGCGGAAATGATGATGTTGTCCGTCAATAGCGGCCGATATTGAAAGCCGAGGCTTAAATCCCATCCCACTTCGTGCGCCGCCTTGTCCGTGAGCAGCGCGGTTTTGATGGCGTCGGTCTGGGCGAAAAGGATGTAGTTGGCATTGAGAAAAGTTCGCAACTTGGGCGTCAGATCAAATTCCGCGCCGATACCGAAAATGAAAACGCCCGGATTCACAAAATTCGCCTGACCTTCCGTTTTGCTCGTGCGCAAATCCGGCACCAGACTATTGGGCGTTTTCAGGTTCACCAAAGTGCCGCCCAGATTAAATCCCTGCCGGTTCCAGTAGCTGAACGGTCCGCCGGTGAAATTGGGATTATCCACAATGGTATCAAATCCGGTGCCGTGGCCGTCGGTCGCATTCCCGTCGCCGGAGGCATAAAAGAACGATGTTTTGTAGCGCGCCCAATCCCGGTCGTAAGAAACTTCCAACGCGGCCATCTGCGCGTTGATATTCACGGGCTGGCCGGCGAGGCCGTTGAAGTCGTCGCGGCCAAAGGCTTGATAAAATTGATGTGAAACATTGAAGCGACCGATGTGGCCATCGCCGCCCCAGCCGAGGTAATCAACATTTTCCGCATGCGCGCGCACGGTGCCGATCGGTTCCGGCCGCACGATGTTGCCGGCGCGGTCGTAGTGCAATCCCCCGTGGTCGGCGTTCGCCAGAAAACTCCACTCCGCCGTGTAGCCGGACCAGATAAAATCTTGCCGGTATAAATTGGCAATGAACACTTCTTGATTGCGCGCATCGAACGTGTTCAGTTCCGAATAAGTATCTTTCTCGCGCATCGAAAACACCGCGAGATTGTATTGATAAAGATTATTGGCGCAGTTGCCGAATAACCGCGCGCCGAGATTGACGTCATTAAATAAGAAGCCGCGAAAATCCGCGTTGAACGGCTGATTGCCGACGCGCAGCGAAAGAAAATCATAGTTATCCGACCAGTCCAAGAGATGCACTTCGAAGAACGCCTGTTGCAACGCAAAAAAAGTTTCCGTCCGCTGGGTGCTTTGGCTGGCACGAAAACTTCCCGCCGGGCCGACCTGACCATTTAGCAACGTATTAATGTCGCCGGGATTGGTCACGAAGCCGTTGCCCGGCGGGGGCGTGTTATTATTGCCGCCCAGCGTGCCCCGCGGATCGGGCGAGACCACGCCGGTTTCGCGCGTTTGCAGATAATTCACATTGAACACCGGCTCGACTTTGATCGCCCAATCCACCGGTCGGAAAACGGTTTCGCCTTGAAATAAATTCAGCGCCAACCCCAGATTGTTCTGGATGCTCAACGCCTCGCTCTGGCCGTAAAATTCATATTCGCCGGGCACGGCGCCGCTGACGCCGCTCGCCGTGGGCACGCGCTTGACTTCCGTCACCGTGCTCAGCGTGGCCGTGAGATCGAGAAAAATATCCTGCCCGATGATCGGCGCATCGCCTTTGAGTAAACTCTTTTGATAGGGATACCACAGAAAAGTTTCCGGCGATTCGTAAGGGGTTTCGATACTGCCGCTGGTGTAACGTCGCCACGGCGTAAAACCGATGCGCCAACGGTCGGGCAGGGGCGTGGTGTTCGTCGGATAATTCAATCGCCGCAGCGATGGTTCGACGCGCCATTCCTGATCGATGCGGAGTTCGCGCCGCACCTGTTCGCGCGGTAATTTTTGTTCCGCTGGCAACGGTTCCGTGCCAAAGCTGCGCGCGGGCGGATTCGACGGCGGAAAAATCTCGCCACCGCGCACATTCGTGCGCGGCAACGATTGATCCGCCGGAATTTCCGGCGGCGCGAATAACGGCGGCGCCACGGGCTCATTGAACAACGTGACGGGCGCATTGGTCGGCGATTTTAAACTCGCGCCGGGATCGGGATCGAATTTCGGTTGCGGCGGGAAATTGCTGCTGACGTTCACGCGCCGGACCCAGCGGAAATCGGTCAACGGCGGTTCCGGTAAGAACAGCGCGGCGGGATCGGGATTGAAAATTTCCGGCGAGGCCGGCGGGGGATTTGTGCTGATGACTTGGTTGGGTTTGGCTGGATCCTCGGCCCAACCCACCGACGTTGCACCCGCGAACAAACCGGCTAGAAAAAGCCGGCTTAAAAATGTTCGTTCGGCCATGGGCCTGAGCTGGTGCATTTGCTGTATGAGAAATTGTTTATTTTCGGAAAGCAAGCGCTTATGCTCGCTTTGTGGTAAAGCGAATTTTCCAATTTTTATTTTTCGCCCTGCTGGTCGCGCCCAACGCCCGCGCGCAACTCACGCTGGCCGATGTGCAAACCATTATCGCTAAAGCTGTTACCCGTTCCACGACCCTGACTGGAACCGCGCTTTCGACGAATGCCGTCATCGCGCTCACCGATCGCGAGGGTTGGGTGCTGGGCGTTTGGGCCTTGGATGCGAGCACGACTTCCGCCAATCCGCTGGTCGCGGAAGCCATCGCCAAAGCCGGCACCGCCGCTTTTTTGAGCAGCCAACAAAACGCCTTCAGCACCCGCACCGCGGGTTTCATCGTGCAACAACATTTTCCGCCGGGTATCGCCAACACGCCGCCCGGCCCGTTGGTGGGTGTCAACTTTTCGCAACTGGGATTTTCCGACATCAATAAATTTAAAGCGCCTGGCAGCGTCATCAGTTATGGCAGTTCGCCGGGGCTGACCCTGGTGGCGCCGCCGCTGCCGCTCACGGGCGGACTCGCGGGCACACCGGGCGGTTTGCCGCTCTACAAAAACGGCGCGCTCGTCGGTGGCATCGGCGTGGCCGGCAACGGAGTTTTGCCGACGGCGGTGACGCCCGGCATCATCGCTAATGCGGATAGTGATGAAGATGTTGCGCTGGCCGGACAAACCGGCTTTCAACCGTCGTCGTCGATTTTTGGTTCGCAAGTTTTAGTGAACGGTCTGCGGCTTGAATACATTGAAAGCACCACGAGTCTCAGCTCAACATTG
Organism: Methylacidimicrobium fagopyrum; assembly: GCA_026225255.1. Taxonomy (GTDB): domain Bacteria; phylum Verrucomicrobiota; class Verrucomicrobiia; order Limisphaerales; family UBA11358; genus UBA11358. The sequence continues at coordinate 17,175 of JAMFSJ010000060.1, read as the reverse complement.
CCGTTTGGCAGTTTGCCGGGCGGAAATGTTTCACCCTACACCCTCATCGCGTCGCCCGCGCCGTTTGTGTATCCGGTGAAAACCATGGGCGGTGTCGCCGGCGAACTGCGTCAACCCATTATCGACGATCCCTCGGGTGTGTCCCTGGGAACCGCGCGGCTGACCGCCTTGGAAGTTTCCAATGTCATTGCCACCGCTGCGAGCCGCGCCCGCACCACGCGCGCGGGCATCCGGGTGCCGCGCGGCGTCGCCGCGCAGACCTTCATCACCGTTGTCAACAATCCGAACGTCGCGGGCGTTGCGCCGGTCGTGCTGGGCACTTTTTGCACCTCGCCGGACACGACGTTATTTAGTTGGGATGTGGCCGTGCAGAAAGCGCGCACCGCCGTTTTCTTTTCTACCGCCACCCGGGCTTACTCCGTGCGCACCGTCGGTTTTTTGGCGGAAAGTTTGTATCCGCCCGGCATCAACGGCACGTCGCCGGGCTTGTTTTTTGGATTGCAGGAACGGTTTTCCATCATCACACCCACGGCGCTGCTCGCCACGAATCCGGTGAATGGCGCGGTGTTCACCACTTCGACCAGCGTCAACCCCAACCTGCCGAATGGGATCACGATTTTTCCCGGCGGCTTTCCGCTCTACCGCAACGGCGTGCTCATCGGCGCGGTGGGGGTGAGTGGCGATGGCGTGGATCAGGACGATCTGATCTCCGCCAGCGGTGCCGCCGTTTTTCTGCCGCCCGTTCCCATCCGCGCCGATCAGACCCAATATCGCGGGGCCCGACTGCCCTTTGCCAAATTTCCGCGCAATCCGGCGATGTGAGGCGATTGCTCGGCTGGCCACGGCGTCCACAACTACAAAGACCAAGGTCTGGCTAAGGCTTTTCAACCTTAAATTCAAAGGCGGTTAAATAATCCTTTTTTCGGACGGCGGGCGGAGTCCGTTTATTTATTTTCAACGAGTGCCCGGGAAAAAATTTCCAATGCCGCCGCGAACTTTGCGGGGTCAAAATCCGGGCGGGACTGAGCCAGTTGGAATAGTTGGTTGAGGGCGGATTGCGCTGGCTGGTTATTTTTTAATTCCGGCAGCGCCGTGACCAAGCGATCCAGCGCGAGCACTAAACGTTCGGCGCGGCGGGCTTGTAATGGCTGCGGGATTGCGTCGGCGCGAAAATCCGGACTTGCGCCCGCCAAGGTGTTTAAAAATTGACGCGTCATCGCCTCCGTCCATTGGGTGGCCGCCATATCAATTGCCAGCCGGTCGCTTTCACTTTTTATCCGGTTAAAAATTTCGGCCGACGTTGACTGGCTGGGCGACCCTGAATTTAAGTCGGTTGCGCCGCCCTTCATGGCTTTAATTTTTTCCAGCAACCAGCGCAAACCGTCCAGCCGCAACCGCTGATCCTCGGTGGGTGATTTTTCCGACGCCATTTGCCAGCTCATTTCGCGTAAGGCCACCGCCTGTCCCACGAGCCACGCTTGTGCGCCATTACCGTTTTTTTCCGCGCTCCAATGTTTCGGTTCGGCGACGCTTTGGCCGTCGAGTTCAAAGATCAATTCGGGATGTCCGGCCTGGAGAATTTTGGCATCCACATTCTGATGGCACGCGACACACGTGTTGGCGCGGACGTAAAGATTTTGCAGATCGCGCAGGCCGGCGGCGGTGCGGTCGGCGCGCGTGTAATCCGGGCGGGTATGGGCGCGCAGCCAGTTTTCGGCCGGGCCATGACAACTTTCGCACGAAACGCCTTCACTGATCTTGAAATTTTCGCCGCGCAAATTTTCCGGGACGGCCGCCAGCGGCGCATGGCAACTGGTGCAACGCGAATCAGCCGTGGGATCTTTGATTTCCAGCGCCTCGGCAATTTGTTTCGAACGGGCCGAGGTCAGCGTGGCAGGCGGGCGTTGGGAATGAAAATCTTGGAGCGACCAAACGAGAAATTGATTTTGTTTGGCACCGCCACCGCCGTGGCAACTAGTGCTGGCGCAGGAATTCGCGCCGAGAAATTTTGTCGGCAAGGTCGCGCCACGCGCCACGGTGACGGCACAAATCAGTCCGGCAATGAAGAGGCGACAAATTGTTTTACTCACGGCATCAAATTGGTTAATGGAATGGCAGGGTGAACGCAACTTTAATTGATTCTCTGCGCGTCACCAGTGGTGGCAGTTTAAGCTTTGCGCTTGGCCTGACATTGCTGGCCGGATTATTCATGTGGTTGGCTTTGGAAATTTTCCGTTCGGGCCGCCGCGTTTTGGCCGAAAATCAGCAGCAACGGATCGCGTTGGAAAAACTGCGCGCGCAACTCGCCGAAACCAAACTGCGTTGCCGCGAGGCCGAGCAGGCGCAGACGGGCTGGAACGGCATCCGCAAGTTTGCCGTCGTCAAAAAAGTTTTCCAATGCGATGACGTGAACGCGTTTTATTTGAAACCGCACGATGGCCGCCCGTTGCCGCAGTTCAAGCCCGGCCAATATCTCACATTCCAACTGGACCTGCCCGGCCGCGACAAATCGCTCATCCGTTGCTACTCGCTTTCCGATAGTCCGCATCAGAAAGACTATTACCGCGTCACGATCAAAAAGGAAAAATCCCCGGCGGATAAACCGGAATTGCCGACGGGTGCGGGCTCCAGTTTTTTTACCGACGTGGTGAAGGAGGGCGATATCCTCAACGTCAAAGCGCCGACCGGCCATTTCTTTTTGGACATGGCGAAGCTGAATCCCATCGTGTTGCTGGCCGGGGGCGTCGGCATCACGCCGATGTTGAGCATGGCCAACGCCATCGCAGCGGGCGGCTCCAAGCGCGAGGCCTATTTTTTCTTCGGCGTCCGCAATCGGCGCGAACATATCCACAAAGAGGAATTGGAAAAACTCGCGGCGGAGCATGATAACATCCATTTGCACATCGCCTACAGCAAGCCCGGCGAAAAAGATGTGAAGGAAAAAGATTTTCACCACGAAGGTCGGGTGGACATCGAGCTGTTGAAGGCGGTTTTGCCGTCGAATAATTTTGAATATTATCTCTGCGGAAGCGGCGCGTTCATGAAAAGTTTGACGGACGGCCTCGAAGCGTGGGGCGTGCCAGACAAGGACGTGTATTTTGAGGCGTTCGGTCCCGCGACCGTAAAGAAAAAAGCCACCGTGCCCACGCAAGCCGAGACGACCCATCTGCAAAAAGTGATGGTCACGTTTGCGCGTTCGAACAAGACCGTCCGCTGGGAACCCATCGCGGAAAATCTTTTGGAATTCGCCAAGTCGCAGGGCGTGAAGATTGATTCTGGCTGCTGCGCGGGCGGTTGCGGTTCCTGCAGCGTCGCTATTAAATCTGGCGCGGTGACTTATTTGAAGAAGCCCGACGCCACGCCCGAGGCGGGCAGTTGTTTCACGTGCGTCTGCCGCCCGAAAAATGATCTGATTTTGGATGCGTAATTTTTTCAACTAATGTCCGACACTCCGACCATTCTCGAACGTCCGCAACGCTGGGATGCCGCGTTTGCCCCGAACATGACCGACGAGGATGTGAACCGGCTGCTCTTCACGGCGCCGTTCAGCGGGATGGACGCGGGGAAATTTCCCAAACGCACGCCACTCCGGGAAATCCTCCGCAACGACGCGCGCATTCTCAAACTTCGCAAAGGTGAAATCATCATGCGGCAGGGGGATTACGGCACCTCGGCGTTCTTGATTTTGCAAGGCGCCGCGCGCGTCGTGTTGCAGCCCGACCTTGCGCCCGCGTTGCTGGGGCGGCAGGCGACGAATAAAAAAGGGATTTTCCGCACGCTCGCGCAGTTGTGGAATGGCACGCGCCCGGCGGACTTTTTTGCGCGCAAAAAATCCGGTCAAAATACCGGGCTAGGGGCGCGCCAAGACGAAGATCAGGTCCATGTTTTTCTCCAAGATGTCCCGCGCGTGCTAGATAAACATCGCACCGAGCAGATGACTACGGGCGAGTTTTTCGGCGAGATCGCCGCGTTGAGCCGCATGGCGCGCACCTCCACGATTTTTGCCGATAGCGATGACGCGGAGTTGCTCGAAATCCGCTGGCAAGGCTTGCGCGACTTGATGAAATACGACGACGCGTTACGTCGCCACATCAACCAGATTTACCGCGAACGCGCGCTCGCATCATATCTTCGGGCCACGCCGTTATTTCAACATCTGTCACCGGCGCAACTCACTAAAGTGGCCGAGGCCGTGGAGTTCTCGACCTTCGGCGACTACGATTGGTCGGGCGAATATAAACGGCTCGCGCAGGCCGGCAGCCTGCGCCCGGAGAAAGAGCCCGTCATCGTGGGCGAAGGCGATTATCCGAACGGCGTCGTTTTGCTGCGCGCAGGTTTCGCGCGGGTCAGCCAGAAATTTGGCAGCAGCGAACGCACGTTGAATTATATCGGCGCCGGACAAGTTTTTGGCCTGAACGAAATTGCGCACAACTGGCGCCACCCAACGTCGCCGGTGAATTTTCAATTCTCCCTCCGCGCCATCGGTTACACCCATTTGCTCATTGTGCCGACCCGGGTGATGGAGGAAATCGTGCTCCCGTCGCTGCCGAAAACGGAACTGCCACCGGCGCTGGAAATCGCGCCCGCAGAAATTGCGGCGGCTGCTCCGGCCACCGCCCCGCGCGAAAAAGTGGGCGCGGACGTTTTGGAATTTCTCACCGAGAACCGTTTCTTCAACGGCACCGCCACGATGGTCATTGACCTCGACCGCTGCACGCGTTGTGACGATTGCGTGCGCGCCTGCGCGGCCACGCACGATAATAATCCGCGCTTCCTGCGGCATGGACCGAGCGCCGGGCGATTGATGATCGCCAATGCCTGCATGCATTGCGCCGATCCCGTCTGCATGATCGGCTGTCCGACCGGCGCGATTCACCGTGAGTCATTTGCCGGCCAAGTCGTCATTAATCCCGATACCTGCATTGGTTGCAAAGCCTGTTTCAATAACTGTCCTTACGACGCCATCCGCATGGTCGAAGTCCGGGACGAACGCGGCGAATTTCTCGTGGATCAAGAAATGAAACCCATCGTGAAGGCGACCAAGTGCGACCTCTGCGTGGAAAATCACGGCGGCCCCGCGTGCCAGCGTGCTTGCCCCCACGGCGCCTTGGAGCGGATCAACTTGAACAATCTCGACGCCCTCTCGAAGTGGTTGAAGTTATGAAGGTGAAAGCCAGCCATTTTCCGAAATCGGGTTCCATCGGCGGCGACCGCCGTTGGGAAATTTTTTCGCCCACTTTCATGGTTCAACCCAATCTCAGCGCCAACCCATGACCCGCTTTCACCGCCAACTTTTTTTTGGTTTGTGCGCGCTGCTGGCCGCGACGGCGGGCGCGTTTTGGCTGAATGATAAATTCAACACCCGGCCGAACTACGCCTTTCTCACCGGTTGGGCGTTGCTCGCGGGAATGTTTGTGCTGACGATTTATAACGTGCGGAAAAAATTACCGTTCCTACCGCTCGGTAAATCCGAGACATGGCTGCAAATCCACATCTATCTTGGCTTTTTCACGACGCTATTATTCCTCATTCATTTGAATTTCCGTCCGCCGCAGGGCTGGCTTGAGATACTGTTGGCGTGGCTGTTCGTGTTGGTCAGCGGCAGCGGGATGGTCGGGCTTTTTTTTAGCCGGGTGCTGCCGCGCCGGTTGGCCACGCGGGGCGGCGAGGTGATTTTTGAAAAAATTCCCGCGTTGCGGCAGGCGTTAAAAACCGCGGCGGAAAGCCTTGCGCTCGGCCCCGAAGCCAAATCCGAGGTCATCGCGGAATTTTATACGCGGCGGCTCGCTCCCTTTTTCTCCGGCCCAAAAAATTTCTGGAAGCATCTCGCCGAGTCGCGCCGCGAAGTGAACGAGCTGCTCGCGGAATTGACCGACCTGCGCCGTTTCGCCGACGACACGGAAAAGAGCAAGCTCGAGCAACTCATCGCGTTGGTCCGCCAAAAGGACGGACTGGATTATCATCGCGCCTTGCAGCTCGCGTTGAAACTGTGGCTGTTTGTTCATATTCCGTTGACCTACGGCCTCTTGATTTTCACCGCGCTGCATATCGTATTGGTCTTTGGATTTTCCGGAGGCGCGCGATGAGCGAGCAATTGCCAGCCCCACGTTTCGATGCGCAGCAATACGCGCGGCCAAACCAGAATTGGATTTGCGGCCGCGCCTGCGAAGGGAATGCCTGCCGTCAGGGGCCGGATACGAAAGGTCGCTGTTGCGCGACCGCCGAATGCAAGCCGCTCTTAAAAATCAACCCGGGCGAAACGAAAGGTCGCTGGGTTTGCACGCGAACCGGCGGGGAATGCGAATCCGGCCCGCTGCCGGATGGCACCTGCTGTCGTCCGATCGCCAAATGTTCGCCCGTGCCGACGTTACGCGTCTGGCGCGGGCGCGTGACGTTCGCGATCATCGCCGCCGCGTGCGCGGTGCTGCTGGTGGTGCTGGGCAATCCACCGTGGCGAAATAACTTCATCAGTCCCGGCGTCGTTTCCAATCCGCATTCCGGTTCCGTGTTCGCGTTGTTGGCGACGACCAATCATCTGAACCAAAACTGCGGCGCCTGTCATGTCGCGGGAAATTCCGGCCCGAATCAAATGCTCCACGCCGCGTTGCGCGCGCAGCCGGGCATTCTGGATTTCAAACAACTCGCGTGCGCCCGGGCGGCGGAACCAACGGCGATGGATGCGGCGTGCCTGAAATGTCACGCGGGGAAAAATTTTCACCAGCCCACGGCGCCGCTGGTTTCGTGCACATTTTGTCACGCGGAACATCACGGCAAAATGATGGCGGCGACGACGGAGGCAAATTGTATTTTCTGTCACGGCGAGCTGGCAAAAATGGCCTGCGGCAGCAATCAGGTTCAGGTCATCCACCATTTTGCCACCGACCATCCGCAGTTCCGGTTCATCACGGAAAAACTGAGCGATCCGGACACCTTGAAATTCAACCACGCGCTGCACCTGACGGGGGCGACGATTCCCCGATTGCCCGGCGGCGAAAGCTTGGATTGCGCGTTCTGTCATCAGCCGAACGCGGCGGGCGAGTTCATGAAACCGGTTGCGTTCGAGAAAAACTGCCGCGTGTGTCATGCGCTGCAGTTCGATCCGGAGACGCCGCAATTGCAATTGCCGCACGGTAGCGCGGAATTTGTCTCCGCCTACCTGCGGAGTTTGCCGAAGCAATATCTGGTTTTGGCGACCCAACAAAAGGTCGTGGACGCCAATGAATTTGTGCAGCAGAAACTGGCGGGTTTGCGGGCGCAATTCGGCAGCGGCGACGAATTGGAAAAACGAATTTTCTTGAGCACGGCGACTGCCGGGCCCGCGACGCAGATCGGAACCGTGAGTGGCGCCACACGATCGTTGTTTCCGGGGTGCGCTTATTGTCATGCGGTGAAACTGGTGGCCGGCGTGCCGCAAATCACGTCGCCGGTGATGCCGGAACGCTGGCTGGCCCACGCAAAATTCAATCACGCCAAACACACCAGCGTGGCGTGCGCGCAATGCCATGACGTGGTTCATAGCCGGGCGACGGCGGATATTTTATTGCCGCCGAAAGAAACGTGCGCGACGTGTCACAGTCCGCGCGGCGGCGTGGTGGATGCCTGCACGGAATGCCACACGTATCACACACCGCAATTGTTCTCTCCGTGATTTTTAGAAACGGATATTGAAGTTCGCTCCGATCCCGGTGTTGAAGGCTTCGTAGCTTGACGCAAAATGACCGTCCGTCTGCAGGTTGTTATAGCTGACGTAGGTGCGCAGGGTGATGTTCTCGGTGATCGGGCAGTAAAGCGAGAGGTCGAAAATATGCTCAAAATCATCCCGGGTGGTGCTGGTGAAATGCGTGTATTGAAAGCGGTAAGACGGTTGCAAGATCACGTAGCGGCATAACCGCCAACTGCCGATCAACACCAGGCTTTGATCCGTGCGGTCGTTAAAATGATCGCCCTCGCCCACCGGCGCAAACCGGGTGTTGGTGACGCGATAATCCCCTTCGTAACCAATGGACAGCATGGTTGTTTTGCTGGTAAAAAAATCGCGGCGCACCGACCAGCGCGGGACGTATTCCTGATAGAATTGATGGTAAGAACTTGAATCCATGAGCTGGCGAAAATCACCGCCCAAGGTGAATGTCCAGTTTTGCCGGCTCCACGCGGCGTCCGCAAAAACGGTCAACGCGTTGAAATTAAACGTATCCAGGCGGACCGGCGTGAGGGATCCGGGCGCCAGCACTTTATCCGAATTGGCCAGACCGTAGTTGAACCATTGCTCTTGAAAGCCTAAGCGCGGCGCCAGCTGTCCTTCGTAAAATTCATACGGCGTCGGGGCGAGCGCGGCGGCCACCGTGCTGACGAGGACATCCGCGCCTTGCTTGTTCCGATCCACGAGAAACATGTTGTCCGTATAAAAATATTGGACATCCGCGGAGGCTTGGAGGAACTGGCGGCGGGGTTTGAATTGCAGGACGGATTGCGAGCCGATGTCGCTGGACTCATCGGCATTTTGTTCGGGCACCGTATTGGTGGCGAGCCACCCTGATGAATCCAGCTGGCGCCGTTGTTGAACGGAATCCACCTGTTGGCTGGCAGCGGGTATTTGGGCGCAGGCGGCGGGCCCAACCAAACCGGTGAGGGCGGTGAGAAGCAAGGGTTTAAGGCGCATAAAAATTGATTAGAAGAGGTGGAAAATCAAGGTTTACTGTTTCGGACCGATGGTGCTGTCGCCTTGTTTGGGCGTCCGGTTCTCCAGCGCCGTTTGCGTAAGGGCGGGATCGAGGACGTTCTGGCCATTGCCGGGTGAAGGCGGCGGGATGAAAAATTCCGGCGCCGTGCCGGTGTCGGTCGCGCCCCCCGCGAGAATCATGGCCTTTTGATCCTTAATCGCCAGCTGGATCAACGGCAGCGAGGAGAGTTCATGCGAAAATCCTTTTACCAGCAGCGAGCTATCCACGAGCTTGTCCAAATTGATATTGAAAACCTTGCTGAATTTCGTTCCGCCCGGCAGCACGTATACTTCCTGTCCCGCCTTCAGCGTCACGCTGGTGCCATTCGGCAAGGTTACTTTGCCTTCGCCTTCCAGCAAAATCACCTTGAAGTCGCCGCTCTCGGTGGCTGAAACCATCAAGGTCGTGCCGAGCACCGCCGCCGTCGCCCCACCGGATTTGATGGTGCCGCCGCCCACGCCTTTGGGCGCGTGAAAGAGCAGGCTGCCGTGCTCCAGATTCAAGGTGCGGCCGCTATCGGCATAGGAAAAAACCGTGTTCGCGCCGACTCGCGTGATCGTTTTGTCCGGCGCGGTAAGCTCGGCGCGCGATTGCGAACCGGTGCGGACGCGTTGCGGGGCTTTTAAAACTTCACTGACATTCGCCGGCAACGCCTCGCCGGCAGGAGACAAGGTGTTGACCTCTTTAATGATTTCCGTGAAGGTGTTTTCAGTCAATGGCGCCGCCGTAACCATGCAACAGCCAATCATCGTTAAGGTGACAATAAGAAGAATTGTTTTCATGATGGGAGCTAGCTAATTTAATGCTGTTGTAAGCCACCGGTGTTCAGAAGTCAATCACCACACGATGCCCGCAAAAAAATTCAGCGATCCCGACCGGCGCCGCCCTCTTGTCATCACCGGCTTATGCGCGGTCATTATGCTCAGCGTGCTGCTGCTGAATTTCATGGGGGCCGCCCCGGTGAACGCCCCGTTGCGCGACGCGGATAATTATCTTCAGGATTTTTTTGCGCGCACCGGACGGTTTACGCCGGTGAATACGAATCTGGTGCTTATCGGCATCGACCGGCCGAGTTACGACGATGTGATTTTCCCTGACGATGTTAAAAACGACCCCGTGCTGGGCGATCTGCGCGCGCGTTTTCCGTGGTCGCGTCGCGTTTGGGCGGTGCTCATCGAACAACTGGCCAAGTCCGGGGCCAAAGTGATCGTGCTCGACCTGGTTTTCGGTGCGGAATCTGAAGGCGACCCGGAACTGCGCGCCGCGCTGGAGAAATACGGCGATCAAGTGGTCATCGGCAGCAATTTCGGCCCGGTAGAAACGGATCGCGGCAGCCTCACCCGCCTCACCACGCCCAACCCTTCGCTCATTCCTGATTCATCCGGCCATCCCGGCGCGCTCGATCCGCGCGTTGGCTACGTCAACATCTGGCCGGACGATGATGATGTTTTTCGCCATGCCCGCTTGCTTGCGACCAACCATGAATTGGACGATGCCGTGAATGCGCCACCGGCTACCCGCATTGAATCGCTCGACGCCCGCGCCCTTAAAAAATTCGGTCAGCCGGAAAAAGTCCCCGCCTTGTCCCGTCGCCCGGCAATTCGTTTCACCGGACCACCGGGAACGTGGTCGGGTATTTCCATCGCGGACGTGCTGACTCCAAAAATCTGGCAGAGCAATTTTGCCGGCGGCGAATTTTTTCGCGGCAAAATCATTCTGGTCGGGCCGCTGGCGAATATTTTTCAAGACTTTCACCGCACGCCGTTTCGTGAAATGCCCGGCCCGGAGATTCATCTGCAGATCATCAACGCCGCTTTGCATGGTGAATTTATCCATGAATTGCCGCCCCTCGCCAACCACGCCCTCATCGTGTTGGCCGGCCTGTTCGCCGCTGCGTTGTGCTTGCTGATGAATGCGCCGGTAAAACGTCTATTGGTCATTTTCATTGCGGGCGTCGGGCTTTTTTTGGCCGCCCAAATTTCATTCAACCATTTGAACTGGATCGTGCCCGTGGTGCATCCGCTTCTCGTGTTAGCCCTCATCGGTCTGGCGGCGTTGGTTTACGATTTTGTCGCCGAGCGGCTGGCGCGCATGAAATTGCGCCACACCATGGGTCTCTATTTTTCGCCACGCGTGCTCGACGCGGTGCTGGCCGATCCCGGCTCGATGGAACCGCGCCGCGCCGAGGTCGTTTTACTGCTCACCGACCTGCGCAATTCCACGCCGCTCGCCGAGTTGCTTGGCCCGAAAGGAATGTTTGATTTGCTCAACCGCGTTTTCGAAGCGCAGACTGCCGCGATCATGGGGGAAGAAGGCAACCTCGAACATTTTCTCGGCGACCAGTTTTTAAGCTATTGGGGTGCGCCGCAAAGCCAGCCCGACGCCGCCGATCGCGCCCGTCGTGCCGCCCTTAAACTGATTGCCGCGATGGAAAAACTGCGGCCAACCCTCGCGCCGGAAGTGCAAAAAATATTCGGTTACGGCGTCGCCCTCCATAGTGGCGTCGTGCTGGTGGGCAACAAAGGTTCCGCGCAACGGCTGGATTACGGACTGGTCGGCGACACGGTCAACGAAGCCGCCCGCGTCGAAGCGCTCACCAAACATTATGGCGCCCAACTATTGGTGACCAGCGCGGCTCTCGAGCAATTCACTGCGCCCCATTCGCACCGGTTTATTGACCGTGTGATCGTGAAAGGTAAGAGCGAACCCGTGGAATTATTCGAGTGTGAAAACCCTTGCACGCCGCCGAACTACGCGGATATTTGCGCGCGCTATAAAATTGCTTACGACGATTATTCGGCGGGACGCTTTGTTGAAGCCCAAAAAAAATTCGCAGCTTTAGTTGAAGAGTTTTCCGATGGCCCCGCAAAAACTTTATCTGCGCGCTGCGCTGAACTCATTCTCCATCCGCCCGCGAACTGGCACGGCATCTGGAAAATGGACGCAAAATAACCGGCGCGTTCTAAAATGTATTGGGGGAACGGGAGGTAGCGGGCGGCAATCAGGTCGCTTCAACGTGGCAAATCGACGGGTAATCATTTCAGAACTGGTTTGCCTGCGAGGAGATAGTGCCGCAAGGCTGGTTTTATTAATGGGTTCGAAACTAAACTCTTATCCCGAGTTTTTAATACGCGGCACGACTTTTTAACTCACTTCAACTGCAAAAAGTTTTTCAAAATCGTGCGGCCGCTTTCGGTGAGAATGCTTTCGGGATGAAACTGAACGCCCACGATTTCGTCTTCGTCAGTTTCGGCGGTGATCTCCAGCACGTCCGGCATCGTGTCACGCTTGATGACGAGCGAATGATAACGCGTCGTGGGCCGGCCAGGCTGACACAATCATTTTTTTTGCTTCAGTTTTCTGAGATAGCCGGTCGCGGTCGCAGAGATAAATAAGGCGCCGCCTAAAAGTGCCAGATGCGCCATCACCAAGCCAAGGATCAGACAAAACGCAGCCAAGCCATACAACTTGAATGCCACGTCTTTGACTGCCAAGCGGTTGGAGATGGTGACCGATCCCGTTGCCGCCTCGGATTGAACAATCGCACGCAAATATAAAACACTTCTTAAATTAAGGGGAATGGATACTGCGGTTATGACGATCCAGCCGCCTGCAAAAAACACAAAAAAAGGACCACCGATTATCGTCGCGAAAGTGAAGATTGCTGAAGTGAACAGAATTTGAAACACCGTGAGCCGCCAATTTTGTCCGCTCACCAATTCGTCCGTTTTACGGGTGACAATAAAGCTTTGCTGATTTGCCAGCGCATTGCCCTTCCAAGTTAAAATGTGGGCCGCGATAAAAAGGATGAACCAAATGATGATCAAAACCCAAAGTGGCAATGGGAGCGAACTCGACATCAAATTGTTGAAATAATTTTCCATAAAGCAATATTGTATCCGGTCGCTCTGTATTGGAGTGCCGTGGTAAGTCGCTTTTCTTAACCGCAAAACATATTCCGCAGTTGGAAAGCGCAGACATGTCCGCGCAATCCCAACTCACTTCAACTGCAAAAAGTTCTTCAAAATCGTGCGGCCGCTTTCGGTGAGAATGCTTTCGGGATGAAACTGAACGCCCCAGATCGGCAGCGTTTTGTGTTTCACACCCATGATTTCGCCTTCGTCCGTTTCGGCGGTGATCTCCAGCACGTCCGGCATGGTGTCGCGCTTGATGACGAGCGAATGATAGCGCGTCGCCGGAAACGGGTTCGGCATGTCGGCAAACAGATCTTTGCCGTTGTGCTTAATCGGCGAGGTCTTGCCGTGCATCATGCGATAATTCACCACGACGTCCGCGCCGAACGTGTGACCGATACATTGATGCCCGAGGCACACGCCAAAAATTGGCACGCCTTCTTGCGCGAAAGTGCGGATGACTTCGTTCGACAAACCGGCTTCGCGCGGCGAACACGGCCCGGGGGAAACTAAAATGCGTTCCGGCTTGAGCGCGCGGATTTCGTCAATGGTGATCTCGTCATTGCGGCGCACTTGCAATTCCACGCCCAACTCGCCCAAGTATTGCACAAGGTTGTAGGTGAACGAATCGTAGTTGTCTAAAACGAGAATCATTTTCGATGGGATAATTTAATTCAGAACGGCAAAAATGAAAGCGGGAAAAAAAGGAGCGCCGATTTCCTGATCGGCTCGTCAGCGAAATATTTTCACCGAGCCGAGCCATGCTCGGCGCTCCGTTGCCCGTTGCAATATGAGTGCCGGGATATTTTTCCGGGAATTATCCGTGCGCCTTACGCTTCGCCGGGAACCGGCCAGACGTTGTCTTTGGGCGCCACGACGTTGCCGCTTTCAAAATCGGCAGCGGAGGGTGACAGCGAAAGGTTATACCAAGGCGATCCGGTGTTGGTGGTCAGGTCGGCCCAACTGACTAATTGACCGGTATAGCAACTGATACGACCCATGATGGCGGTCAAAGTGGACTCGGCCACGGTGCGCGCTCCATTGAGCGGTTGTCCGCTCACGATGCTGTTCAGCAGGTCGATGTGCTCCTGCACCTGTCCGTTTTCGTGCGTCTTAAATTCCGGCACGTTCAGGCTGGCGAGTTTGGTGGACGACATTTTTCCGCCGCCAAAAGTGGTGCCTTCCGTGCCGTTGAAAAATTCACTCACACCGCCGTAAGTGCCGTTGACCTGACGACACATACTGTGGATGTGAACGTCGTCACCGTAGTTAAAATCCACGCTGAAGAAATCAAACTGATCGCCGGTCTGTCGGCGGGCTCGACCGCCAAAACCAACCGCCGACTTCGGCGGACGTCCGAGAAACCAGTTCGTCACGTCGAGATTATGGACGTGTTGCTCGACGATGTGGTCGCCGGACATTTCGGCAAAGCTCGTCCAGTTGCGCACGAGATAACTGGCGTCGCTCTCGCCTTCGTTGCGGCGCTTGAACCACAGCGCCCCGCCGCACCAACTGACCGTGCCGCCAACAATTTTGCCGATCGCGCCGTTGGCCACGGCAAATTGGTTTCGCAAATAGCCGCTCATGTGCCGACGTTGCGTGCCGGCGACGACGGACAGGCCTTTCTGCTTCGCAATTTCGCCGAGCGCCATCACCTTGCGCGCGCCCACGGGATCCACAGCCACGGGTTTTTCGATGAAGATTTGTTTGCCCGCGTTGATGGCGGCTTCGAGATGCGTCGCGCGGAAAACTGGCGGCGTCGCCAACAGCACGATGTCAAACGGTTGCGCCATCAAATCGTGATAACCTTTGGGACCGGTGAAAATACGTTCCGCGGGGACATTGTATTTCTTGGCCGTATCGTTGGCGCGGTCAGGGAAAAAATCGCAGACGGTATAGACTTCAATTTCATAACCGAGCGTCTTGGCGGCCTCGATGATATTTTCCACCGCGCCGTTACCGCGACCGCCGCAACCAACCAAGCCGATCTTAAATTTGCGACCCGCACCTTCAGCACGGACATTAAATAATGGCAGGGCCGAAACCGCTGCACCCGCGAGGGCGACGTTTTTGAGAAAGTTGCGACGGGGCATGATGAGTGGTTGGTTCATAATTTTAATGATGGATGTGGTTCATGGACACAGAGAACATGGCTTGGTTCAAATTATTTTCAGGCAAGTCATCTCAAATGCAATTATTTTTCGACAATCTCTGAAAGTCTCCTCATTTGGGTAGGGAAATCGCGGCGAGCCGTCGCTACTTTTCGAATTAAGACACCTTTTTGTTTTTCACGCTTGTCTGAAAATTTTTCACGTGCTAGTAATCGCCATGCAAAAAAATTCCTCGTTCAATTTTTGTCGCGCCCTGATTCTGGGCAGCACCTTAGCGATGGCTACTTCGCTCACGGCCCAAGAAACACCCAAGCCCATCAAGGCACTGCTGGTCACCGGCGGTTGCTGTCACGATTACGCCAATCAACGATATATTCTCAAGGCGGGCATCGAAGCGCGCGCCAACGTCATCGTGGACATCATTTATTCCGCTGATAGCAATACCCATCCGGCTTTGCCGATCTACGGTCATCCCGATTACGCCAAAGGTTACGACGTAGTGATTCATGATGAATGCGCGGCGGATATCAATGACACCAATATCATTCAAGGTGTGCTCAAGCCGCATCAAGATGGCATCCCCGGCGTGAATCTCCACTGCGCCATGCACTGCTACCGTTTCGGCGATTTCAGCAAACCGTTGCCGGCGGACGCGCCGAACGCGCATTGGTATGAATATCTCGGCCTGCAATCCAGCGGTCACGGCCCGCAGGAACCGATTGCGATTTCCTTCACTGACAAAACCAATGCCGTCACGACCGGACTGATGGATTGGACTACCATTGGCGAAGAGCATTATAACAACATCAAGGTTTGGGACACCGCGCATGCGCTCGCGCACGGTGTGCAAGTCATCAAGAACAAAGCGGGCGAGCCGCAACGGACGAATGATTTTGTGGTCGCATGGGAAAATATTTACCAAGGTAAAACGCGCGTCTTCTCCACGACCATCGGTCACAACAATCAAACCGTGGCCGACGCCCGCTATCTCGATCTCGTCACGCGTGGCTTGCTCTGGGCGTGTGACAAGTTAGATGCCGATGGCAAACCGAAAGCTGGCTACGCGAAATAATTTTGCGGATGCTGAAAAAGGGCTTCGACTCGTAGCGGCGATCTATGGCATTAGGCCATAGACCGCCGCTACAACCAGAGTTAAAATCGCAGAGACATTTATTTTAAACATTGGAGCGCCGATCTCCTGATCGGCTCGAAACAATAGAGCGCCGAGCATGGCGCTGGCTCGGTAGTGAAAACTTAACCCTCGAGCCGATCAGGAGATCGGCGCTCCGGGCTGATTAAACCGCCATTTTAGAAACGGGGTTACTCCAGTCACTAGTGCCGGCGGTATTGACCGCATTGACTTGGATCCCGTAGATCACGCCCGGCGTCAGACCACTGAAGAGGTTGCGGCCGCCGGTAGTTTCCTTTGTTTGCAGAATGGTCGTCGGGGCCGAAGCCGCGAACAATTGCCAGTTATGAGTCGCCACACCATCATCCGATGAAACGACGGCGTCCAATTCTCCGCTCGAAATTCCGAAACTGATGATCAAATCCGTCGGTGCCGAGGGGAAGGTGGCGGGCGTGCGTTGGGTTTTTTGACTGGGGAAACCGCTACTTAATAAAGTGGCCAGATTTCCATTGCAGGTGACCGATACATAGCTCGCCAGATTTCTCACCAAGGTCACTAGTTCTTCGCGCTTTTGATTTTTGAGCGCTGTCAGCGTAATGCCGCCGTCCGCCGCATTGGCCACGCAGGTCGTAAATTGACTTAAGACCAACGTGATGAGGGGCAACTCCGGCATCGGATTGGGGTAATTGGGATTATCCGTCATCGCGGCGAGGATGGTATGGACATTCTTGATCAGGGTGGCATCGTTGTCCAAATTTAGAAAGTTGATGGAAGGTTTTATTATCATACGTCTTAGTTTTTTGGGGAGTTGTCCTAGCTGGTTACATATTAGCTGGAGTTCTCCTAAACTAAATCAAAGATGACCGGTTGTCAATGGTTTTTTATTTAAAAAATAAATGGTTCTAATAATTTAGATGGGACTGGAGTGTGATAAAACCCTTTAGATAAGGCTTAAAATAGATCTTAAAAGTTTATGTAAGTCGCTTAGGTTTAAACACTAGTGTGAATTTATCTCGTTTAAAAACGGCAAAACATATTAGCTAAACTTCTTTATTATTATTGGATGTGTTTCCCGATATCGCGGAGAGGCTGCGTTATATAACGGAGAGGTTGCGTTATATAACGGAGAGGTTGCGCTATATCACGGAGAGGCTGCGCTATATAACGGAGAGGCTGCGTTATATAGCGGAGAGCTTGCGCTATATAACGAAGAGGCTGCGTTATATAGCGGAGAGCTTGCGCTATATAACGGAGAGGCTGCGTTATATAACGGAGAGGTTGCGTTATATAACGGAGAGGTT
>JAMFSJ010000059.1 GCA_026225255.1 Methylacidimicrobium fagopyrum | reverse complement strand
CGGCCACTGGCCATGATTCGTTGGGTCGCGAAGCGACTACGGAAATTAGCCAGACACGCAGTGTCTGGTAACGGTGAAGAATGAAAACCCGTCCTGGAGGGACGAAGGAAATAAGGCCCCGAAGTTGTTAATGAACATTTCCGCCGTCCCGCTGGGACGGGAAAGTTCGATCGGTCGCCAACCAGACACTGCGTGTCTGGCTAATTTCCATCCGTGCCTTTGGCACTTAATCCGCTTTGGTCAAAAAAACGGCGCGGATAAAATTCTCCGCCCCGGTTTTTATTGGTAGCGGAGGTCGGTGGCCCAGTGCCGACGACCGCCGCCGTGGGTGAAATTACTTGAAAACACGGCGGCGAGCCACCTTTTCACTCCGCGTCATAGTCCGTCTGCCAAACCCAAACCACTGACTTAATCCACTTCAACGAACAACTTAAGTTCATTAAAACCACCCGTTCAAAACCTCGCCGAGGCTTCGTCTTAAATTGTCCTAGACACCCCATAAAGTGAGGCCTAAAGTCAGAAAGATGAACGGAGATATGCCACAAAACTGCGGCATACCTACCTGTTAGGCATCAGCGCATATCACATGGACGATACACAATCAAAGCAACAGAACGGACCGGAAGTTCCAAGGATCGCGATTTGGACTGGTATTCCGTCATGTATTTTAGCCGCTATATTATCATACCGTTTGTGGTTTTTTATATTAGCCCAAGGTCAAGGCGGTAACGATGGCTTTGTTTCTGCTAAGGTAGTTGAGTTCTTTGGTTTCCTGATATACTTCTTCATTTTTAGTTTTTCAATTTGGACGCCCGTATTGGGGGGCACACTTATTGTTTGTGCAGTTTTGCGGATTGGAAGGCCATATTATAGCTGGAAGGCTTGGATTCTCTTTGCCATCCTATTGGTTCCGTTTTTTGAGAGTATGAAGCTCTCCGCATCAGCATTTCATCAGTTATTTCATTCACACCCATGAAGTTTAGTTTCAAATGTGTAGTGCGACAAAGCAGTTAGTAATAGACTTCATTGGGCGTCTTAAAGCCGAGGCGAAGTAGCGGACGTTAGGACACAGCACACCATGACACGAAATTACAAATTGCGTTGGTGCCTTTGGCTGGCATCACTGACGATGGCCGTCACCGCGTGTTTCTTAGAGCACTGGTCGGAGGTGTCGCTGGGAGTTCTGGCTTTAGTGTTATTTGGGCTTGTCTTTGGTTGGGTTTTATCTTTATTACACAAGAAATTACCATGACGCCAAACCATTCGCCGGAGCGAACCGCCGTTGCCGTTGCGGTGGCAAGCCACGCCACGCATCCGCGGTGGCTCATTTACGTTAGGTGTCATCAAGCACGCATATGATTTTCACGCAGACACTTGACAAGCTGATTGATAGTTGGTGCGACCGGCGAGCTATTCGTCCGCTTCAGTGTTTGCTGCCAGCCTATCCAGCGCCACTGTTTCACACAGACCAAAAGCATCAGTTGCTTGAGGCATTGCGAGAGGTGAAAGGTTTGTGTCAGGCTGATTTAACCAAGGATGAGCTTCAAATGCTCATTGAGACTATCAACACATTGGAGGATTCATTGCATGGAGCTGTGGCCAAACCATTCGCCGGAGCCAACCGCCGTTAGCGTTGCGGTTGCCAGCCCCGCTGCGAGTTGGCTGTGGCTCAGCTTTTTACATTAAGCCCCTGGCGGATGCTTCCATGAAAATACTTATCATCAATACCCACCTCACCTATCCCGGGTGGTCCGAGGGCAAGCTGAACCTTACCTTCACGGAGGCCGCGAAGGCGTTTTTCGTGGAGCGTGGCCATCAGGTCGTCGAGACATTTGTCGAGCGCGGCTATACCGCTGACGAAGAGGTTCAAAAGCACGTGTTGACTGACTTAGTCATTCTCCAGACGCCGGTGAACTGGTTCGGTGCGCCGTGGATTTACAAGAAATACGTGGACGAGGTGTTCAACGCCGGCCTCGCCCAGCAGGTCTTGCTGGAGGGCGATGGCCGCACGAGCAAAGACCCCAGCAAGCAGTATGGCACGGGCGGCAAGATGCAGGGACGGAAGTTCATGATCTCCGCAACCTGGAATGCGCCGAGAGAAACTTTCGACAACCCGGCTAGCTTCTTATGTGGCGGCAAGGGGACCGCCGATCTATTCCTCCCCATCACTTCCAACTACAAATTCTGCGGCTATGACATTCGCCCGTCTTTCGGAGTGTTCGACATCTTCAAGTGTCCCGATATCCCGCGCGCACTTGAAGACTACCAGCGGCATTTGGAGAAACATTGCCTATGAGCGTTTCAACTAACGCGGCCTATCCCTGCGCTGCAGCGAACCGGGCCATCGCGTCATTGTTGCAATCGTTTCCGCTTGAGGGCCGGGCCGCTGAGCTTGTATTGTTAAGCGTCATCGAGCATCAACCATTTTATGAACACTCAAAAAGATTCGCAAAATCGGAGCGAGATACCGGAGCGACATTCCAGCGCGGAGACAGTGCTCGGGATCATCATTGTCGGCTTGCTTGCCGGGGGCGCAGTTGGAGTTGTTAAAGCCGCCAGCATGACTAATGGTTTAGGAGTGATGGGTTGCTTGTTCGGTTCCGTTGCGGCATTCAGCGCCGTTTATTACATTTATTTCGTCAAGCGTTGACTGGGTAGTTTATGCTGCCTAGCCAATCACCGGAGTCAACCGTCATGGCCACTACGGTTGCAAGCCACGCCGCGAGTCGGCGGTGGCTTAGATATTTACGGTAGGCCGCATCACGCATCAGACTTTTATGACTACCGATTCACAGAAGCAGCGCACTTGTTTGGAATGTGGCAGCACCGACATTATTGTCGGCATTGCCGTGACGAAGACCGCCGAGACTGGTCATATTGGGTTGAGCTATAAGGCGCTGGCGATTCTTCGAGGCACCGAGCAGCTTTACGCGGATTTATGCAAGCAGTGCGGCACGGTGGTTCGTTTTTACGTCCGCGAAACGGACAAGCCTTGGATACAGGACTGATTTGAGTTATGACGACTTTATCGCCTTACCTTGTGCCGGAGCCAACGCGGTCGTCCCCGCCAGTTTCGCGTGGGAGCATCCCGATTCGCTACGTCATCGTTCCCGCGTGGCTTAGCTTTTTATGTTAGACGTATTGCGATGAAGATTACCGGTCGAGTTATATTGCTCTTGGTCGCAGCGTTCGGAATATTTTGTGTCTATTCCGTTGTGTCGCTTTTCATTCCTCGACATGGCGAAACCACCCGTGTTTCTGATTTGCGGAGCGCTTTTAGCAAGGCTGGGCCAGAAATTGAGGCCGTCTTCACCAATTCGCTCATTCAGAAGTTTCCTTTTGAGGGGGCGATTGAGTGGCGGCTTATTCTTTTTAAGGAACCAATATTGAGTTTAGATGGACGGGTGAATACGAATGCTTTGCGCCCGTTTGTCAGCACCAACGCAGGCACACAGTTTTTCTGGTCTGGGACAGATGGCACTAATAAGGATGGGTTTGCTGGTGAGTGGCCAACCAAGGAAGAATATCCATCAGTAAATTGGACGAGCATGAGCTTCGGAACGCCGCACACGAATCTGTTCGGTGCAGTCATAGATGGCACGATTGATATGGTTTCAAACAGAGTCCATTTTCTGATTCACTAACGGCACAGTTATGTGGGATCTAAAAAACACGCCTAACAAGATTAGATGAGCATCCTTCCACTCATCCTCGCTGGATTCTTGTTGGCGCTCGGACTCGTTCACGCCTGCTTCAAGGTCAAGGTTGCCTATGACCGCTGCTCAGGCGGCGCACCATTGCTCGACGGTTACATTTTTCCGCCTGTCTTTCTCGGTATCGGCTCTGCTATTTTCTTTCGCAGGTTTCAAATTGAGCTGTTCGGTTTTGTTGTCGCGATTGCTGCGTTCTTCATGTTGTTCGCGGCTTACCAGATTGCGTGGCGGCTGGGCGCACGCCGGAGACATTAGAATGAGCACACAACAATTTAGCCATGCGCTGCAGCGAACCCGGCCATCGTGCTCCGGTTGCAATCGGAGCGTCTCGTGGGCCGGGAGGCTGAGCTTGGGGCGTTAGGCCGTGCCACACTTTATGAAAATACGATACATTCTCTTGGCTCTGCTGGTGGTTTCTGCCGCTGCATTTAGCATGGGGCCGCTCTATGATGACTCAAAGCCGCCGACACTTGCATTGCCAGCCGCATATCAGCTCGCAGCCACTGCACTCGGTTCAGCCACCAATCAGTTCCATTGTGTCAGCGCGAGTATTACTCTCAACTTTGGTGCGCCGCGATGGGCGTTTATATTTTGTTCCACCAACACGCCGCCGATAGCTAGATGGATGACAGTTGATTTCGGAGGCAAAACCAAAGAAGAAGAAGGCTACGGAAATAAATGAGCACGAAAGCTATGCCCAACCATTCGCCGGAGCCAATCGCCGTAGCCGCTGCGGTGGCTCAGCTTTTGGATGTTAGGCAGAATTATGATCCACATATCCATTCCCGACTACGGTGATATTGAGCTGAAATATGTCGTCAGCGACTATAATGGCACTCTTGCCGTGGATGGGGTCCTCATTGAAGGTGTTGCAGATATCATCCGCTCGCTCTCACAGCACATCGAGGTTCATGTCATTACTGCCGACACTTTTGGCATAGCGAAAGCGCAGCTGGGCGACCTTCCCGTGACGTTGACCATCACGCCACCCGAAAACCAAGCCGACACGAAGCTTGATTATGTTCGGAAGTTGGGTGCCGCTAATGTCGTCGCCATTGGAAATGGCAGGAATGACAGAAAAATGTTGGCGAGTGCCGCCCTGGGAATTGCCTTAATCCAGAAAGAAGGAGCCTCAGTAGAGACTTTGCTCAGCGCGGATGTTGTCAGCCGAAGCATTACCGAAGCACTGGATCTCCTAATCAATACCAAGAGATTAAAAGCTACATTGAGATCATGAAGAAGTTTAGTTTCAAATTTGTCGTGCGACAAAGCGGTTGGTAATAAACTTCATTGGAGGTTTGCGGCAAATCCGCGCTTGCGCTTCTTCGCGCCGTGGCTCAGCTTTTGGTCGTTAGGCAGCAGGTGAGTGCTATGCGATTTCACACATTATTTTTCGCTTTGGTAGTTGCGGCGCTTTTCGGTTGTGCGAGCGACCACTTCACAACCGGGCGCGGCGATGTCGGCCAGTTTATTTTACAGCAAGCGATTGTTCGTGGTGGCAGTCCTGTCACCACCAATCTTCCGCCGATTGATGGAGCGTGGCGTTATGCTACAGATCAGTATGGCGTTGTGATTCGTATGTCGCGCGAGGAGTTTCCATCAGTTGAGCAGTATCTGCGTCAGGCGTTTGGCAAACCCGGGTTCGGGCCTACTGATACGAGCGATGGCGGGAAGCTTGGTGAATATCGGCTCACGCCAAAAGGCGGCGGCATCCAGTTTGTCAGCCACACGAACTGGACACAGGTTACGATTATTCGCCCGATGAGTCAGCACGAGTGGGATACGAAGATTATGCCCCAGGCAATCAAAACGATGAGTGAGTAATGAGGCTGCTGCCCAACCATTCGTCGGAGCCAACGCCGTCGGCACCTTCAGTTTCAGATTGCGCTTCTCGTCGCCGTGGCTCAGCTTTTGGTCGTTAGGCAGCATTACGTCTCGCAAAATATGGATACGCCAAATGACATAACCAAGAGTTGCTTCGATACCTTGCTGGCTGCGACGGTGGCCGACAACTTCGAGCAATTTGTTTCAGTTGGTGATGAGAGATTCAAGAGTGGCCTCAAGCCAGAGGTGTTTCATCGTGTCAGCCGAGGCCTCGCACCCCGGTTGCAGAAAGGCGTCACGTCGACATTTCTTGGAGAGTTGCGCCAGAGTAGTTACCTCGCTTCTCTGTGGCGGCTTCGGTTTAACGACGGTGGAGATGATTTGCTTTTTCGGATGGCTATAGCGGACGGGAAGGTCGTCGGCGCACTAGTTGCGCCGACATTTAGTTGATATGACTATGACGCCCAACCAGTCGCCGGAGCCAATCGCTGTTGGCGCTGCGGTGGTAATTCACGCCGCAAGTTGGCGGTGGCTCAGCTTGTTATATTAGGCATCACTCGCGTTATGAAACATATAGACATCAAATTTATGACGAGTCAGACGTTGTTGGTCGTCGGCTTGGTTCTTTTATCCGTCAGCGGTCGTTGGTGGTTTTTTATCGGGCTTACGTTAGTCATGGTTGCTGGTTTGTTTTCGGTGCGGCGAGACACGCGCCCGATGAGTCTCCTTGGTTGGATTGTTCGACCCTTGCTTTTTATTGGTTGTATTTCACTGTTGGTTTGGCTTTCGTCATTTGGAGCAGAGCCGCCGCCAGTAGCTGCTCTTGTCGGTGTATGGATTGGATGCAGTATTGACGATTATAATACTTGGCGATTGGGGAGGAGGTTGACGTGATGCCTACCCCGTCGCCGAAACTAACCGCCGTTCCCGCGTGGCTTAGCTTTTGCTCGTTAGGCCACTTTACTATGCACTACAGCATTCTGATCTTATTCATCGTTGCGACATCGCTCGTGGGATGCCACTCACCTACGGTGATTTCCACCCAGACGGCAGCACCGCTATCCTTTCGTTCGATGTTCGTCACCACGCTCGGCACCAATACCACCTTGGATGGTTCATGGCGGGTCGCGGTCTCGGAGACTTCTCTGGATTTGTCACACATGCGAGGCGGAGGTTGGACAACGACTGCGATACCGGCCCCTACTAAACAGGCGGTTGGCTGGACGCCGACGCACGCCGGATGGCTTGTCTTTGCTGAGAGCGAGTCCAGAGTGTGGGCTTATGACGGCGATCGCCTATTGGTGCTGCATACTTACGAATCGAGCGGGAATAATTCCCATGAGGCTACCTATTTTGATTCGCGGTTCCCTAGTCCTGTGCCGTCCGAAGTCTATTCACGCTTGTCAGAACCAGCACAGAAAGCTAGTCAGTTGCATGAATAATTGGCCTGAAACAGCGCCGGAGACAGCCGCCATTGCGCGTTCAGATTCGCGCTGCGTTCGCAGTTTGGGGTTGCCTTTCTGTGGCCGTAGTTCAGCTTTTCAAGTTAGGCTGCGTCAAGCGTTATGAACTGGAATCGAATCATTTCAGGATTGGTTGCGTTATTTTATATAGTGATTGCTTTTGCGCATGGTGGCGCAGAGTCGGCGTTTAAGATGGGCATAGCGCTGGTTTTTCCTTTGGTTTGCATTTGGTTCGCGGACGCGATGGGGAATTATAGAGGGCTGACTGGCAGTGCGGCTATCACCGAGACATCGCCCCGCATTATTGTTTGCATCCTTGGGTGGGGGCTATTACTTTTGCCAATAATTATTGGAATTGGCTATGTATTATTTCACGCCGCCTAACCATTTGCTGGAGTCGGATACCAGTGCGCGTTCAGATTCGCGTTGCGGTTGCAGTTTGGGGTTGCCTTTCTGTGCCCGTGGTTCAGCTTTTGGTCGTTAGACATCATCCCGATTTTATGAAAACTCGCTTACCATTAGTTGTTGCAACATTACTTGCGTCGCTATTTTTCGGTTGCTCAAAGCAACCGTCGACGGTTTCAGGTAGTGGCACGAATCGTATTGATGGAGCCAATGGGACAAACGGTGTCAACGGATCTAATGGCGGTAATGGAGCCAATGGAGTTAACGGCGGCAGTGGCGGCAACGGTGGTGACGGCAGTGCCAGCGGCGGTAATGGTGGCAACGGCGGCAACGGCGGCGATGTTAAGCCATGAAGCCTAGCCAGTCGCCGGGGCCAACCGCCTTCGTCGTTCCAGCTTCACGCTGGAGTGTCCCGATTCGCCACACCACCGTTCCAACGTGGTTGAGTTTTCTGTGTTAGGCAACTTCGCATCATGAAAGCGTGTTCCTATTGTGGCAAGCAATACCCCGATGATGCGGAGGTTTGTGCTATTGACCAGCAGTCACTCCAAGGGCTGGCTGAGTCGGCGGCAAGAACCACGCGCTCTAAAGTTACCTGTCCTCAATGTGGCGCAGCGGATGATTTTACTCGGGTTATTGATGTTCGCAGCTCGTTCAGCTTGCCAGTTTTTTCTATTTGGCGGGATTATTGCGGTTGTGTTTCGGAACGTTGGCAGGGCACGCCCGGTCAGATGCAACCAATGTAATGCCCGATTTTATGTTTCCAATCGATTTGCCAAGATTTCACGAGTGATTTTTTGGCTGCTGGTTACTCCGACTATTGTTTGTTTGGGTATTGGATTGATTAAGATCCTCTACACTTTGTTTTCGCATTGAGTATGAGAGAACAGTCGCCTAATCAAATCATCGTAGCGAACGCCATTTAAGACAACGGCGTTTCCGCCATCATCGTTTCGTGGAAGTAGCAACATCTGACGCGGCAATTTACCTGTCCATTTTCTCGTCCCGGCGGGCGGGGTCGTTTCTTGGATTTATTTAAGGGCGATTACGGGGAGCGAACCCGGTAAAAACGTTGCGGGCCGTTGGTGGCTGGCAGATCAGTGAACTGAAACGTGCCGGATGTAATTTCGGTGACGTTGCTGAGCACGCTCCAGTTGCTCAAAGATAGAGATAAGTTGGTGGTGGTCAACGCTGTGAAACTAACCCCCGGCGTGTTGGTGAAACCAAACTGCACCGCACCGCTGGCCAAGCGGGAGCTGGCCAGATTAATTGGTAATGTAGCCAATGCGGTCGAGCTATAGAGTTCGGCGTTGGTGAGCGAACTAAAGTAGAAGCCGCCGGCGACCAATACTTGATCATTGATTTGCACCATGGGAAATTGCTGGCGCGGCTGATGCATCGGGGCGGCGGCACTCCAGACGCCGGAAGTCGGATTATAAAGTTCCGCGCTGTTATCAGGCCCGGCGATCAGCACCAAGCCGTTGGTCAAAAGAATCGCTGTGCTGCCGGAACGATTGACATTCAAAGCGCCGGTCGCCGTCCACGTGCCGGTCGCCGGATCGTAAAGTTCGGAGAATTTCTGCGGGTTATAATTTTCATCAACGCCACCGGCGACCAGCACTTTTCCATTCGGCAACAAGATTGCATTGTGATTGGAATGCCGCTTAATCGTTCCGCCGGTTGCCGTCCATGATCCTGAGGTGGGATTGTAGAGGTCGGCATTCGTCAGGGCCGATCCGTTGTTGTCTTGGCCGCCAACCACTAGCACCCAGCCATTCGTGAGCAAGGTCGCCGTGTGAAATTGATGCACGTTAGGCATGGTGCCCGTCAAGGTCCAGGTGCCCAGGTTGGGATCGTATAGCTCGGCGCTGGCTTGTCCGGTATAACCACTGGCATCATGGGACTGACCGCCGGCCGCCAGCACTTTGCCGTTCCCCAGCAAGGTCGCGGTAAAACCATAGCGCGACGTCGTCATCGGCTGGTTCGTTGCCCACGTTCCATTCGTGGGATTGTATAATTCGGTGCTGGCGATATTACCATAGGTGTTAAAACTCTGGAGGCCACCGGCGACCAATACTTTGCCATTACCCAGCAACGTCGCGGTGTGGCCATAACGATCCGTCGCCAACGGTCCGGTGGCCGTCCAAATTCCGAGGGTCGGGTCATATAATTCCGCCGTGGCAACCGAGAAGTAACCTGCGCCTTCACCGCCGGCCGCCAGCACTTTCCCGTTAGGCAAGCGGGTTAAAGTATAGAGCGCACGAATTGTATTCAAAGAACCCGTCGTGGTCCAAAAGCCTGCCGAAGGGGGCGGAGTGGGCGCGAAGTATAATTCAGCACTGGCCAGGGCGTTGGTGCCATCATAGCCACCCGCCAGCAGCACGTTTCCATTGGGCAATAGGGTGGTCGTTTGCTGGCCGCGCACGCTGGTCATGTCAAAATTCGTGGCCCAAGTTTGGCTGACGGGATCGTATAATTCCGTGCTGGCAAGAACCGTGGTGGAATCATTGGCGTCGTAACCTCCGGCCACCAAAACTTGCCCGTTCGGCAACAACGTGGCGGTGGGAATGGTGCGGGCCGCATTCATCGCGCCTGTGGTGAACGTCCACTGACCCGTGGCGGGATTATAAAGTTCGGAAGTGTTATCGCCCGAACCGCCCGCGAGCAGCACCAGACCATTGCCCAGCAAGGTGGCGGTCTGTTGTTGACGGGAAACTTGCGTGGCGCCGGTGAACGTCCAGGTTCCCGTGGCCGGATTATATAGTTCGGAAGTGGTCGCGCCATCACCGCCGACCACGAGCACCAGGCCATTGGTGAGCAAGGTTGCCGTGTGGCGAAGCCGGCCATTATTCAAAGCGCCCGTGTTGCTCCAGGTCCCGGTGGTCGGATCGTATAACTCGCAAACGGTCACATTGTTGCCGCTGGTAAAATCAAAACCTCCCGTGACCAACACCTTACCATTCTTCAGCAGCGTCGCCGTATGCCAGAGACGGGAATATGACATCGAGCCGGTCTCGGTCCAAGTGCCGGTGGCTGGATTGTAAAGCTCCGCATTGGTGACCGAGCCATTGTAATCCGCGCCGCCCGCCAACAGCACGAGGCCGTTCGTTAGCAACGTCAACGTGTTGTCCGAGCACGGTTCGAGCAAGTCGCCATTCGTCGTCCACAACCCGCTGGCCGGATCGTAAGTTTCTGAGGTGGCCACATTGCCGATATTAGGATTGAAGCCGGCCGCCACAAAAACCTTCCCGTTGGGCAGCAAGACGGAGGTATGGTCATAACGTTCAATGTTCAACGCGCCCGTGTTTGTAAAATAATCAGCCTGCGCGGGCAACACAGCCAACAGGGCGAACAACATGGCTGCCGTGAACCAGCCGAGACGCAAGCCGTGGCTGGGTAAATAAGTGATAAATTTTTTCATGGGCGGATTGCTTTTAAATGATTGGCTGGTATCGAATTAAATCTTTCGAACTGACGGTCTCGGTGCACCTTGTTTCTGATTTTACTCGATCCAGTTAAAGGGAAAGACTCGGCAGACGCAAATGAATTTCTTGTTCCCATTGGCATGTAACTCGCTGTTATTCATGTGGTTGTAAATTGTTAGAGAAGTGTCATCGAAACCCTCATGTTTTTGGGGCGAGCACACTGCCAGCAATGAGAAAACCATCCCAGTAACCCAAAATCATCATGTGCCATAAAAAATTGAAACCAAGCTTCTGTCCTGAAATCTCACCCGTTATTGGACACCGAAGCTTTTTCAAATTCTTTTCGGCCACCGTTCTCTTCGGAATTA
The DNA here is from genome assembly GCA_026225255.1 of Methylacidimicrobium fagopyrum. Lineage (GTDB taxonomy): Bacteria > Verrucomicrobiota > Verrucomicrobiia > Limisphaerales > UBA11358 > UBA11358. Next base: position 111,911 of record JAMFSJ010000059.1, on the reverse strand, counting down.
TTGTTCAATTTTTATGGCTGACACCATCAACAGTGGTGGCGCAATCCACTAATCGGCCCCCGAACATTCTGTTTATCATCATGGACGATGTCGGGATTGATCAGTTGAAGAGTTTTAATCCGTTGGCGCCCCAGGCCACTCCGATCTTGACCACTTTGGGGCAACAAGGTGTGTCGTTTAATAATTGTTGGATGATGCCGGAATGTTCTCCCAGTCGCGCGTGCTTTTTTACCGGACGCTTCGCGGTGCGCACCGGCGTGCGGGCGGCCATCCTGGATTATGATTTACCTTCCGCGCAAGTCTCGCCCTACGAAGTGACCACGCCGCGGGTGCTCGCGCACGCGGGTTACACCAGCGCGTTGATTGGCAAGTATCATCTGGGCGGGCCGGATCACAATCCTGCCGGCATCGCGGCGCCGGCGGCGTTGGGCTGGAATTATTTTAAGGGCTGTCTCGTGGGTGGCCCGCCGTATATTGACTCCACGCTGGGTGGTCAGACGACGAACACCTCGCTGTATTCCAGCGGCTTTCCCGTGGGCACGGCGCGCGGGGCAGGTTGGTTTCTCGGACCGCAAACCAATATTTATTGCGATGACAATGGCGGCGCGGGTTACACGGGACTGGAAATTGTGTCGGCGCAAGGTATCCCTGCGCTGAACACGAACGGCGGGTTCGCCACGAATATTGCGGACGCCACCATCACCCCTTACTTCACCAACTACAATGGTTATTATGCGTGGCCTAAAACCATTAATGATGGGACGAATATCAGTCTCAGTCTGGATCGCCGCTATATGGACAGCGCGCAAACGGACGACGCCTTGACGTGGATCCAACAACAGAATTCGAACAACGTGCCATGGATGTGCACGGTCAGTTACAGTTCGATTCATACGCCGTATCAGGAGCCGCCCACGAATCTGTTTCCCGCCGGGTTCACCTGGCCGAGCAATGTGCCGGAGGGAAATACGAACGAAGCGCAGATCAAACTGGTGAGCAACCTGATGTTGTATGCGTTGGATAAAGAAATCGGACGATTGATCGTCAACGCCGGGTTGGCCACCAATGCACCGGATGGCAGTCTGCAATACACGCCGGCGGCGACGGATACCATGATCATTATTTGCGGCGACAACGGCACTTATTTTTCGAGCGTCAACGCGCCTTACAATCCGCTCCGCGCAAAAGGTTCGCCATATCAAACCGGCATCGCCGCGCCCGTGATCGTCACCGGCCCGATGGTGGTTCAACCGGGTCGCACCGTCACCAACATGGTCAACGCGGTGGATCTGTTTTCGCTGTTTGGCGAGATCGCCGGCTTAAACGTTCGCTCGGTGGTGCCGGCCTCGCACATTCTGGATTGCGCGCCGATGCTGGCGTATCTCACAAACACCTTGGCGCCGTCCAGCCGGCAATTTAACTTCACCCAACTCGGTAGCGCGGTGCCGCCCGGTCTGCACATCCCGCCGTCCGTGCTCACCATCGCCGGACAAAAGGTCGGTTCCGATACGTTGTTCGACAGCCAATCGCTGAGCGAGGACGAAGGGGCCGAGTGGTTTGGTCCCGGAGCGCCGGTGGTTTACAATACTTGCTGCGACGTGCGCGCCAACGTTTATACCAATCTCACGATTCTGCCCGACTCGGTGTGGGCGGTCGGCAACTATCGTTACAAGCTCGTCAAATCGTTGCGCGCAGACTGTGACAGCAGCATCAATCCCTACGAATTCTATGATCTGAAACCGACGTTGACCAATCCCGTCGGCCTGGATAATTCATCCGGTGACCTGCTCGCGGGCGGACCCCTGACGCCGGACCAGCAAGTGAACCTTGATCAATTAATGGCTGTGCTGGAAGGCATATTGGCGTCCGAACCGGTTTGCCCGGGCGACGGCACGCTCGACAAAACTGTCAATGTGGACGATATCAATGGTTTAGTGGCTAATTGGGGTAAACCCAGTGTCTTTGACTTCAACAATGATGGCGTCACTGACCAGAATGACATGCAAACGCTGCTCAATAATTATAACGACCAATGTTTTCAGCCCGTGACCGGTTCGGTGTCGCTGAGCATCAACCCGGCGGGCAGCCAGATGCAAATCCAGTGGCCGAATTCAACCTCGCCCGGTCAGATTCAATCTTCCCCGCAAGTGTCCGGCACCAATGTTTGGAGTCCGGTGGGCAATCTTCCTTACGCCATCGGTTATTCCAATGTCCTGTTCCAAACTTCGTCTAATCAAGTGATGTTTTTCCGCGTTGTGCAGTAATAAATCAACTGATTATCCCAACGGAGATACGTTCAGTAGTTTGGTTTTTATCGGCTGTGTCCCAAGAAATTCGCTTGGCGCGGCGGACTAAATCCGTCACTGTGCGAGCGGATTTAATCATTGAAAACGCTGCATAAATATCTCACCAGCCAGGTGCTTGCCACCTTGTTGCTGACCGTCTCGGTTTTTGCGTTCGTCGTGCTATTGTTAAACGTATTGCACGACGTGCTGCCGCTGCTATTCGGCGGTCACATTGGATTTCTGCTGCTGTGCAAGGCGATTGGATTGCTGATTCCCTTCGCGTGCATCTACGCGTTGCCGATGGGTTTCATCACGGCCACGCTGTTGGTGTTTGGCCGTTTCAGTGCCGATCAAGAACTCACCGCCGCGCGTGCCGGTGGCGTCAGTTTACTATCGCTCATCTCGCCGATTTTAGTTTTGAGCCTGCTGTGTTGCGGCTTGAGCGCGTGGTTCAACATGGAGCTTGGCCCGCGCGCACGCACGACCTTCACCCATTTGCGCTACGAATTATTGAACGATGTGGCCAACGCGCAAATTCCCGAAGGCCAGTTCATTGATTTTTCAGGCAATAGCATTTTCATTGAGAAAAATAATGAAGGTGATTTGGAGAACATCACCATTTTCCGCGCAGCCGATAACAAAACAACCAATTCCATTCCGACAACGACGATTCGCGCGCCCAGCGGAAAACTGGAAACGGATACGAAAGCCGGAACACTGACCATGAATTTGTTCGACGTCATCATGGTCACACCGACAAAATCCATGCGTCCGCTCATCACTTCGATGAAAGAATATCCGCTGATTTTCGATCTGAACTCCTTAAAGAATCGTCCCGTCAAACCCAAGGTCAACGACATGACCTTCGCGCAATTGCAGCAGGAATTGGCGCAGCTGAAACAGTTAAATCTGTCCATGACTGAATCCAATCAACCGACGCAGACAAATGATTTTCAACGGTTGAATTTATCCCTGAGCACGAATGCGACCCCGGCGGAAGTGGCGAAGTTTCTCCACACAGCCGAAAAAACCCGCGCCCAGGCCATCGAACACGTCCGCGTGACGATGAGCCGGCAAGTCGCTTTTTCCTTTGCCTGCTTTGGTTTTACGCTGATCGGTATTCCCCTGGGCATCCGCGTGCATCGGCGCGAAACGAATATCGGCATCGCCATCGCGCTCTTGCTCGTCGTGGTTTATTACGCGTTTTTCATGCTGGCCGATGCGCTGGCCGGTCGCCCGGAATTGTATCCCCACCTGATCGTGTGGTTGCCGAATTTTATTTTCCAAGGGGTCGGTGCCGTTTTGCTCTGGCGCGCGAATCGCGGGATTTGAAGTTTAAGTTTTCTTGCGCCGCCAGCGTAAATCGCCAATTGTAAATCGCAAATGATCTTAGGCACTGGCATTGACATCATCGAAGTGGCGCGCATCGCGTCGTCCTTCGAGAAATTTGGCGACCGGTTTGTGAACCGGATTTTGTTGCCGGACGAAATCGCATATTGCCTCGCGCACCGCAAACCCGCGCCCTTTCTCGCCGTGCGTTTTGCGACGAAAGAAGCCATCTCCAAAGCGTTCGGCACCGGCATCGGCGCGCAACTCAGCTGGCTGGACATGGAAATTCGGCGCAAAGAATCCGGCGAACCCTTCGTGGTTTTGCACGGCAAAGGCCAAGATTTATTTGCTGCCCGCGGCGCCAAACAACTTCTGATCAGTCTGAGTCACACCGAAAATTACGCCGCCGCCACGGCCATTCTGGAAGGCTAAATCTCAGGGCGCGCCAGCTTGGAAGCCAACGCTCCCAGCCCGGCTTCACTTGGCGCTCGCCGCCGGAATGTCAGGATCGAGAATATTATTATCGCCCATCCAATCCGTCAGCCGTTGCGGCCAATCTTTGATCGTTTTTAATTTCGAGCGTTGACCTTGATTGAAGCCGTGACCGCCTTTGGTGAAGACATGAACTTCTACCGGAATTTTCGCCGCGCGATAGAGCGTGAATAATTTCAATACCGTTTCCGTGTGGTTATCATCATCCGCCACGAGCAGAAATGCGGGCGGCGCATTCTTTGGAAGCGTTTCCGGAATGCCGGCGCCGCCGGGATAAATTTCGGCGATAAAATTCGGATGCGCGTCTGCGCGATCAATCGCGTCCGGCGCATTCGTGAGCCCGTCCGTAGCGCCAAAGCTCGTCAACGACACCACTTCGCCACCGGCGGAATAGCCGACCATGCCGACGCGATTCGTATCAATGCCAAACTCGGCGGCGTGACTGCGAACGTAACGCATCGCGCGCACGCCGTCTTCGTGCGGATTTTCGATGGTGTAAACGGAATTCGTTTCGCGGAATAAACGGTATTTCAACACGAAGGCAGCGATGCCGAGCTGGTTAAAATATTTCGCCGGTTCAACGCCTTCGGAGTTATAGACGAGTTCGCGAAAACCGCCGCCGGGACAGATGATCACCGCCGCGCCGTTGGCTTTTTCTTTGGGCGGCAGAAAAACGGTGAGCGTCGGGTTATTGATATTCTTCACCCAATAGCTCGCGGCTTCCTCGGGAATATCTTTGCGCGCTTCAAACCCCGGCGCGCCATTGGGCCAGAGCGAAATGATTTGAGGAGCGTCCGCGGCAAACAGCGTTCCAGGCAAGAGCAGGGCGGTGAGGAATATTTTTTTAAGTTTCATTTGATTATATGGGGATAATTTATGAGTTGGATTCAATCAGTTCAATACGATGTCCGTCAGGATCGGCGACAACAGCCCGGCGTCCCCATTCGGAATCTTTGGGTGCAGAGATGATGGCTTCAGGATATTCACTCAATGCCGCAATGGCTTGATCGACGGATGGAACAGTAAATCCGATCCGTGTGCCCAGCGTTGAAAGACCACCTGCCGCTTGAGTATATAATTCAAAGACTCCGCCAGAAAGTTCAGCCGCGAGATGCACGGCACCTTTGCCGTGTTGATGTTGTGCGAAGCTCAAACCCAAATGTTTATAAAAGGCGGCGGCACGCGCAATGTCAGGCGATCGCAAAACTATAAGGTTGAGACTGATTTTATTCATAAAACAACATCCGCCAGTTTTAAAAATCCCAAAGGGATTTCATCATTCAGCCCAAGGTTGGCGCGCAGTGCCTACCTTGGGTTCACCATTTAAATTTTTCTCAACCCTGAAGGGGTTGCACCTAAAGGCATCCGCTGACACAACTCCGTTGGGGTTGAAAATTTTTGTTCGCATTGCCCCAGAGTAGCCTGCTGCGCGGACAAACTTTGGCTGAATGCCGGAATCCTTTTGGGATTCACAAAGCCACTTGCTAAACATTCCCCAACCGGCCCGTCGAATCTCCGAACCGTTCCAGATTTTTCACGCCCATGCGGTCGGCGAGGCTCAGGTAAAGATTCATCGCGGATTGGCTGCGCTGTTTCACATAACGGCCGGGGTTCAAAGTGCCACCGCCGCCGCCCGCCAGCACAATGGGCAGATTGACATGGGTGTGACGATTGCCATCCGCGTTGCCGCCGCCATAAACGATCATCGTGTTGTGCAACAGGGAATTGCCGTCCACATCTTTCGTGGCTTGCAGCTTATCGAGAAATTTTGCGAACTGTTGCACATACCACCGATCAATTTCCGCGACCTTGGCAACCTTGTCCGCGATGTTTTGGTGATGCGATAAATCATGGTGACCTTCGGGCACGCCGATGTCGGAGAAAGAGCGATTGCTGCCGTCGTGCGCGAGCAGCATCGTGGCGACCCGCGTGGAATCAGTCTGAAACGCGAGCAGCATGATCTCATACATGAGCGCCAAGTGCTGGCCATAATCGGCGGGAATACCATCGGGTGCGGCGACCATCGGCTCTTTCAAGTCGCCGGAACGCTCCGCTTTTTGGATGCGTATTTCCAATTCGCGGACGCCGGTCAGGTATTGATCCAATTTATCCTGATCGCGCGCGTCGAGCCGCCGTTGCAGCGAGCGCGCATCTTGCCGCACAAAATCGAGGATGGAACGTTGTTCCTGACGACGGCGTTGCAGATTGGCCACACGTTCGCCGGGGGCGCCAACGCCGAACAGCCGCTCAAAAACCAGACGCGGATTCGCCTCGGGCGTCATCGGCGTATCGGGCGAGCTCCAGGAAAGATTATATTCATAGGCGCAGGAATAACCGGAATCGCACGCGCCCGTGTTGCGGCCGGCGTCGCAGGTCAATTCCAGCGATGGGAAACGCGTCAGATGTCCGACTTGGCGGGCAATGACTTGATCAATGGAAACGCCGTCGTGAATTTCCGTGGCGCTTTTTTTCAAGCGGACACCGGTGAGAAAAGTTCCATTCGCGCGGGCGTGATCGCCGCCGCCGTCGGCTTCCGGCAACGCGGCTAACAGTTCCAATTCGCCGATCACTTGAATTTGTTTTTGGCTGGCCGCCAGCGGTTGCAACGTGCGGCTCAATTGGAAATCAGCGCCTTCACTCGTCGGCCACCACGCGGCGGGAATCGCGCCATTCGGAAAATAAACGAACGCCGTGCGCAACGGCGCGCCGGTGGCCGTGGTCGCCAAAGCATTTTCCGGCGTCAGGGCGGCGGCGAGCAGTTTCGTGGGGAACAAGGATCCGAAGGCCGGCAGCGCGATACACGCGCCGAGACCCCGCAGAAAATGGCGGCGGCTGAGACCGGCGGGCGGCTGCGCGCGCGGGTCATTGGCTCCGGATTGTGCGTTCATAATTTCCCTTTTATGTTTTCACCGGCTAGATCGGTAAATGAGCTACCTGCAACTATCGGACGACGACGCCGGGCTTGGGGTTACGTTGATTGCCAGATAACGTAAGCGGTAAACGAAATTCGGCAAGACATCTGTGGCTCTCTGGGGTGGGTTTTCCCCGCTAAAACTTTCTTCAATTATTTTAAGCTTAGACAGCCAATGTCTGACCTCGTTTGTAAAACTGGTGTCGTAATTAAAACAAAATTATGACAACCAACGAACAACTCGAACTCGGATTCAACGGAACGCAAACGCGCATTTTTGGCAAGCGGCGCGAAGCCAAAGTGGCGCGGGGACAATGGTGGTTCGCCAAAATGCGCGCCGCGGTCGCCAGCGCGATGGATTGGCAAACGGAAAATCAACCGCGACCGGAACAGATTTTATTCGCGGGCGTGAACCGGAAATTGTGAAGCAAGCAGGATGAAATCCTTTTGCGCGGGCGCAAACTGGTTGGAATTCATCAGGCTTCATTCATCGTCTGCCTTGGCTCACAAATTCTCGGATGACGGAAATTTCTTCGGCGCCGTGGATCGTGTGCGCTTTCGGAAATTCATGCCACGCGGCGTTGAGGCCGGCGGCTTGAAGTTTTTGGATTTGCTCGCGGACGGGCGCGAAGGGGATGACGGAATCGAAGTGGCCGTGGGTGGCGAGCAGACGTTGTTGTTTGGCCACGGGCGAAAGTTCTTTCAACAGATTTTCGATCTCAAAAACCCAGCCGCTGATACCGACGAGGCCGGCGAGGCGATGCGGATAACGCAGGCCGACGTCAATGGTCATGAGGCAACCTTGCGAAAATCCGCCAAGCGTGATTTGGTCGGCGGGAAAATTTTTCGCACGCAAATCATCCAGCAGATCGAACAGCATTTTGCGGCTGCGTAAAATTCCGGGCGCGATGTTGTTGGGATAATCGAACCAGGAAAAGCCGCCGTAATAATCGTCGGGGGCGTTGACCAGCAGGTAGTTCAGCCATGGCAGATTCAACGCCTCGGGCAACCAGCGGTAGCCGTCGAGGCTGTCGCCGAGGCCGTGCAGCATGACCATGAGCTGACGGGAATTTTTGTCTTGGGCGGGAATGAGTTCGGTGTGCAGCATGAATTTATTTTGGCGCAGAATTCAATTTTGTTGCCGTCGCGTCAAGCCAATCAGTCAAGGTCTTGCGTTGTTCGGCGGTGAGGCGGGCGTCTTGGTGAATGGCGGTATATTTCGACGGCGGCATTTTGTTATTAGTCACTTTTTTGCTCATGCCATCGAGTTGATCGGCGGCGGTCTCGGAGTCGTTCGTCGGCCATTCGGAGAAATCCAAAGCGTCGCGGCCATCGTTGGTATCTTTGACGACGAGCCAGGAGACCGGCGCGATATGCGCATACCACGGCCATTTGGTCTGGTGCGAATGACAATCATAACACGCAGCGATGAGGCTGGCGGCGACGGGCGCCGGCGGATTGAGGGTGGCGATCAAATCAGCTTTGACGGGCGGATTCGTGCGCGGCGGATTGGTGAGTTGCAGCAGCAGGAAAGCCGCGCCGCAGCCAATGACGAGCCATTTTAATTTTTTCTTCATACGCATTCTAAAACTACGAGGTTCGTAATCGGGAGATGTTCCCAAGTCGGCTGCGGAATGGAAAACATTTTCACGCAAAAATGAAGCGCGGCCGGTCAACGACCCGGCCGCGCTTTGACTTGCTTGAAACGTCGCTAAATCGGTTCAATTATTCACGAGCCGATTGGACTGGAGTTTCGCGCGCATGATGTGGATGAGCGATTTGACGGTGAGTTCGATGAACAAAAACGGTTTGGCAATAAAATCGTTGCCGCCGGCCACGGTGGAGTTGGCGCGGTTTTCGAAATCGTTCAGGCTGGTCACGAAAATGACGGGCGTTTTTTTGTGCTGCGGCAATTGGCGCAGCTTGGCGCATAATTCAAACCCGTTCAGGCCGGGCATGTCGACGTCGAGGAAAATGAGGTCGAATTCGTTTTCGGTCAGTAATTGCAAGGCTTGTTGCGAGTCGTCCACGTTGATGGATTTGAGTCGCGCTTTTTCGAGGGCGTAAACGATGGCGCGCCGGGAAATAGCTTCGTCGTCCACGACGAGAATTTTTGTCGGGGGCGTTTCCTGTTTCTCCGGCAGCGTCGTTTTTTCAAACAACAGGCCGAGAAAATCCACGGCGGACGCGATGGTGCGGATACTGGAAGCATTGATGTTTTTCGGCTTCTCGTAAATTTCTTTGAGCAAGGCTTCGACGGCGGCGGACATGTGTTCGATCTGCACCAGACCGGCGACGCCGGCATTCCCGTTGAGCGAGTGGATCTGGCGGTAGAGTTCGTAAACTTGCTTGAGCCGGGCGATTTCGTTATCCGCCTTGACGAGCAATTGCAACGTGCTGCGCATGGAGTAAAGCGCGACGGGCAGGTGATCAATGAACGTCGTGCGCAGATCCGCTTGAAACGCGGGGTCGTTGGCGGAAGTTAATTCCGGACGTTTGATCGCTGCCACCGGTTGATCGGTCGCCACCATCACGCCGTTGCCGCCGACGAGCGAGCGCACGATGTCGAGCATGTCCTTGGGCGTGCAAGTGGATTTGGACAAACATTTATTGGCCCCCGCGCGCCACGCTTCCTGAATCAAGTTGGTCAGGTAAGTGTTGGAAAAAACGACGATCGGCGTCTTGGCAAAATCCGCTTCGCTGCGGATTTTTTTGATGACGTCCACGCCGGAAACGCCGGGCAACATCAGGTCGAGAATGATGACCTGAGGCTGGAATGAATGCAGCAGTTTCAAACCGGCTTCGCCGTCGGCGGCGGTTTCGGTCTGATACCCTTCGACCGCGAGTTTATTGCGGTAAACGTTGGCGACGATCGGATCGTCTTCGATGAGGAGGATTTTTTTCATGCGGGGATTAAATTTTTTTCAACGATGGCGGTTAGTTCCGAACGGCTTTTTAAAAATTCCTGAATGCGACCATATTCTTGAGCGGCGGTGGTGCAAAGTTCGCCCGCGCCGGTCAAGGTGCCGGACGCGCCCATTTTTTCAAGTTCGCGCAAACGTGGCGATAAACGCACCATGCCGAGCGTTGCGCTCGCGCCCGCGCAACTGTGCGCGACGTGGCGCAACGTGCTGGCATCCGCTGTGCGAATGGCCGTTTGCATTTGATCAAATTGTTTGTTCGTTTGTTTGAGATACATTTCGACCAGTTCGCGCAAACTGTCGTCGTTGCCATCGGTCAAATCCAACATCCGCGCCATGTCCACGGGCGCTTCCTCTTCGGTGTTCGTCAGGGCCGGCAACGCGGCGAGCGGCGACGGCGCGGCGATTTCCGGCACAATCGTGCGGCCCCAACGTTCGATCATGTCGCGGACATCTTTCGGGCGAACGGGTTTGGAAAGATAATCGTCCATGCCGGCGGCGATACATTTTTCGCGGTCGCCTTGCATCGCGTGCGCGGTGACGGCCACGACGACGATCCGCGCCGGATACATTTGGTGTTCGCCGGTCAGTTGCCGTTTCCGCAAGAGACGGGTCGCTTCCAGTCCGTCCAATTCCGGCATCATCACGTCCATCAACACAAAATCAAACGGCTTGCGATCGAGCGCTTCGAGCGCTTCGCGGCCATTGCCCGCCACGTCCGCGGAATAACCGAGCTGCTGTAAAATGCGGCAGGCGACGCGTTGGTTGATGGCGTTGTCATCCACCACCAAAAGGCGGAGCGGCAATTGGGTCGCGAGCAACGGCCCGGCTTTGGGCGGCTCCACCGGACGCGGCGCGAGGCGCGGGCTTAACAAAGCGCGTTCCAGCACGGCGGATAATTGCGCGGGCTTCACCGGTTTGTGCACCGCGTGGGCGAAGATGATGCGCACCTCATCTTTGCTGCTGTTGCGTTTGCCGAGCGGCGTGAGCAACACTAGCGGCATCATTTGCGCGCCGGGAATTTTCTGGATTTCCGCCGCGACGGCGACGCCATCCTGACCGTTCAAATACATGTCCACTAACGCGAGATCGAACTCCGCGCCTTGCTGTAATAACTCGATCGCCTGGGCGGAATTTTCCACCGCGCGCGGCAACATGCCCCACGTGCGACATTGCTCGAATAGCATGTTGCGGCTCGCGGCATTGTCATCCAGGATCAAAATTTTCAAGTCCGCGAGGCGCGGCAATCGCGTCAGGTGAGCGGGCGGTTGGGCGTCCGCTTGCACGGCCAGGTTCGCGGTGAAATGGAACGTTGAACCCGCGCCCGGCACGCTTTCCGCCCACATTTTTCCGCCCATTAATTCCACCAGACTGCGGCTGATGGCGAGTCCCAAACCGGTGCCACCATATTTTCGCGCCGTGGAAACATCGGCCTGGGTGAACGGACGAAACAGCCGTGCCAGCCGGTCCGCCGGCACGCCGATGCCCGTATCGCGCACGGCAAAATGTAATCGCAACGTGGCGGGATTTTCCGATTCACCCGGCGACCTCGGCAGTTTTTGCACCTTCACTAAAACGTCACCGCGTTCGGTGAATTTCAGCGCGTTGCTCAATAAATTCATGAACACCTGCCGCAACCGTTGTTGATCACCTTCCACCAACGTGGGGATTTCGCGGTCCACTTCGTAAACAAGATCGAGCTGTTTTTCGAGCGCGCGCGAGGCCATCATGTCGAGCGATTCCTCAATACACGCCCGCAAATCGAACGGCTGCCGTTCCAATTCCATCTTGCCCGCTTCAATTTTGGAGAAATCGAGAATGTCGTTGATGATGTTCAACAGCGATTCGCTGCTGTTGTAGATCGTATCGAGATAACTGCGTTGCTCCGGCGTCAACGTCGTTTCCAGCATCAAACCCGTCATCGCGATCACGCCATTCATCGGCGTGCGGATTTCGTGGCTCATCGCCGCGAGAAAATCGGATTTTGCCCGCGAATTCGACTCGGCGGAGCGCCGGGCTTCAATGTGTTCCTGCTGCCGATTGGAAATGCCATCGAACGTGCGTTTGAGTTGTAAGGCGCCGTTCAGTTCGGCGCGGAAAACCGTGTTGTCTGCAAACGGCACCGCGATAAATTGATTCAACCCCAGCTCAAACGCCCGCGAAATGACCGTCGGGTTGTTCAGCGGCGCGAGCGCGATGGTGATGAGCGGTTTGGGGGGCGGATATTGTTTGATCTGGCGGAGCAGGGCCAGACAGTCGGTTTCCGAGGCTCTTAAGTCCAGCAAGATCAAATCCGGCGGCGATTGCAGCAAAGCGCGCAGGGTTTCCATATAAGTCGTGGCGTAGCTCACGCCGCCGCCATCCAGCCGGACGATCTGCGCCACTGCGTCCAACAACTTGGCATCAGTGCCAAGCAACAAGACTTCAAATTGGGTCGGTATCATGCTGTAATGCTGGTAAATCGTATATTTCTCTCTAGCTCTAGCAAATTTTGTTCCCAAACCGCAAATGATTTAGTTTTTCTGATTTGGAAAGAAACATTGCTGGCTTGCGTCTCCGCCGATAAACTTTGGTGCATGTTTCAAACCGCGCCTGAAATTAGCTTGGGGGAGGCTGTCTCCGATTCGCACCTTGCTGCCTATCGTTTCATGCTTCGCGCCAGACTTTTGGACGATAAATTCGCCGCGCTCTATCGTGCTGGCAAAATCCACGGGGGTGTTTTTCTGGGCCGCGGCCAGGAAGCCTTGAGCGCGTCGCTGGGCCTTGCCTTGAATAAAACCGATGTTTTTGCCCCCTTGATCCGCGATGCCGCCGGCCGGCTTGCCTTTGGTGAATCCATTTTGGACGCGGTTCGCACTTATATGGGTTCGTCGCTCGGTCCGATGCGGGGGCGCGATGGCAACGTTCATCGCGGCCGGCCCAAGGACGGTTATCTCCCGATGATCAGCCATCTCGGCGCGATGATTTCCGTGGTGAACGGCATCTTGATCGCGCGCCGTTTCAAAAAAATTACCGGCACCGTCGGCGCGGCTTGCCTCGGCGATGGCGCGACTTCCACCGGCGCGTTTCACGAAGCGATGAATCAGGCGGCGGTGGAAAAATTGCCGCTCGTGATGGTCGTGGCGGATAATCAATATGCTTACTCCACGCCGACGGCGAGCCAGTTCGCTTGCGCCGATCTGGCGGATAAAGGCATCGGCTACGGCATCGCCACGCATTCCGTGGATGCCACGGATTTGACCGCGTGTCTGAAAATTGTCGGCGGTGCGGTGACTCAAGCGCGCAACGGCGGCGGCCCGCAACTCATCATCGCCAAACTATTGCGCCTCTGCGGCCACGGCGAACATGACGACGCGCATTACATCGTTCCAGAATTGAAAAATTCCACGCTCGGTCGCGATTGTCTGAAGGTCGCCGAAGAAACTATTTTACGTCAAAACTGGGTGGACGCCGCGCAACTCGCGGTTTGGCGGAGCAACATCATTCAAGAGATCGAGGAAGCCGTCGCGCAAGTCCAACGCGAACCCGCGCCCGATCCGTTTACTGAAGAATGGCGCGCGATCGCGTCGGAACATTTGAGCGAAACGCATAACGCCTGAATTATTTTAGCTGGCAATGAGCAACATTACTTATTTGGAAGCCATCCGCGAAGCCCAAGCGCACGCGTTGCGCGATGATCCGCGGGTCTTCATTTACGGTCAAGACGTCGGCGCGTTTGGCGGCGCGTTCAAGGCTACGAAAAATCTGGCCAAAGAATTTCCCGGTCGCGTCATGGATTCGCCCATCTCTGAAGACGCGATGGTCGGCATGGCTGTCGGCGCGGCGATCGAAGGCATGCGCCCGATCATCGAAATGCAATTCGCGGATTTTTCCACCGTTGGGTTCAATCAGATCGTCAATCAGGCCGCGACGCTTTTCTGGCGCACGAATGTTTCCTGTCCGATCACGGTGCGCTTGCCGTTCGGCGGCACGTCGGGCGGCGGACCGTTTCACAGCCAATGTCTCGAAGCGATTTACGCGCATTATCCCGGTCTGATCGTGCTGACGCCCGCAACCGTCGAGGACGCTTACAGCATGTTGCTCGAAGCTGTGGCGATTGATGATCCGGTTGTTTTCTGCGAACACAAATTTCTCTATTACCATCTCAAGGCGGACAAATTGCCGAGCGAAGCCTTGCCCATTGGCAAAGCCCGCATCGCCCGCGAAGGCCGCGACCTGACCATCGTGACTTACAGCGCGATGGTGCACGAAGCCCTCGCCGCCGCCGTCGAACTTTCCGCTGATGGCTGGGAAGTAGAAATCGTTGACCTGCGCTCGATCAAACCGCTCGATACGGACACCGTGATGGCCAGCGTCGCGCGCACCGGAAAATTACTTTGCGTCGGCGAAGCGTGGCCGTGGGGCGGCGTCACCGCTGAAATCATTGCGCGCGTCAGCTGCGAAGGTTACGGCCTGCTCGACGCCGCACCGCAACGGCTCAATGCCAAAGATACGCCGGTGCCGTATCATCCAAACCTGTGGGCCGCGCATCGTCCGACCGCGCGCAGCATCGCGGCGGCAGCGAGAAATCTTTTGAACCAATGAAAACTGCAAAATTAAACATTAAAAGTGCCGACGTGAAAAATCCGCGCGCAGGTCTTAATTTTGCATTCGTCATTTTACATTCTTAATTGTTATGCAGATTCCCATCATCATGCCGCAACTCGGCGAATCCATCGCCGAAGCCGCCATCATTAGTTTTTTGGTCAAGCCCGGCGACCAAGTTGAGGCCGATCAAAATTTGATCGAAGTCGAGACCAACAAAGCGACCATGACCGTCGCCGCGCCGTGCAGCGGACGCGTGGAAAAATTCACCGTCGAGCTGAATGAAAGTTACGAAGTGGGCGCCATTCTGGGTCAAATCGAAGCCACGAAAGAAGAAGCCGCGCGTCTGGGTCTTGATGTTGTCGAAACGAAAAAAACGAGTGACGCCGCGCCCGCTGCCAGCGGATCGACCCCGAACATTTCCAAAAAATCCAGCGTTCAACCGACTATCCGCGGTTTGCCCGTGCCGGCGAATGCGACCGGCGCGAGTTATCTTTCGCCCCGTCTCAAAGCGCGCATGGACGAACTTGGTCTGCACGCCGCCGATCTCGCGGGCGTGGCCGGCAGCGGTTCCGCTGGCCGCGTGACCGTGGAAGATTTCGAGAAATACATCAAGAGCCTCGAAAAACATCAGATGAGCGATGCCTCCTCCATGCGCGTCGCCGTGGCCGATGCCATGCGCCGCAGTTGGACGCGTCCGCTCGCCACTGTTGGTCTGCCCGTGGCACTTGATCCCGTGCTTGCGCATCGGAAAATTTCCAACCCCAAACCCGGTCCGGCGCTTTACGCCTTGCGCGCGCTGGCGATTGCGCTCGCGGAAAATTCTGCCGTCGCCGGACGTTTGGTCGGGAATAAAATTGTTCACCCCAGTTCCATCGACGTCGGTTTCGCGGTCGAAGCTGATGACGGCGTGCTCGTGCCCGTCATCCGCAACGCCGATAAAAAATCGCTCAAAGACTTAACGCAACGCTACAACGAACTGGTCGAGCTGGCGCGCGCCCGCAAATTGCCCGCCGATGCGACGGGCGGGTCCATCGCCACCGTGACGAACTTCGGCACCTTCGGCCTGATCTGGGCGACGCCGATTCCGTTGCCCGAACAAACGCTGGTGCTCGGCATGGGTGCCGGCCGCAAAGCCCCGTTCTGGGACGAAGCAAAGGGCCAATTCGTGCCCGTCGTCGAAGCGAACCTGACGTTAAGTTTCGATCACCGCGTCCTCGACGGTGGTGCGGCCGGACGCTTACTCACGCGCATTGGTGATTTGATGTCCAAGCCGGAGAAGTTATAAAATAGTCGTAGCGGCGCGGGCGTTTCGCCCTCGCCACTACGCAACGCCCAACCGGGTGCGGCTAAGAAATGTTTCCCAGCGGACCTCCATTCCTGTTCGCATATTTCGCGGTTAAACCTTTCCTTCTTGCGTTAAAACCTCGGTTCTAATTCCGGTAAATCCGGGTCCAAGCCTTTTTTCAGTTGTAGTTGATTTTTAGGCGTTTGGCCATTTTCTTAAAACTCACGGATCAGGCTATCCGGGCTCCCGCCGATTCCAATTTTACGTCAAAATTATTATTGCCGTGCCGCGTGGTTCGGCCAAGCTGTTAGCGTAATCAATAAAAATTAAAATTATGATTCCATTATTAATTGGTCTGGGTGTCTTGGTTTTGATCGTCGTCGTTGTCATCGCGCTGGTGGCAGGCATCTACAATAAACTGGTCACGCTGCGAAATCGTTACAAGAACGGCTACGCGCAGATTGATGTGCAATTGAAGCGCCGTTACGACTTGATCCCCAATCTCGTCGAGACCGCGAAGGGTTACATGAAGCACGAAAGCGGCACGCTCGAAGCCGTGACGCAGGCACGCAATATCGCTTACACGGCGTCGCAGACGGCGGCGAGCAATCCGGGCGATTCCGGCGCGGTGAAAAATTTGGCGGCGGCGGAAAGCGGACTTGGCGGCGCGTTGAGCCGTTTGATGATGGTCTCCGAGCAATATCCCGATCTGAAGGCGAACCAGAACATGATGCAGCTCACCGAGGAATTGACCTCGACGGAAAATAAAATTTCGTTCGCACGTCAGGCTTACAACGATTCCGTGATGTCCTACAACACGGATCGCGAAGTGTTCCCGAGCAATCTCATCGCCGGCATGTTCAACTTCACGGCAGCGGAATTGTTCGTGATTGATAAGCCGGAACAGAAAGATGCACCGAAAGTTTCTTTCTCGTAAACTTCCGAACGTTGTTAAGCAGAGTTGCGTTTTATGAGTAATCATTGCCCAACATGCAACGGTGTGATTTACAACCGACGCTGCAAAACGTGCGGTTACTGCGGCGCCGAGTTGCCGGCGCAATTATTATTTACGGCGGCAGAAATTGAGGCAATCGATAAAGAAGCGGCGGTCTTGGCCGCCTTTCACCAGAAACAGAAAGCTGAGATTGAGCTGGAAGATTTAAAGCGACAACTTGCGAGGCAGCAACCATCAGTTTTTTCTACAAGTTATTTTTTCGGAAAATTATGATGTGCCCGATCGCAACTGTTTGAGCGGCTTATAAATTGTAGTTAGCAGCAAAACCGCCACTATGAAAAAGAACAAAAAGCAGATATGGTTTCCGGCCAAAAAATATGGTTGGGGATGGGGCCCGCCGTGTGCGTGGCAAGGCTGGCTGGTCATCGCGTGTTTTGTGGCATTGCTTGGCACATCCGCTTTTATCTTACTTCCCGGCAATCACTACGGCCTATGGTTTGGATTGGAAATAGTTTTGGTGATTGCTTTGATAATTACCTGCTACGCAAAAGGCGAGAAACCTCGCTGGCGTTGGGGCAAGGATTAGTTTTTGTCGGGGCTTTGCGATCTAACCAGCCATTCGTAATTGTATGTCGAGGCTTTGCAAACTGAACGTGCAGCCGTCAGCTTTCGAGCGTTCAGTTACAAACTGTCGCCTCTACAGTTTGGTGCTTTTGGTCCCATTAAAATTATAGTTATGATTTTAACGTGATTAACAACTCGCCATCGCCAATCCGTTGGTAAATCGAATATCGTAAATTTAAGCCATGGATTTTTTTGAACAACAAGCCAAAGCCCAGCGCAAAACGAAGTGGCTGGTATTTTATTTCACCCTCGCCGTCATCTCGATGATCCTGATGATTTACGGCGTAGCGGTGTTTGCGTCCACTTACACAGGAGCGTCGCGTCATCATCGTTACGAGGATTATTCGCAAATGCCGCCGATCAATTATTGGGATCCAAAACTATTCGCCGAAGTTGCGTTGGGAACCATCATCGTGATTTTTTGTGGTAGCGCTTACAAGACCATGGCGCTGGCGAGCGGCGGCGGCGCGGTGGCGGAATCGCTCGGTGGACGGTTGCTGGCTTCCAACACGAATGATCCGGACGAGCGCAAATTGCTGAACGTCGTCGAAGAAATGTCCATCGCGTCCGGCGTGCCGATGCCGCAGGTTTATGTGCTCGATGACGAACGCGGCATCAACGCCTTTGCCGCCGGTCATACGACCAGCGATGCCGTGGTCGCCGTGACGCGCGGCTGTATGCAGACCTTGTCACGCGATGAATTGCAAGGCGTGATCGGCCACGAATTCAGCCACATTTTGAATGGCGACATGAAGTTGAACGTCCGGCTCATCGGTATTTTGTTCGGTATATTTTGCCTCGCCACCATCGGGCGGATTTTGCTCTATGCGCGCAGCAGCAATAGTCGCGATAAAAACCCACTGCCGCTCATCGGTATTTTACTTTTGGTTATTGGTTCGCTCGGACTTTTTTTTGGTCGCTTGATTCAAGCCGCCGTCAGCCGTCAGCGCGAATTTCTCGCCGACGCGTCGTCCGTGCAATTCACGCGCAATCCGGCCGGGCTTTCCGGCGCGCTCCAAAAAATCGGCGGCAGCGCGTCGCATTTGGAATCGCCACACGCGTCGGATGCCAGCCACTTATTTTTTGCGAACGGCTTGGCGGATTCGTTGTTCGGCGCGCTGGCCACGCATCCGCCGCTCGAGCAACGCATCAAAGCCATTGACCCGAATTGGGATGGAAAATTTCAAGTCGTGAACGTGTCGGAAGAAACAGATTCGTTGGCCCCAAATCGCCCGCGCGAACGGCGTCCGGTTTTCGTGGATGGCAAGATGATCATTCTCGGTGGCGCGATTCTTGGCGCCGGCGAAGATCAAATTGCGGCGCCGCCCGTCATCAAATCGCGCTATGTCTTGCCGAATCTCGGCAATCCCACGCCGCTGCATTTGCGCTACGCCGAAGACATGCGCGCCGCGTTGCCGGAAAATCTAAAGCTCGCCGTGCGCGAACCGCTCGCCGCCGTCGCCTTGATCTACGCGTTGATTTTGAGCGCGGATGGAAAATTGCATGTCGACCAACTCGCGCAAATTGCCAAAAGCGTTTCGCCCGCCGTCGCTGAAAAAACGGACGCGCTGTTTGCCGACGTTGCCAAAACCGGCACGACCGCGCGATTGCCCTTAGTCAATCTTGCTTTGGGAGCGTTGAAACAATTGAGCACGGAACAATTTCAAAATTTTTCGCGAACCCTTTCATGGCTCATCCAAAGTGATGGCGAAGTGGGACTATTTGAATTCGTTCTGCAAAAAATCGTGCAACGTCATCTCGCGCCGAAATTTGGGGCGGCCAATCCGGTGACGGTGCAGTTTTACACGCTCAAACCGCTCGTGCCGGATTGCGCGCTTATTTTATCCGCGCTCGCGAATGTTGGCAGCAACGACGCGGGCGAAATTCAAAAAGCGTTCGACACCGGTGCGCCGTTTTTGCGGACGACGGATGATTCGGAATTGGTTTTGCAACCGGACGAACGTTGCGGTATTGACCAAGTCGGCGTCGCGCTCGATCGCCTGGCGCAAGCCGTGCCGATCATCAAAAAAAATCTGCTCGAAGCCTGCGCGCACGTCGTTGGTGCGGACGGTGTGATCCAGGAAAGCGAAGCGGAATTGCTCCGGGCGATTTCGGACACGTTGGATTGTCCCATGCCGCCGCTCGGCGTGACGGAGTGATTTTTGTGGAAAATCGCGAACGTAAACCTCCGCGCGGGCTGCGCGGCCGCATCCGCAAACTGTTGCATCTGGAAGACGTGCCGCCGTTCGTGCGACGCGTGATCATCGCGGTGATTGGCGGCACCATTTTGCTCGTGGGTATTGCCATGATTGTTTTGCCCGGCCCGGCGATCGTGGTAATTCCCATCGGCCTCGCGGTGCTGGCGACGGAGTTTGTCTGGGCGCGGATTTGGTTGCGTAAAACGCGCAAACTTTTTAAAAAAGCTAAAGATACCGTGACGGGCGCGGGGAAGAAAAAGTGATTGGAGCGCCGATCTCCTGATCGGCTCGATGCATGTTTGGCAGTGGGACAGGTCAGCAAGAATGGCCAACTACGGCATTTATGCTGCTAGATTTTACCACGAGCCGATCAGGAGATCGGCGCTCCGCCGGCTCAGCGCACGACTGCGGCTAATTTCTGCGTCAAACTTTCCACGGCTTTTTCGTGCGCGCCGTTCACGTCGGCATCGGTCAACGTTTTTTCCGGTGAACGATAGGTGAACGCATAGGCCAAACTTTTTTGACCTTCGGGAATGCCTTTGCCGCGGAACACGTCGAACAACTCGAGACTTTCCAGATTCGCGGGCTTGGCGGATTTGACGGTTTGCAATACGGCTTCGTGCGTGGTCGCTTCGGCAACGAGAATTGCCACGTCTCGCCGGCTCGATGGAAATTGCGGCAACGCCTTGAACGACTTCGCCGCATTGCGTTTGGCGAGCAGCAGGTCGAGATTAAATTCCGCGAGATAAACGGCGTCGCGCAGATCGTATTTTTTAGCGAGCGGCGGCAACAATTGTCCAAGTTCACCTAATGGCAATTTTCCACCAAGCGTCACGGCGGCAGATTCCAGGAATAATCCCGTGCTTTCCGCACGTTTGCCGAACACGATGCCGCGCAAACCAAATTGCTCCAGCAAATCTTCGACGAGCCCTTTCAAATCATAGGCGTCAAACTTGGCGTCGCGTTCGCCGCCGCTCCAAAAGGGCAGGGCGCGTTGGCCGGTGATGGCGATGGCGATGCTGCGATTTTCTTTCGTCTGACCGTTCACGTTGGTGAACACGCGACCAACTTCAAACAACGCCACGTCGTAATTCTTGCGGCTGACATTATGGCGCAGCGAATGAATCAATCCGGGCAACAAACTTGGGCGTAAAACGTCCATGTCCGAACTTAACGGATTCGCGAGCGCGACAATTTCTTCCGCGTTCTGACTTCTGCATTCTGACTTTGCGATGAGCGTTTGCCCTTGCGCTTCGTTCAAACCGAGGCTGCTCAAGATGCGGCGCACTTCAGCGATTTGATCATACACGGTATCGAATGCATTCGCGCCGATGGTACCGCGGGGCGGCGTGCTGGGAATATTATTCACGCCGTGCAAGCGTCCGACTTCTTCGATCAAATCCACTTCGCGTTTCAAGTCTACGCGCCACGACGGCGTTTTGAACGTGCAAACACCGGGCGTTTGTTCGATCAACGTCAAACCGAGTTTGGTGAGATGCGAGAGTTGTTCTGCGTGCGAAATATGCACACCCAACAGCGCGTCCGTTTTTGCATAATGCAAAACAATTTCCTTCGCCGCTTTGATTTGCGGTTGAACGTCCACGACGCCTTCGGCCAATTCGCCACCGGCGGTTTCTAAAATTAATTGCGCCGCGCGTTGGCTCGCCCAATCGCAAATGCCCACATCCGCGCCGCGTTCGTAGCGATAGCTCGCATCCGTGCGCAAGCCGAGCAGCTTGCTCGTGCGGCGGATATTTACGGGCGAGAAATACGCGCTCTCGAGCAGCACGTCTTTGGTGTCGCTGTTGATTTCCGTATTCGCGCCGCCCATGACGCCGGCGAGCGCGATGGCTTTTTGTTCGTCGGCGATCAATAACATTTCCGCCGCGAGCGTGCGTTCTTGGTTGTCGAGCGTCTTGAATTTTTCTTCCGCCGTCGCGCGACGGACGACGATGGTTGGTTTGCCGTCCGCACTTTTGGCGATGAGATGATAATCAAATGCATGCAACGGTTGGCCGCTTTCCAGCATGACGTAATTCGTCACGTCCACGATATTACTGATGCTGCGGATGCCGACTTTTTCCAGCGCCGATTTCAGCCAATCCGGGCTCGGTCCAACTTTCACGCCTTTGATGACACGGGCGGTGTAGCGTGGGCAATTCTCTGAATCTTCGAGACGAACGGCGACGAGGTCGGCAGTTTTTAATTTTAGATTTTGAGTTTTTAATTCAGGAATGCGCAACGCATTGCCCGTGACCGCCGCGATTTCACGCGCGATGCCGATAAGACTGTTTAAGTCCGGACGGTTCGGGGTGACTTCCAAATCATAGACCACATCGCTGCCGCTGCGGCCGAGATATTCGCCGAACGGTTGGCCGACCTTCGCGTCTTCGCGCAGGATGAGCAAGCCATCTTCTTTTTTGTGGCCGATAGCATCGGGATCAAGTCCCAATTCTTCATGCGAACACAACATGCCGTGTGATTCCACGCCGCGAATCTTGCCGACCTTGATGGTGAACGGTTCCTTGTCGCCGGGCTTCAACGGCAACGACGCGCCGGGCAGGATGAGCGGGACTTTGTCGCCCGCTTTGAAATTTTGCGCGCCGCAGACAATCTGGCGTTCGCCCGTGCCGTCATTGACGCGGCAGATCGACAGTTTGTCTGCACCTGGATGTTTATCGCGCGTGATCACTTGCGCGACGACGATGCCGTCGAACGCGCCGGAAATTTTCTGCACGCCCTCGACTTCGAGGCCGAGCATGGTGAGCCGTTCGGTCAATTCCTCGGGCGACCAGTTGAAATCAACATATTGTTTGAGCCAGTTAAGGGTGACTTTCATTTCGTGCCGGGAAAAATACCCTTGAAACGTCGGTTTCTCCAGCCGAATTTATGGAAAATCTGCCTGTCCGGCGGTTTCGCGCGGCGAAAATCGGAAGTTTTCCGCCGTTCCTATGAAATTCTAGGCTCCTCCTACTAAGTTCCGAACGGTTCCTGCAAAATCCTGAAGGCCGCCTGCAAAGTTCTGTGTGATTCCCTCCAAATTACGGCTTCTTCCGCAAAGTTCCAGATCGTTCCTGCAGAATCCTGGCCTCTGCCCGCGAAATTCTCGGTCGTTCCTGCAATATCCTGAGTCGTTCCCGTGAAATTTCCGATGGCTCCCGCAAAATCCTGCGTGGAGGTTTGTAGGAGATTTTACTCAAAAACTGGCGCGCGATATCGAATCAGGAAATTCCCGGCGGCAAGGGCTTTGATTCTCCAGCCGAAAAACTTTTTCCCACGACCACGCCGATGACCGTGCCCAAAATTGCGCCTGCCACGAAATCTGAAAACCAATGGATGGTCATCGAAACACTGAGGCCGATGTAAAAAGCGTAAATCAATGCCAGCCAGCCAAGCCATCGCTGTTTGCGGAATAGGATGAACACCGTGACCGCCATGGCAAAGGCGATGGTGGTGTGTGACGACGGCCAGCCCCAGAACACTCCGCCGTGCAGCAGGCCAAACCGGAAATCGCGACTGATGTCCGCGCCGGTCTCGTGCAGGGACGGATGAACGCGACCCGTGAACGCTTTGTAAGTGGAAGAAATCAGCGAGCCAATGAGCGCCGCCTGGCCGATGGCCCAGCCGGTGCGGGAGATTCGGACGTGACTTGTGATGTAGCCGGACACAATCAAGATGAGCGGCAACATCAGCGGCACGAGCCCGCCGATCGATGCGGCGGGAAACATCCAAGCCCACAGCAACGGACTGCGGGTGGAACAGAAATAAAACCAATCGAAACCGGAACTGACGATCAAGAAGGTGAGGGCGATGAGCACCAAATGCCAGAGAATCA
This sequence comes from Methylacidimicrobium fagopyrum, assembly GCA_026225255.1. Taxonomy (GTDB): domain Bacteria; phylum Verrucomicrobiota; class Verrucomicrobiia; order Limisphaerales; family UBA11358; genus UBA11358. The sequence goes on along the minus strand of JAMFSJ010000059.1, from coordinate 88,489 downwards.
TCCCGCCACGGAAACAGCCGAGGATGTTGCGGGGCAGGGTGGCGAAGAACTCCTTCACACGATTAAACGAAAATCAGCTGACGGTTTGAACCGGTTAAGCGCCGCTTTCATTTGGAATCGTTTTCGTAAAACTGCACCTTACCAGTCTTCAGATCATACATGCCGCCGACGATTCCGATTTCGCCTTTATCGATCATCTCGCGGAGAATCGGACTGCGCTCGCGGATTTCTTTCAGCACCAACTTTATGTTTGCTTCAGAAACTTCATCCACGAACTTGTAATTCTTCGAATTGCGCGCCTGATCATCTTCCGGCACCGCATCAATCGCCGGTTTAATTTTCGTGAGCAAGCCGGTGAGATTGCCGAGTTGGACGTCATCAATCGCGCCTTTGACCGCGCCGCAATTGGAATGGCCGATGACCGCGATCAGCTTCGAGCCGGAAGCTTTGCAGGCGAATTCCATACTGCCAAGAATGTCGTCATTCAACACATTGCCGGCGACGCGCGCGCTGAAAATATCGCCGACGCCCTGATCCAAAACGATTTCGATGGGTTGACGCGAATCCAAACAACTCAAGACCACAGCGAACGGATATTGCCCGGCGGCGGTGGCTTTGACTTGCGTGGGAAAATCGCGATGCAACGGTTTGTCGGTGACGAAGCGATCGTTGCCCGCTTTCAATTCAGCGAGCGCCTGCGCCGGCGTCATCGCCGTCTGCGATGCGTGTGTTTGCACCGTGGCTCCCGAAACGGCCGGCGACGTCGTCCCTGAGCCGCCGCTAGAATTAGAACTTTGACAACCAACCGTGATAAGCGCGGCGATAGTCAGGCTGAAAAAGAGTTCAAAGCGGACGGATAGATTTTTCATAAATGATTTAGGGTTAACTGTTTACTTCGATTAAAACCTCGTTCGAAAGGAAACACTAAAGACGCTGTTCACGGAATCAAATTCTTGGAAAAACTTCTGGCTGGAGCAGAGGATGGCGAGAAGAAGCGATCACGTGGGAATTTCTCTCCCGCTTCAAGGTTCAACCCGTGGAAAAAGCCGTGGCCGAACGGGCAATAAAAATTCGGCGTCAGCACAAACTGAAACTACCGGACGCAATTATCTGGGCGACGGCGAAGGAACTGGGGTGGATTTTGGTGACGCGGAATACGAAAGATTTCTCGGAGGAGGACGCGGGGATTTGGGTGCCGTATAAAATTTAACCAATCAGCTAGCCGTGTGTTAAATTGTTCACTTGCTAATCAAAAATAACACAGCTTTCAAATTAGTTTTCAGAGACTAATTGTTCGTATTGTTGTTCAGAAATTTCTTTTTCAAGCCCGTATTTGTGTCTAACCATTGATGAAAAGTAAACTCCGGCCTTAAGTCCAAAATTTAATTCCTGATCAATGGTGAAAATCTCTCTCCCGGATTGTTGTCCGTGCACAATATCGTGCCATAAATTATCAAATGCTTCCAAGGAAGCTTTAGAAAACACGAAATTATTTGCATGCTTGGTCTGTGGTGTGGGTTTACAAATTGCATGTAAAATATCGGATCTTTTAACGATAGACTCGCGCTCTAAACTGATGAGAAATTTTTCAGTGGCAGCTTGAATAACCTTATCTTTGGTATTCGCTAGAACCGTTTCAATTTCTATTTTTCGGTCTTTTATAAAGGGTGTCCAATCATTTGAATTTAATGAATGACTTATTTTGCATAGGGAGTAAATCGTAGCATCAAGCAGGGAGTGGATGAAAACGATTGTGGCTGCATCAATTCTTCTTTTTGAATGTCGAATTGAAATATCGGGATTTTTCACAAATTGGAAGGCGTCTAAGCTTTCGCCAACCATTTTTTCAACTTCTGGTGTGACTTTTATTGGCGTTTTTGCACTTTTGCTGAAATCCTTTATGATTCGAATTTTTTGATTCGCTTTTGAAAGCAGTTGGTCTTTACCATTTTCAATTAAAAATAAAACATCATTTCTAAACGTTATAATTTTATTGGTTTGCAAAAGGAAGTTATTGAAAACCACCGCGAATTCTGCGTTTAGATTGACGTCAGTGGACATCTAGATTGTATAAATTAAAACTGTTTCAAAAACTTTGCATCGTTCTCGTAGAACAGCCGGATGTCATTGATGCCGTAGCGGAGCATGGCGATGCGTTCGATGCCGAAGCCGAAGGCCCAGCCGGTCCACGTTTCGGGATCGTAGCCGACGTTCTCGAAGACTTGCGGATGCACCATGCCGCAGCCGGCGATCTCCAGCCAGTCCTTGCCCATCTTCTTCACGAGCGCGTTGGTGAAATCAATCTCGTAGCTCGGCTCGGTGTAGCTGAAATAATGCGGACGGAAACGGATCTTCACGTCGCTGCCCATGAGTTCGCGGAAGACGAATTCCACGGTGCCTTTCAGGTCGCCTACGGTGACGTTTTTATCCACGTAAAGACCTTCGATTTGGTGGAATGTCGGATTATGCGTGGCGTCGGCGTTGTCGCGGCGATACACGCGGCCCGGCACGATGATGCGCACCGGTGGCGGTTGCGATTTCATCACGCGAATTTGCACCGACGAGGTGTGCGTGCGGAGCAAACGCTTATCCGTCGTGTTGAGATAAAATGTATCCTGCGCATCGCGCGCCGGATGGTCGGCGGGCGTGTTGAGCGCGTCGAAGCAATGATATTCGTCCTCGATCTCCGGTCCGTCGGCGACGGCGAAACCAATTTTGCGGAAGGCGCGGACGATGTCATCGGTGACCTGCGTAAGCGGATGCAATTTGCCGAGCGCGCGGCGGCGGCCGGGCAGGGTGAAATCGGTCGGTTCCTTCGGCAACGCAGCTTTGAGTTCCAATTCTTCCCGGCGCGCGACGAGCACGGTTTCGAGTTCGACCTTGGCGGCATTGATCAATTTTCCGGCGGCGGGCTTTTCTTCCTTGGAAAGCGTGCCGAGCTGTTTCATCAGCGCGGTGAATTTGCCGTTCGGTCCGACCCACGCGCCTTTGGTTTGTTCCAAGGCGGCGAGATCGGGCGCGTTTTTCAATTCCGTCAGCGCAGTTTGTTTCAGCGGTTCAATATCGTCAAGAAATCCAGCCATAAAATGTCGCGAATGTTAGCCGCAAAGGTAGGGAAAGGACACGAAGAAAATTTCACCGCGAAATCCGGGTCGGTCTTTTTCGGAAGTTTGGAAACATCCAACTTCGAATAATAAATGAGGGGACGCGGCGGGTTAAGTTTGAGCGGAGCGCCGAGCCTGACTCGGCAAGGCGATCGCGATGATTTCACCCGACCGAGCAAGGCTCGGCGCTCCTTCTATAGTTTGGGACAACGTGCCAATCCACCTACCTCATTGCACCTGTGTCCAACTCGCATCCGGATCGTAAGTATCCATGTCGTTGGCGATCTTCACGGTTTTGGGGCCGAGATTTTTTTGATAAATCTTACCTTGCTGGTTCACGATGAAGGTCATCACGCCGGTGTTACCCCATTGCGCGGGCCACGCGACGAGCGCGAAACCGGCGATCATGCGGCCGTTGATGATGTAATTATATTTGCCGCCCGGTGCATGTTTTCCCTGACGCGTCATGATCTCAAAATAATAACCGTGATACGGCGCGGATTCCGTGTTCAACATCTTGGCTGAATGCACGTAACCTTCCGCATCCGCCTGCGCGACGAGCGGGCCGAGCGGACTCAAAAGTTCGCCGGGTTGATTATTTGTCGGCCAAAAAAGTCCGTCGTGCTTGCCGGGCGTGCTCTTTAAAAATTGCGCGTAAGCCAGCACCTCATCGCCCAGGCGATCTTGACTCGCATATTCGCGTTGCGCTTGCACGTAAGCATTGACCACGGCAATCGCGCCTAGTTCGTCCATGCCGATACGACGATTGAGAATTTCTTCTTTGCCTGCCGCGGTGTCAAAAAACCATTGTCCGTTTTGCCGCACGAGCGGAATCGGAAACGGCCAGCCATCGGCGCCTAATTGCAAGGTCACATTATCATCCGCATTGGTGACTAACTGGATGTTTTCCGCCAGCCGTTGCGCGAAAATTTTGTAATCAGCACTGGCTTGGACGGCATCGGGCGAAGCCAATTCATGGGACGTCACGCCGAAGATGGCGTGAAAGGAATTGGTATCGTGGGTTTTAGCGGCGGTGGTGAGCGCGCTGATCGCGTCCTCCGTGGAATTAAATTTTTGTTGGTCGGCCGCCAACGTGCGCGCCGGAGCGGCGAGGGCGAGCAAACCCAGAACGAGGGCGACGAACCAGGTTCGTTGCGAAAATAAGTTAAGTTTCATAAGCGATAGTTTTTTCACGGAAATTAGGTTAGGTCTTAATGTTTTCCGGAACTGTGTCCACCACCGTTACCGCCGCCGTTATTGCTATTATTATTTGCGGGCGGAGCTGATCTGGGCGGCGCGGCGGCGGGCGGCGGTGAGGAATGTTGCACGGGTGGTGCCGGGCGGGTGGTTTGCATGCTTTGCTGGCCGCGATTACTAAAATCCCGTGTGTTCTGTGAGCTTTGGATGCCGATGAATGCGCCGCTATTCGCTGACGGACTGACGGGCGGACGCACTGTCGGTGCCGGCGAAAAATGTTGAGCTGGCGCCGCGGGCGCAGCGTGGCTGGGCGTATTATCGTGGATCGCCGGGCCGACGCTGTTGTGCGCGGGCGGATTGTTATTACCGGGCGGATTCACCGGATGAACATTATTGCCATGATTGTTATTCGGTGAGCCGCCTTGATTGTTGAAATTGCCGCCGTGAATTTGATTATTGGCTGGCGGATTGGGATGCGGCGTCATGGGCGCGGGGCGGCGCGCGGCGGGATTGTTATTCCAACCCCGATCACCGCGATTTCCGCCGACCAAATCCGGACGGCTCGTCGGGTGCCAAACATGCGTGTAATTATTGTTGTTATTATTGATGAATACCGTTGAACGTTGATGCGGCGGTTCATGCCAAAAATTGGGCGGACGGGGATGGCTGCGGCTCCACACCACAATATTGCGATGGCCCCAATCGCAATCGTGGTTCAACCAAAGTCCCACTCCGAAGCCGAAACCAAACGTGATGAACGGTGAGCCGAACGGTTGTTGATAATAAATCACCGTCGGATCGTAAACCGGCACATAAATGATTTGCGGATCGGTGGGAATGATTTCGATATAAGTCGGGTTCACCACCACCTGTTGTTGCGGCGTGGAGGGCAAGTTGCCGAGACTTTGCGCCGTGGCCCGCAACCGTTGGATCGAACTCATCACGTCCTGCTGTTGGTTGAGAAAAGCCTGACCCAATTCCGTCGTCCAATTCAAATTATCATCCATCCACTTGAGCACGGTCGGGTAATGCGCCAAACCGCGCACGCTCGCATCCCACGGTTGTTGATCAATCTGGTTGGTATCACCGCCACTCAAAATATAGCGATCCGCCAAAACAATCTGGGTGGGCTGGGTGGCGGCGGGCAAAATCTGCGCCGTCAACGGATCGGGATACAGCGCGATGGGGCCGAGCAATTGATCCAACTGTGGGTCGGTGAGTGGTTGATAATCCGGCGTGGGTGGTGGCACCGGCACCTCATCTTGAGCCGATAACGACCCCGTGCCGCTGACCAAAATACACGCTAAAACCGAGAGTTTTATAAGATTTTTCATATTCGTATTGAAAAATGGAACCGTCATTAATCCTAGACGCGGAGGTTGCCCGATAAATTTCAGCATAAAAATAAAATAAATGGCGCAGAGTTAATTGGTTGGCTCGGAAAATGTAAAGTTCACGTTTGGCTGCGCGCGTCACTATACACCATTTTGGCATAAAAAAAGAGTCTGGCTATTAAACCCAATAAAATAGCCAGACTCTCAACCCCTAACCCTAAACATGAAACCAAACCTAAACACTAACCATATCCATCTACACTTAATCAGACCGCGCTCATTTAATTTTGTTCAAACTATTTTTAGCGGGTGAAATGCGGGCGTTGGGCCAGACAAATCGCGAGCCATCGCCGGTAGCGTTGCTTAGTGGGGGCTAACATATTCATGTTTGGCCAAAAGGGCTGTAGCATGTTGACAATAAGCGAGTTGTAATCATTATTGCTTTTAAGCTTATGTTGGCGGATCAACAATTAAAGGCTTCACTTAAAGAGATCGACGACTTGAAGGCGGCATTGGACGAACACGCCATTGTCGCCATCACGGACGCGCAGGGGAAAATTACTTGCGTCAACGACAAGTTCTGCGCGATCTCAAAATATGATCGCGAGGAATTATTGGGGCAAGATCATCGGCTCATCAATTCCGGGCATCATTCAAAAAAATTTATCCGTGAACTCTGGACGACGGTGGCGCATGGCCGGGTGTGGAAGGGCGAGATCAAAAATCGGGCGAAGGATGGCACATTTTATTGGGTGGATACAACGATCGTGCCGTTCCTGAACGCCGACGGCCAGCCGCGTCAATACATCGCCATCCGCGCGGATATCACCCAGCGCAAGGCGGTTGAGGAGCAGTTAAGAGACTCGCTCAAAGAAGTGGGCGATTTGAAATCCGCGCTGGATGAACACGCGATTGTGGCGATCACGGACGCGAAGGGGAAAATTACTTACGTCAACGACAAGTTCTGCGCGATCTCAAAATATGCGCGCGAGGAATTGTTGGGGCAAGATCATCGGCTCATCAATTCGGGGCATCATCCCCAAGCGTTTATCCGCGAATTGTGGACGACCATCGGGCAGGGGTGGACGTGGAAGGGCGAGATCAAAAATCGGGCGAAGGACGGTTCGTTTTATTGGGTGGACACGACGATCGTTCCTTTTCTGGATGCGGACGGCAAGCCGTTGCATTACATCGCCATTCGCGCCGACATCACCAAGCGCAAAGCTGCGGAGGCAAAAATCCAGCAGATGAATGTCGAGTTGGAACAGCGCGTGGCCGAGCGCACGGCGGAATTGAAACGCTCCAATTTGGAACTGGAACAATTCGCCTACGTCGCGTCGCACGACATGCGGGAGCCGCTGCGGGCGGTGTCCGGTTTTTCACAAATTCTCAAACGAAATTGTAGCGATAAATTGACGCCGCACGAGGACGAGATGATCGGCCACATCGTGGACGGCGCGAAGCGGATGGCGGACATCATTGACGATTTGCTGGCGTTGTCGCGCATCGGTTCGCAGCCGCATCAGTTTGAAATGATGGAGATTGCCAAACCGTTGGAACGGGCGCTGGAAAACTTGTCCGTCACGATCCGCGAACGCCGGGCGCTGATTCTCCATGACGCGCTGCCGACGTTGCCGGTGGACGGTTCGCAACTGGCGTTGCTGTTCCAAAATCTCATCGGTAACGCCATTAAATTTTGCGGGGAACGGACGCCGGAGATTCACCTCGGCGCGGCGCGGGAGGGGGATGGTTTTTGGACGATCTCAGTGCGCGATAACGGCATCGGGATCGAACCCAAATACTTCGAACGTATTTTCGGTATTTTTCAACGCCTGCATACGCGGGATGAATATCCGGGCACGGGCATCGGGCTGGCGATTTGCAAAAAAATTGTCGAGCGGCACGGCGGGAAAATTTGGTTGGCATCGGCAGCGGGAAACGGCACGACCTTTTATTTCACTTTGCCGGAAGGACAAAAAAATGGAAAACCAGCGACAAGCTGAAATTTTAATGGCGGACGATAGTCCGTCGGACATGGCCATTGCGCAGGAAGCGGTCAAGTCCTCGCAATTTCTTAATCGCCCGCACACCGTGACCAACGGTGAGGAAGTGCTGGCGTTTTTGCGTCGCGAAGGCCGTTATGCCGATGCCCCCGTGCCCGATTTGATTTTGCTCGATTTGAACATGCCGCGCAAAGGCGGATTGGAAGTGCTCGCGGAAATAAAGTCGCATCCGCAGTGGAAACTGATTCCCGTCATTGTCCTGACCGCCTCGCAAGCCGAGCGAGATGTGGCCGCCGCTTACGGTCATCACGCCAACTGTTACATCGTTAAACCGGTGGATTTCGACCGGTTCATCGAAGTCGTTCAATTCATCGAGAATTTCTGGTTCAACATCGTAAAACTGCCGCCCAAAAACACCTTATTATGAAACCGATTCAAATTTTACTGATTGAAGACAGCCCGAGCGATGCGCTGTTGGTGAAAGCCCTGTTGACGGAAGATCCCGCGCTGATCATCACGCATGTGCCCAATCTCGCTGGTGGGCTGACCATGCTGGCGCGGCATGAGTTTGACGCCGTGCTCTCCGACCTCGGCTTGCCGGACAGCCAAGGACTGGCGACGTTTGAAGCCTTGCAAAAAGATGCGCCCCAGTTGCCGATTGTGATCTTGACCATCAAAGGCGATATGCACACCGCCGTGGCCGCGATCCAAGGCGGCGCGCAGGATTACTTGCCCAAAAGCGAATTGAGCGAACTGTTGCTCACCCGCACCATCCGTTACGCCATCGAACGCAAACGCTTGAACCGGCAATTGCAAGCCGCGTTGGAGCAGGTGAATACCTTGAGCGGACTGTTGCCGATCTGCGGCCATTGCAAAAAAATCCGCGATGACAAAGGTTATTGGAACCAGATCGAAACTTATATTGCGCACCATACGAACGTCGCCTTTTCCCATGGCATTTGCCCCACGTGTGCCATCAACACTCTGGAATCAGAAAGTCTGCCCGTCTCCGAAAGCTTGCGCAAAGCGGCCGAGTTTTGGGTCTCCAAGTGAGACCAGAAGCCACGCTCGCCGGAAAATAATTTTGGAAACGGCTGATCTGGATTTTTCCTGCGCCTTGGTTTCGAGGGCAATTTATAAGGTTTTTTGCCAGCATCCCCTGTTTCGGTGATGAGCCGCTCACCGTGTCGGGTTATAGACGTTTACCTTCGCCAACGGCTAACTTAAAGTAATCACCATTGAAACGGGCGATGATTCCTTGTGTCGATATCAATAATAAACTCGACCCAAGCGCGCTTTTTAGTGCCAAGGTGGTTCTGCGTGCAAAATTAAAACACGCAGGAGTTTGACCGGGATAGTCCGCCCAAGTCATTAGTATCATTGGCGGGATCAGTAGTTAAAATTTTTATCAAAAATAGAATGAAGCGATCACAACACATCCTCACGCTGGCCGTTATTTTCGTGGCTGGCATTTGTTCGGCGGCGGTGACCACCAAAGATTTACGTTGCGAATATCTGACGAATCCGTTGGGCATTGACGCCACGCAGCCACGGTTGACTTGGAAATTATCCTCCAGCCAGCGCGGCGAAATGCAGCAGGCTTATCAAATCTTGGTCGCTTCCTCCGAAGAATTGCTCGCGGCGGATAACGGTGATTTGTGGGATAGCGGCAAAGTGATTTCCGACGAAAGTTCCCAGATTGTTTATGGCGGCAAACCGCTGGTTTCCCGCGAAAATTGTTTTTGGAAAGTGCGCGCCTGGGATGAATCAAGTGCCCCGGGCGCGTGGAGTTCCGTTGCCACCTGGCAAATGGGTTTGTTGCAACCGGAAGATTGGAGCGCAAAATGGATTGAATCCCAATCTTCGGTCGGGAGTCCGGATGCGAAATTAGTCATTTATCGCGCCGCTTACGAAGCCGAGACGACCACGGTGGATGTCACCTCTAACTTGGTGCGCCATATCAAAAACGGCAGCCTTAAATTGACGGTTAATAATCGAAACATGGGTGGCGATCCGGCTAACAATATGGTCAAGCATTTGCGGGTTGAATACGCCTACGATGGTCAATCGCACACAAACATCATTGGTGAAAATGAAACCTTGCGGATTCCGGCGCAGAGTGAGGCCGTCCAATATTTTCGTAAACCGTTCGAGCTGGGAGCGGCCATCAAAAGTGCCACGTTATATGTCACGGCTTTGGGCTTATACGAAGTTCATCTCAACGGCCAACGGGTCGGTGATCATATTCTTGCGCCTGACTGGACGGATTATCGCCAACGGGTGCGCTATCAAACCTATGATGTCACTTCGCTCTTGCAGCCCGGCGCAAATGCCATCGGTGCTTTGCTCGGCAATGGTTGGTTCAGCGGCCATATCGGTAATAGCGGTTTTGAATTTTTCGGAAAAGATCCGGCCTTCTTCGCCCAACTTGAAGTAACTTATACCGATGGTCACATGGAACGGATCACGACGGATGAAACGTGGCGTTCACACGATAGCCCGATTCTTTCGGCGGATTTTATGTTGGGCGAAACGTATGACTCGCGCAAAGAAATCATCGGTTGGGATAAGTCCGGATTGGATGCTGGTAAATGGACTTCAGTGACTGTGCCGGAAGAAATAGCCCGCCAGTTCAATGCCCAAGTAATGGAACCGGTGCGCGAGATTGTTGAACTTAAACCTAAGTCGCTTAAACCCTCCAAAAACGGTGGTTGGATTTATGACCTCGGCCAAAACATGGTCGGCGTGGTTCGTTTAAAAGTATCTGCCCCCGCTGGCACGACCATCACTCTGCGGCATGCAGAAATGCTCAATCCTGATGGCTCGATCTACACCCGGAATTTACGCGGCGCACCGTCGGTTGATCATTACACCACCAAGGGCGATGGCGTGGAAATTTGGCAGCCGCGTTTCACCTTCCACGGATTTCGTTATGTCGAACTCAGCGGTCTGGCGCAACCGCCTACGTTGGATACCGTGACGGGCGTGGTTATTAGTTCTGATACGCCGCGCACGGGCGAATTTGCCTGTTCCGATCCGCGCATCAACCAGCTTCAATCAAACATCCAATGGGGCCAGCGCGGTAATTACATTAGCGTGCCCACCGATTGTCCGCAACGTGATGAACGCCTGGGTTGGATGGGCGATGCTGAAGTATTTGTTCGCACAGCCACTTACAATGCTGACGTCGCCGCTTTCTTTACTAAGTGGTTGGTGGATGTGGACGACGGTCAAAATGCCGCCGGTTCATTCAGTGATGTGAGTCCAAATACAATGGGCGCGAATGGCGTTCCCGCGTGGGGCGACGCCGGTGTGATTTGTCCGTGGACGATTTATCAAGCCTATGGCGACAAACGCATTCTTGAAAAACATTTGCCCGCCATGATTCGCTGGGTGGATTACTTGCACGAACATAGCGACGAACTGATCCGCGGACGTGATCGCGGCAATGACTACGGCGATTGGTTATCCATTGAAGCGGACACGCCGAAAGATTTGATCGGCACTGCGTTCTTTGCTTACTCAACGCATCTGGTGGCAGAATCTTGCCGCGTTCTCGGTCAAACCCAAAATGCCGATAAATACGATCAATTGTTTGCCGACATCAAAACTGCGTTCAACAAGAAGTATGTCGCTGCCGATGGCCGCATCTTCGGCAATACGCAATGTGCCTATGCCATGGCGCTCAAATTTGAACTGTTACCGGAAACTCTTCGTCCCCAAGCGGCGCAATATCTCGAAGATGATATTAAAGCGAAAGGCTGGCACTTATCCACCGGCTTTGTCGGCGTGAGTTACTTGCTGCCGGTTTTGACGCAAGCGGGCAAAGGCGAAAGCGCCTATCGCTTGCTCAAGCAAGATACTTTTCCCTCTTGGTTATTCTCCGTGAAACACGGAGCGACCACCATCTGGGAACGCTGGGATGGTTGGACGCCGGATAAAGGCTTTCAAGATCCCGGCATGAATTCCTTTAATCATTATTCACTTGGTTCCTGCGGCGAATATCTGTTCGGTGGCATTGGTGGTATCAAGTCTGCCAGCGCCGGTTATAAGACGATCACGATCAAGCCGGTCATTGAACCCGGGCTTACTTGGGCCAAGACGAGCTATGATTCCATTCATGGAATCATAGCTACGGATTGGAAACAGTCTGAACAAGAGCTGACCTTGCAAGTGACGATTCCAGTGAACACCACGGCTACGATCTATGTTCCCGCCAAAGATTCCAGCGCGGTGACTGAAAGTGGTGATAGCGTGGCTCAAATGAAAGGGGCCACTTTTCTGCGGATGGAAAATGGCTGTGCCGTGTTTGAGGCGGGCTCGGGGACTTATAGCTTTATCAGTCGTTCCTAAATTACCGGAGCGCTGACGTCCCGCCGGCGATACGTCAGCGCTCCCGGTTTAACGAATCGAGAAGTATGTCGCGGAAAATATTATCGCTGGTCGGCATCTGGCTGGCTTTGCTTACTGGTTTAGCCAATCCCCAGCGAATGTCGGCGGCTCCTCAAACGGCCACGGCGATGATTTTCTTGAACGGCAACATGGGCAGCGTGAGCGGCCTGACCACTTCCCAAATCAGTGGCTTGCAAACGTCGGGTTTCAACACAATGGTGCTCTTCACCATGACCGTCCAATCCAACGGCGATTTCACCTACGGCGATGGCTCCACAGTTTGCAGCGGTGGCGTTTATATGGGGCCGACGAATTGGGCTGCGTTACTCAACCAATGTCGCACGGCGCCTACGAGTATCACCCGCATCGAGATGTGCATCGGTGGTTGGGGGGATCCGAGCTTTGGCAATATTAAGAATCGCATCGCTACCGATGGCGCGGGAACCGGGACGGTGCTTTATAAAAATCTTCAGGCCATGCGGAACGCGCTTGGTATTGATGCCGTTGATTACGATGACGAGAGCACTTATGACTCATCTTCGGCAACCAGCTTCGGCCAGATGTGCGGCGCGGTTGGCATGAAAGTGACTTTGTGCCCCTACACAAATCCCAGCTATTGGTCGGCGGTGAAATCCGGCTTGGGCAGCACGTGCGACCAAGTCTATTTGCAAGGTTACGACGGCGGCGCGGGGAATAATCCAGCGACTTGGAATACTTACTTTGGCGGCCTGAAAGTCGTGCTGGGGTATTGGGACTACGAACGTGATACCACCTTCCTAACGAAAATGCAGACCGGCGCCAGCGCTGGCTGCACGGGCGGTTTTCTGTGGGCCTCCTGCACGGGTTGCAATCCGCCCGCCGGCCCCGGCGAGATGAGCCAATACGCCGCCTGGATTCTGGATACGTTCAACTCCGTCGTGACGCCGGTGACGGCGGCGGATGTGGTGGGCGGACAGGAAACTTTTTCGGCCTCAACCGCCGTCGGCACGAACTTAGTCTATCAATGGCAAGTCATCCGCAATGGCGCAACGAATAACCTTCCGGGTGCCACTAATCTGACTTTGACTTTGTCGAACTTACAACTGACGAATACCGCAACGTATCAAGTAACCGCGTCCAACCCGGCCGTGATTTCTGTGAGTAGCGCCGGTTCGTTGACCGTTTCCAGCGCGTCGTCATTGGGCAACAACGTGACGGCTGCTTACGCCGGGCAAACCGGTTTGAGCTACGGCATTCCGTTCACGCCTACCTGGACATTAGCCGCGGGTAATATTATTTACGGTCAAATTCCCAGTAGCACGAACGGCGATTATGATCTGGAAAATTATTGGGGTGATCGCAATGTTAACTCATTGACCACCGGCGGTTCACTGACGATTGCTCAAGGGGGTTCCACGACGACCACCAGCACCAACTACGTGACCTGCGGCAACAGCGGTAGTCCGACGGCAGGATCATTGGTGATTTACTCGCTAACAAATACCTCGGCGGGCGGTTACACACTGACGAACATCACGGTCTATGGCGGCTGGCGCGATAATGGCCGCGATCAACAGGCTTACACGGTTTATTATTCTAAAGTTACCGCCCCGACGACTTTCATTTCGCTCGGCAGTGTGAATTACAATCCCGCGAACGCCGCCAGTGCTCCTTCCGCCACGCGCACAACCTTGACCTCCGCTACCGGTGTCCTGGCTACAAATGTCGCGGCGGTAAAATTCGATTTCACCAATCCTAGTTCAGAGAACGGATTTTGCGGCTATGCTCAAATCGGATTGTTCGGTATCTCCGTTAGTCCGGTGGTGGCCACGAATCCACTGCCCGTGACGGCGGCGAATGTGGTCGGTGACCAGATAACGTTTATGGCGGCGTTCACGTCGGCTAATGCGCTAACCTATCAATGGCAAAAAGTCAGTGGTGGCGTGACGAATAATATTTCCGGCGCAACCAGCCCAACCTTGACGTTGACGAATCTGCAACTAACCGACACCGCGAGTTATCAACTGCGAGCCACTAATGCTTACGGTGTCGCGGTCAGCGCGACGAGTTCCCTAAATGTTTCGAGCGTGCCCGCGGCGGTGAATAATGTCATCACAGATATCGCCGCGCAAACCGGCAACGGTAGCGGCACGTTCACGCCAACGTGGGCAGTATTGACGAATAATAGTTTGATTGCGGGCGCTTTGCCGAGTAGCACGAGCGGCAACTTTAGTCTGGAAATTCCCGGACGCAGCGTTAGTTCTTTGACCGCCGGCGGGAACGGCAGCTTGTTGGAAATCCCGGCGACCAGTGGTTATACGACGACCATAAATTATGTGACGTGCGGTAACGGCTACGGTGCCGGAGCGACGGTGATTTATTCGCTCGCTGGCCCAAGCAATGGTTATAACCTGACGAACATCACCGTCTATGGCGGTTGGTCGGATGCAGGTCGCGATCAACAAGCTTACACAGTTTCCTATTCTCAAGTCGCGTCGCCAGCTAGCTTCATTGTTTTGGCCAGCGTTAATTATAATCCAACGGATACCGCCAGCGCGCAATCCGCCACCCGCATTTCATTAGTTCCCGCCAACGGTGTGTTGGCCACTAATGTCGCCGCCGTGAAATTTGATTTCACCAATCCGAGTTCGGAGAACGGCTACTGCGGTTACTCGACAATTAATATATTTGGTCAACCTGCTTTTGTGACGGCGACAAATCCGACCAACCTGCTATTTCAGACGACCGGCAATAACTTGACCTTGAGCTGGCCGAGCGATCATGTCGGTTGGCAGTTGCAAGTGCAGACCAACAGCCAGGCGCAAGGTTTGGGCACGAATTGGGTTAACGTCGCTGGCTCGGCCACTACGAACCAACTAATCATTCCTATCAACAACACCAGCGGCAGCGTTTTCTACCGGTTGACACATTAATCTTGTTTGCGACTGATAACTTAATTACAACCTGTTTACTCAATGCTAATGACCTCAAAAGCTTTTCGCACCCGCTGCCGGATAGTCTTGTTATTCGTGTGCGGATTTTATTCGGCGAACATGGCTCAATCGGCGGAAACCAAAGCGCCGCGCATTGTTAATATCTATAACTTCATTCGTAACTCCGACTATCGCGTTGCGGATTCAGAAAATGTTTTGTTGGAGACAACGCGACAACAAATTGAATTGCTTAAACCGACCGGCTTGCCGGCGACGTGGGCATTGCAATATGACGCCTTGATCAATCCGCGTTATCAAAAGCTGCTTAAAGAACAACTAGGAACTAACGATGAAATTGCAGCTTGGTGGGAAATTCCGCAACCGTTGGCCGAAAAGGCCGGGCTGAAATGGCGCGGGCAACACGAATGGGATTCCACGGCGAACATTGGTTTTTCTCCGGGCTACACGCCAGCCGAACGACGTCAGTTGGTCGATGTCTATATGGTGGATTTCAAAGCGATTTTTGGCTCCTATCCGCGCACCGTTGGCTCTTGGTATATTGATGAAGTTACCCTGGCTTACATGGCTGAACGTTACGGCATTGTGGCCTCCTGTAATTGCAAAGACCAAGTCGGCACGGATGGTTATACGTTGTGGGGCGGCTATTGGAATCAAGCCTACTATCCGAGTCGGCTTAATGCCTATATGCCCGCACAGACTAAGTCGGGACAAATCAGTGTGCCGATCTTTCGTATGTTAGGGAGCGATCCGATCTATCAATACGGCACGACTCCCGGCATGTGGACCCTCGAACCAGTCTATCCTCGCGCGGGTGGCTCGGCGGATTGGGTTGGCTGGTTCATGAATAATCTCATTCAACAACCCGCGCTGGCCTTTGGTTATACTCAGGCCGGGCAAGAAAATTCGTTTGGCTGGGCGGGGATGAAAACCGGACTGACGCTCCAAGTGGCACTGCTCGCCAAACAAGCGAAAGCTGGCGAGATTCAAGTGAAAACGTTGGCGCAGGCGGGCGAATGGTTTCGGAAAAATTATGCCGTTACCCCCCCGACTTCGGTGGTTGCCCTGGAGGATTGGAAGCATCAAGACCGAAAGAGCGTTTGGTATGACAACCGGTTTTATCGCATCAATTTTCTCTGGGAGAATAATGGCTTCTTCATTCGCGACCTCCATTGTTTCGATGAAAACGTCGTCTCGCCGACGCACGCAACGGCGCTGGCGACGAAGTCTTTGGCCTATGAAACACTACCGGTAATGGATGGTTGTCTCTGGTCGGGAACGGAACCGGCGGGCATTTGGCCGGTATTAGTTGCGGCGGATGGCAAGACTTCGTCACTGGTTCCGGAGGGTTTGCCGCGGGTCAAGGAATTGAACACAACTGATTTGAGCATCCAACAACCTCTGCGCGGCGGCGGGAGTTTTTCAATTATCTGCTCGGAAGATGGGGTCACTTTCACCGGCGTCGACGGGGAAGGTAAACCTTTGCATTGGGCTTGGGATCTGGTCGGCGGTGCGCGGCAAAAATCAGCCGTGCAAAAGGTCGCATCGGATAGCATTACTTACCATGACGCCGGGGCGAACTATCAACTTAAACTGGCGGAGGATGCCGGTTCTTGCACGCAGCTAGAGAACGGAGTGATCCGACTTAGTCCGAATAGTTCCGGGAAACTGGTCCTGGTTTTGAGCCGTTTCTGAAGTTCCACACGGCACTGAGAGCGCCAGCTTGGCTGGACAATCCGCTCTGCGCCGCCTAATGTGTTTCCATGCCGGATTCGTCCACGACCCCCATAACGAGCCTTTATGTTCACGTCCCGTTTTGCGCGCAGAAATGCGTGTATTGCGCTTTCTATTCGGAAGCGTCCTCGGGCGAGTTGGTGAACCGCTATGTTGACGGCCTCGTGCGCGAATTGGAAATTGTCGCCGCCGATCTCAAGCCGCGCACGGTTTTCTTCGGCGGTGGCACGCCGTCGCTATTGAACCTGCGCCAATGGGAAACCATTTTGCGCGCGATGGAAAAATTCAATCTGCTCGGCGCGGAAGAATTCACCGTCGAGAGTAATCCTGCCACGGTTTCCGCCGACAAAGCCAAGTTGCTGCGCGATTTTGGCGTGAACCGCATTTCGATGGGCGTGCAATCGCTCGATGAAAAATTGCTCGACCGTCTCGGCCGCATTCACTCGCGCGAAACGGTTTTCAAATCGTTCGATATCTTGCGGCGCGCCGGTTTTGAGAACATCAATCTTGACCTGATGTTCGCCATTCCCACGCAGACGATGGAAATCTGGCGCGATACGCTCAACGAAGCCGCCGCGATGCAGAGTGAACATCTGTCCAGTTACGAAGTGATTTACGAAGACGACACGCCGTTGTTCCACCAACTACAAGCCGGCGAATTTTCCGTGGATGAAGATCTGGCCTGCGACATGTATAACGAACTGATTTCGCACGCGACGAATGCCGGTTTTCAGCAATACGAAATTGCGAATTTTGCGCGCGTTGGAAAAATGACGAAGGACGAAGGTCAAATGATCGGGCCAGAAAGTGCGTCATCCGTCATCCGTCATTCTGTCATTCCGGAACGCGCGAGCAAACACAACGTGAACTACTGGCGCGGCGGCGATTACTACGGCCTCGGCCCGAGCGCGACCGGTTACGTGCGCGGCGTGCGGACGAAGAATTGGTCCAATACGCAACTGTATTGCGAGCAGTTGGAAAAAGGCAGACGTGCCATCGAATCCAGTGAGGAATTATCGCCGCCCAAACGTGCGGGCGAAATCGCCGCGTTCGGTTTACGGATGAATGCCGGCTGGCCGTTCGATGAGTTCAAGCGCGTGACCCGTTTTGATCTGCGTCAGGAATGGGATTCCGAGATGAACCAATTGTCCGAACGCGGTTGGGCGTCGCGCACGGAAAATTATTTTCAACTCACGCCGCAAGGGCTGCGTTTTGCGGATGCGGCGGCGGAATTGTTTTTGAAATAAATTTTAAAAACTGGTGGAGCGAGACTCCGTCGAGCTCTAACTAAATTGGACGCGCAACAATGTTAGGGTTCGACAGAGTCTCTCCCCATCTGGTTTTATTATATCGGCAACCGCACGGTAAAAGTCGTCCCCACATTTTCCTCGCTGGAAACTTCAATCGTGCCTCCGTGCGCAGTGACGATGGCCTGACAAATAGATAGCCCTAATCCAGTATTGCCCGCGCCCGTGCGTGATTTATCGGCGCGATAAAATCGTTCAAAAACTCGCGGTAAATCTGCGTTCGCAATACCATGACCGGAATCGGCGACGGTTAGAATCGCCAGGCCGTTTTCCAATTTCAATTTCACGCGCACTTCGCCGTCCGCACGATTGTATTGGATGGCGTTGCTCAAAAGATTGGTGACAACTTGCGCGAGCCGTTCCGAATCGCCGTTGATTTCCAACGATTCGAGCTCAGTGAAAATTTTTACGCCGTGTTCAGCCGCGATGGGTTCAACTAAAGCGATGGAATCATCTACTGTTTTCGCGAAATCAAACCGCAGCCGTTTCAAAACTTCCTGTCCGGCATCGAGTCGCGCCAGCGCGAGCAACGATTCGATCAACTTCCGCATCCGTTGCGCCGCACGCTGGCAAGCTTCGAGCGTTTGTTTGTAGCTGGCCGGTTCGCGCTCGCGGTTCAGCGCGGTCTGCGTTTGCGTGAGGATGACCGTGACCGGCGTGCGCAGTTCGTGCGCGGCATCGGACGCGAATTGTTTCTGTTGCGCGAACGCAGCTTCAAGTCGCGCGAAGGTGGCATTCAAAACCGCCGCAAGTTGCCCGAGTTCGCTTTCGGCTTCGGCACTGTTGATACGTTGGGACAAATCCCCGGCAGAAATTTTTATTGCCGCCGCGCTGATGTTTTCAATCGGCCGCAAGGCGCGCGAAACCAACCAACCACCGCCCGCGAGGCCGAAGAATAAAATAATTCCGCCAACCAAAGTGAGTTTCAAGGCCGTGGCTTTCAGTTCATTCAATTCCGGCACGATGGAACACCCGATCAAAATGGTTTCGCCCGAAGGCAGACTGCGAAAAATAACCCGCTCATCCTTAAAATCTTCCGCCGGTGCCGGTTTCGGCGGATTATCCAGGTGATTTTCCTGCTCAAAAAAATGGTTAAAACCCATTTCTGCACGCGGGACATTTTCGGATCGGGCAATTTCATTTTTACCTCGCCCTTGGATAATGAAATAAAATTGATCCGCGCTGTTCGCATCAAACAAATTGGCGGCTTGCGGCGGCAAATTAAATTGTTGCGGCGGATTAAAATCCAGTCCAGGCGGGCCATCCTCCGGAAGCTGGTCCGGTGGCGGGCGGTTGAAGCGTGGTTCGCCACGTTGTCCCGGAGGGCCGTGGACCGCCTTGGCCAACACGTCAAAACGGCGATGCAACTCGTCATCAATGCGACCCAACTGCCGTCCGCGTTCCAGTTGATACGCGGTAAAACCAAAACCCGCGAGCACGACCACGAGAATCAGGCCATACCAGAGTTGCAATCGCCATTTGATGGATTTAGGAATCATATTTTAAGGCGAGATTTCAAACGTTTCCGGGTGGCACAGGCCTCCGGCCTGTTGTTTCAGGCGTCTCGCCAGAAACTGTTTGCGGCGGGAATGGTTTTAGGTTTGCGCGAGTCAAAAAACAATGTAAGTCACCAACGAAATCCGGCGGGACGCCGGATTTTACAGGCCGGAGGCCTGTGCCACCCGGAGCAGTTTGAAAATAAGATCTGGAAACATCCAACCTCCAATTGGGAAAGCGCGTGGCAGACGTGTAATGGTTATTGGCTGTTTTCATTCATTCAATGCAATAGCCGTGGCCGCGGCGGGTGGCGATAAATTCCGCACCCAGTTTTTTACGGACGTTGGAAACGTGGACATCTAGTAGATTTGAAAGCGAGCTTTCGTTTTCGTCGAAGAGATGTTCGTAAAGTTGCGTGCGCGTGACGACTTCGCCACGATGCAACGCGAGAAATTCCACGAGCGCGTATTCGCGTGCGGTGATTTCGACGGACTTTTCTTTGAGTAGAATAGTGCGCGCGGCGGTATCAATTTTCACCTCGCCGATTGCAATGACGTTCGTTGTTTTATTGGCGCTGCGACGGATGATCGCGCGCAGGCGGGCAAAAATTTCTTCGAGATCAAACGGTTTGACGACGTAATCGTCCGCACCGGTGTCGAGGCCACGCACGCGATCGCGCGTCTGGTCGCGCGCCGTGAGCATGAGCACGGGAGTTTTTTTGGTTTTGCGAAGTTGTTTGAGAATTTCCCAGCCGTCCAAGCCGGGCAACATCACGTCGAGCACGATGGCGTCGTAGTCTGTGCCTTCGGCGTTGAAGAGTCCGTCGTCGCCGTTATCAGCAGTGTCGACGGCGTAGCCTTCTTCGCGCAAGGCCTGCGCAAGGCTCGCGAGCAAATCAGGTTCGTCTTCGACAATCAGGATTCTCATGTTCGAACGGCGGAGTTTTGCAGGAATGCAACCAATCCGCCAGTGCAGGAATGTTCGCAAGGCGAACCTTAAGCGGAGATGAAGAAAATTTTTACGCAGTCGTGTGCAAAAATTTCACAGCTTCACGTTCGCTTAAGGTTCGCTGGCGTAGAGTCGCGGCATGAAAACAAATCTTACCCGCCTTGTAATCATTGTCGTTACGTTCGGCTTCTTGCTTCAAAACACATTTGCCGATCCACAGATTAATTCATGGTTCACCACCAACGCCGGACAATACGCGCGCATTTATACCAATGATATTTCGCGCACGAATGGCCTTTCGCAAACGAGTTGGACGAACGGCACGACGATCCAATCGTTGCCGGCGTATTGCGGCGTGCAGGAAATTTATTCGTCGTCGAACTGGGTCTATATTCGCAGCACCGGACTGGGCAGTTTTGTAATGGGACCGTGGTATCTCAACGCGCAGCACACGCAACCGTTTCCGAATTGGCCGGTGAATCAGAAGGCACTCTATCGCTTTCCGCGCAGTCCCGCGGTGCCGACGACCAAGACCTCGACGGGCGGCGGACCGATCGGATATTTTGTGGATGGCGCGGCGATGTTCAATAGCTGGGACGCCTACAGTTGGAGCACGGTTTCCAATACGGACGCGCAAAATATCACCGGCTATTGGAATCGTGATGCGTATGTGAATGAAGGCGCAAGCTTTGATCCGAACAATGCGCATCAAGCGGGCGGACAATATCATTATCACGCGAATCCGCCGGCGTTGCGTTATCAACTCGGCGATCATGTGGACTTTAATTCGGTGACAAAAATTTACACCGAGTCCACCAACGCGCCGGCGCAGCATTCGCCGATTCTCGCATGGACGGCGGATGGTTATCCGCTCTACGGGCCTTACGGTTATTCCGTGGCGACGAATGCGAACAGTGCCATTCGCCGGATGATTTCCGGCTATGTTTTGCGCAACGGAAATTTCGGCACCAGTAATCTCACGGTGAACGGACGCAAAACCATTCCCGCGTGGTCGGCGCGCTTGTTCAACGTGAGTTCCAATCAAACCGGACCGAACGTGAGCACGAGTTATCCGCTCGGACGTTACATGGAGGACAACGATTATCTCGGCGATCGCGGTTACGTTCAGGGCGTGGATTTTGATCTGGATGAATACAACGGTCGCTGGTGCGTCACGCCGGAATTTCCGAACGGCACCTACGCGTATTTTGTGAGCATCAACACGAATGGCGCGCCGACGTTTCCTTATAATATCGGGCGCGGCTATTACGGCAGTCCGACGGGCGGCAGCGTGACGGCAATTTCGGAAACCGTGGCCACCAATTTTCTGGGCAACACGAATCTCGTGGCAACGCTCAATTCGCCCGGCGCGAAAAATGGCACGGTCACGTTGAGTTGGAGCGCGTTGGAAGGCGGGAGTTATCAAGTCGAAGGCACCACCAATTTTTCCAATTGGACGGTATTAAAAACTGGTGTTTCACCCAATCAAATCAATGGCAATTACACGAATTTAACGTCGCTCGATAAACAATTTTATCGCGTTGGACGCACGGCGGTCGCGAGTTTTGATTCGGCGGGCACAACGCTTTTTGCCGTCAGCAGCGTGGCGCCCGGCGGCAGTGCGAATCGCGGTCAATCGGTTCTCATCACGATTACGCTGCCGAGTTCGCCGCCGAATCCGCCCGCCGGTGCGCCCATCACAAGCGTCACGATGGACGGCATCACCGCTTCAAGCGCGACCTGCACGGCGCAAGGCACGGTAGTCGCTGCGTTCACGATTCCTGCCAACGCCGCGACTGGCGCGCAGAGCATCGTGGTCACGTTCGCCTCCGGTCCGCCGCCTTACACGGTGAGCAGTTTTACGATCAACTGAAATTGAAAACTGAAAACAATCCACAGTGAACCATCAACGCTAAAAACCTATGAAATTTCAAATGACGAATTTCAAATTGTTGAAGCGAATGAATATGCGAAGCGCGCAATGCTTGGTGCTTGGCTTTTGGATGTTCTTTGGTGCTTGGAGCTTGACGTTTGGAGCTTCAGCGAATCTTGAAGTCAACCTCATCGCAAAATTCAACGGCGCACCATTGGGTTTCGACAAGCTTGTAAATCAAACGTCATCGGGTCAAAAAATTTCCGTCACGCGACTCGATTTTCTGCTGTCAAATTTTGCCTTGCGTCGCGCGGATGGAACGTGGATTGGTCAGCCAAATTGGTTCGCCTATATCAGCGCCCGCGATGGCAAAACTAACTTCACTTTAACTGAGGTTCCGACCGGTAGTTATGACCGCGCGCGTTTTCAAGTCGGGCTTGAACCGCCAGTAAATCACGGCAATTCCACGCAGTGGCCGGCGGGGCATCCGCTGAATCCGCAGGTAAATCATCTGTATTGGGATTGGTCGCACGAATATGTTTTTCTCGCGCTCGAAGGCGGTTGGCTGGACGGCGGCAAGCAAAGCGGCTTTTCGTATCACATCGCCACCGACCGTGAATTGATGACAGTCGAGTTGCCGGTGGATTTGGATTTGAGCAGCAGTCGCGAAATGCAAATCGCGTTGGATGTCGGTGAAATATTTTCGGCGCCAAACAAAATTGAATTAAGTGACCGGACGGACACCAGCCATTCGCGGACGAATGATTGGTTAGCGGTTCAATTGCGGGAGAATGTGATCGCGGCGTTTTCGGTGGGTGGCACGGGCCTCTGGCCCGTTATTTCGGGCGTCGCGCCCGAAACTGCTGATGCGCATGGGCAAGTCGTTAGTATGCGCACACCACAAACCAATCTCACCTCAAACGAAATCCGGCGGGACGCCGGATTTGACGGGCGAGACGCCCGTGCCACCAAGATTATGATAGCGCCGGACGCGACGCCGTATCGGCTGACGATTTCGCAATTCGCGCCGACGCCGGATTTGCCGCGCGATAATCCGCTCACGGTCGAAGGCGTCGCCTTGGGCAGCCAATTATTTTTCGACCGCCGACTTTCATCGGGCGACCGGCAATCGTGCGCGAACTGTCACAATCCACATCTGGCGTTCGCGCAGCCGCGCCGGTTCAGTCGCGGTGTGGATGGCTTGCTCGGCACACGCAACGCGATGCCACTGGAAAATCTCGCATGGAGAAATTCATTCTTCTGGGACGGACGGGCGGCCACGCTGCGCGAACAGGTTTTGCAGCCGATTCAAAATCCCGTCGAGATGCACGAATCGCTGGCGAGCGCGGTCGCGAAAATTTCAGCCGATTCTGATTATCACCGGATGTTCACGAAAACATTTGGTTCACCGGAAATCAACGTCGATAAAATCGCCCGGGCGCTGGAGCAATTTCTCCTCGTGCAAGTTTCGTTCGACGCGAAATTTGATCGCGTGATGAATGGGCGCGCGCAATTCACAGCGCAAGAACAGCGTGGTTTCGAATTATTCAACACGGAATACGATCCATATCACGGGCAATTCGGTGCGGATTGTTTTCATTGTCACGGCGGACCGTTGTTTCAGAGTCAGGATTTTGCGAACAACGGATTGGATTCCGTGTTCCGTGATTTGGGTCGTTATCAGGCGACGAAGCGCGTGGGCGATGGCGGAAAATTTTCCGTGCCATCGTTGCGTAATGTCGCAGTGACCGCGCCTTACATGCACGATGGACGCTTTCGGACCTTGGATGAAGTGGTAGAACATTATTGCACGGGCATGAAACGCAGCGCGACGCTGGATCCTAATCTGGCAAAACATCCTGACGGCGGCTTGCCGTTGAAGGCGGTGGATAAACGGGCGTTGGTGGCATTTTTGAAAACGTTGACGGATGAAAAATTTCTACCGCCGACGGCCGCCCGTGATCTCGCCCAAAAATAATCGGCAAATTTCTTCGGCTTCACGTCGGCTTAAGGTTCGTTCGCGTAAGGTAAGCGCATGAAAACGATGGCTGCTCTCAAAACAAAAACGCGCTGGATGGTCGTAGACGATAACACGGAGATGTTGGTGTTCTTCTCAGATCTGGCCGAGCACTTGGCGGGGGCGGAGGCGGTGTGTTTTGATTCACCGCACGCGGCGCTCGCCGCGTTTGCAGAGGCTCCGGAACAATTTCAATGTGTCATCACGGATCTGGAAATGCCGGGTATGGATGGCATTCAATTGGGCCAACGGCTGCACGCCATTTCGCCGTCGCTCAAAGTATTGTTGGTGACGGGCAAACGGATTTTGACGGAAGCGGAAGCGCGTGCGCACGGGTTTTGTGGATTGATCCATAAACCGTTTCCGCTGGCGACAATGCAACAGACGTTGACCCAAACGGGGATCTTAATGCCCGCTTAAGGCGCGGCTTGATAAACTGATCTTACAATTTCACACCTGAATAAATGAAAGGCTCGATATGAAAACACAAATAAAAATGATGATGGTCTCGTTGGCGTTCGGCGCGGCGGCGTTCACTGCCTGCGCCCAAGATGATGATCGGAACGGACCACCGCCGGGCGGTCATGATGGGGGTCCGGGCGGACATCGACCGCTGCCGGCGATTGTGCGCGCGTTGGATGTGAATCACGACGGCGTGATTGATGCGGATGAAATCGCCAATGCCAGCGCAGTTTTGAAGACGCTGGATAAAAATGGCGACGGCAAGTTGACGACTGATGAATATCTCGGCAAACGCCCGGCACCTCCGGCTGAAGGAAAAGACAGTGAAGCCAATGTGCCGACGGATGACACGAATGCGCCGCCGCATGATGGCCCGGGATTCGGTTCGCGCGGACATCGTCCGCCGACTCCGGCGATCGTGCGTGCGTTAGATGCGAATCATGACGGCGTCATTGATGCAGATGAAATCGCCAATGCCAGCGCAGTTTTGAAGACGTTGGATAAAAACGGCGACGGCAAATTGTCACGCGATGAATATCTCGGCAAACGTCCGAGCCCGCCGCAAGACGGCAATGGCGGCAACGATGCTGGTGGTCCACCGCCGCAAGACGCCCCGCCGGCGCAACAATAAGAATCTGTTCGTGTGAGCAGACGGCGGACTGGCCATACCTTCGGGTGTGAAATGGCTGGTCCGCTGTTTTTTTATTACTTCCTCCTCCTCGTCATCCTCGTTCTCATCCTCAATTTTAAAAGAAATTTCGAGGACGAGGATGAGGATGAGGACGACGAGGAGGGTTTTTTACTTAGTGCGGCAAAGAAATCTCCACGCGAAGAAGGACGTCAGCAATGCGATGCCCCCGCAGATCAAGTAGGGCAGGGAGGGTTGCACGAAAAATAAAGTGCCGGCGAAAACCGGTCCCAGCATGCGGGCGAGGGCGCCGATGCTTTGGGCGACGCCAAGGTTCGCACCTTGTTCATCGGGCGATGAATTCAGCGAGATCATGCCGAAGACAGGGGGACGGTTCAGTCCCGAACCGATGGCAAGCAAGGCAAGGACGACCAATATTTCCGGAAGCGTTTTGGCGAATGGTAAGCCCGCAAGACCAGCGGCAAACACGATGAGGCTGAAGAAAATTAATTTGGGTTCGCCGAATTTTTTGACGAGCCGTCCGATGACGCCTTGCACGAGCGCAGCGATGACACCCGCGTAGGTGAACAGATAGCCGACGCGATGGTTTAGACCTTTTTCGCCAAGGCCAAATTGATGTTTAGCCAGCAACGGGAAAGTCGATTCAAAGCAGGTGAAGCAGAACGTTGCGAAAAAGAATACGCTAACGAGGATACCCAATTTAGGCTGCGCGAGGGTATGGCCCCATTGGGTAAATTTCGGTCGTGGCGTGACGGGCGCAGAACTGGGCTGGCGGCTTTCGCCGAGAATGAACCAGCCGAGGATGAAATTCGCGGCGCAGAAACCGGCGGCAACGAAGCCGGGGCCGGTCTTGCCAAATAATTCTACGCTGAACGCGCCAATGGCCGGACCGAAAATGAAGCCAAGGCCGAACGCCATGCCAATCAATCCCATGCGGGCGGAACGTTTTTCGGGCGGCGAAATATCGGCGATGTAGGCGGAAGCGACGGAAAGATTTGCGCCGCAGATGCCAGCAAAAATGCGCGAGATTAAAATCCAGACGAGGCCGGCGTCGCCGCTCAAGCTGCAGGCGAAGGCAAACAGCGCATACGAACCGGCGGCGCCGAGGTTGCTGATGAGCATGACGGGACGGCGCCCGATGCGGTCGGATAATTTCCCCCACGCGGGGGCGAAGAAAAATTGCATCGCGGAAAATGAGGCGATGATGCCGCCGATCATGAAGCCTTTGGCGCTGAAATCGGGTTTGAAATTGTCCTCGGCAAAGCCGGGCAATAGCGGCAGCACGATGCCAAAACCAATGAGGTCAATGAAGACCGACAGGAAAATAACGAGGATGGACGGCTTGCGATTCATGTTTGCAATAAGCGCGGAGTTTAATTGTATCGGGCGGAATTGACAGAATTTTCAGAATGAAAAATTCAACGCCCAGATGTAAACGGCGAAGCGGCCAACCGTGAATTACACGAAATACGTGCCAAGGGAAAATCGGAAAATTGGATCGTGAAATGAAAAGGCGCTCCGGCCAATCGAAGTGCCTTGGCAAAATCATTCCGGCTCCAACGCTTTCGGCCGCGCAGTCGGGTCAGATTTGACCGCTGTTTTGCATATCGGTTTGGCGGCGACAAATTTTAACATGGCTTGCGCCCACGGACGATCGGTCCACGCGGGTTTGTTTCCGGACCAAAACACGACGCCATCCGCGCCGTCGGTGCGCGCAGCTTCCAGTTGGAAGGTCAGGTAATCCGCGTCCAAAAATTCCAACGCCTTTGGGCCGCCTTCGTGATATTGCGCCCAAATATACGGATAAACGGGTTTGCCGGGCGCGATTTGATGGGCTTGCTGGATCAGAAATTGCAGTTTCTCCCGCCATTGCGCGGGCGATTGATTACCGTGTGAATATAGGGAAGGGAAAAAAGCGTCCATGGCGGCGAGCAGTTCTTTGGTTTCCGCCCCGTATTCTTTGCCTGGTTCTTCGGGGAATAAGCCGTGGCCGTAAAAGCCGACGAGATGGCCGGGCGCGGCTTCGTGCGCCCAATGTGCGAGCGTGATAAATAATTTGAAATGCTGCTTCACTTCAGCATCCGTCGTTTTTTTATTTTTTGAAAGGTAAGCGTATTCGATGTCAATGACGATGGGACCGGGACGGTTCAGCGAAAGCCTTTTGATTTTTTCTTTGAAGGCTGTTTCGTCGGGTAATTGACCGGCGGCGACGGCGGCTTTTAATTCACTGGTTTCGTAGACCACGCAATTGGGAATCAATCCGTTCGTCGAGAAATCTGGTTTGCCCGCATAAAACATGTTGTCGAAAACGAGAAAGGGTTGGGCGGTGTTCGTAGAACTTTGCGCGTATCCGACTGGTCGGGCGACCGTTCCGGCGAGAATTAATAGGGCGAGGCGGATGAACAAATGTCTCATGTCCGTTTTAAGACGATTCGTCAGGATAATTGGTATCGCCTTAATTTAGATTGCGGCGACAGGTCGCTGCCCTCACAAAAAAAGAGCGCCCCAAAATGGAGCGCTCTTTTTATGAAAGTAATCAATTACTTGGTGCCGAGGATCGCGTCTTTCGCGGCTTTGGCCACGCGGAATTTCACGACGCGTTTGGCTTTGATCTGGATTTGTTCCCCGGTCTTCGGATTGCGGCCGATGCGGGCGGCGCGGTTTTTCAGGACGAGCTTGCCGATGCCCGGCAGCGTGAAGGTGTCTTTCGCGTGTTTGTAAGCGAGGCCCGCGATGTAGTCGAGGATTTCAACCGCTTGCTTTTTGGAAAGACCGTTCTTCTCGGCGACGAGCGAGGCGATCTGAGCTTTGGAGAGTGCTTTGGCCATAATTTTAATTTAGTAGAACTTTGGTTGTTGTTGTTTGTTTTGTCCGGAAAATCAACAGACTTGCCCCGATTGAAAATCCAATGGCCGCGCCGCGCAAGCGAAAAAAGTGAAAAAATTAAAGTTTTTTTGTGGCAAATCCGGGGGGAATGGAATCGTAGATCAACCCTGATGAACGCAGGCGGGAGTAGGTTTTTGACACGGTGACACGGGTTTTTCACGGACGAATTTTGAAGGTGGTTTTGATTCGCCCTCCGTCATTCATCGTTTTTTGTCCTGGCGGCTAAAGTTGTTTGTTGGCGCAGGGCTTGACTTCGTTCGCCAATTCCCGACCATGTGCGCGTGCCGTTATTCAGCATCCAGAGCGAATTCCGTTACGAGATCGTCCGCAAAATTTTTGAGGGCGGTATGGGCATTGTCTATGAGGCCGAGCAACACGGCTCGCGCGATTTCGTTAAACGCGTTGCCATCAAGATCATCCGCCCCAATTACGCGAGCCAGAAGATGTTCATCGAGAACTTCATTGGCGAAGCCAAACTCGTCGCGGATTTGATCCACACCAACATCGTTCAAACGTATCATTTGGGCGAAGCGAATGGCGTGTGTTTCATCGCCATGGAATTGATCCGGGGCGTTAATCTTGAACAATTTTCGCATCAACTTGCAGATAAGCGCAAGACGTTGTCCAAGGAACTCGCGGTGTTTATCACCAGCCGTATCGCCCGCGGGCTGGCTTACGCGCATTCGAAGTCGGATAAGAATTTCAAGCCGATGGGCATTGTCCATCGCGACGTGAGCTTCAAAAATATTCTCATCGCGTTCGAAGGCGACGTGAAATTGACGGATTTCGGCATCGCCAAAGCGAAGGGTTTTCTCACGGATCAAGAAGGCGAAGTCGTTGCGGGCAAGCCGGATTACATGAGTCCGGAGCAGGCGGATTTTCAAATCACGGACAAACGGTCGGATATTTTTTCCGCTGGGGTCGTGCTTGGACACTTACTTTTAGGGCGGAATTTATTCAAAGGCGCCACGGCGGAGGAATCCCGCAACCGTATTTTGAACCAGCCGATCCCGGATTTTCGGGCGCTTGATGCGCGCATCGACGACAAGCTGAACGACATTTTGCACCACTGCCTCGCGCGCGACACAAACCGTCGTTATGCGACGGCTGATGAATTGATGTATGATCTCGAATACTACATCTATCACAGCGGCTATGGCCCGACGAACGAAACGCTCGGCAAATTCATCCGCGAACTCTTCGGTCAGGAACCCGTGAAACCGGTGGCGGCGGATGCCCAATTGAAAACCATTTTTCTCGCGCAAAACGCGCGGTAAACTTCTGATCGTATGAAAGCTTCGTCCGAAATTAAACTCGGCCTCGTTCAAACGGACGTGTCGGCCAATCCTGACGCGAATCTGAAAAAGACCATCGCGCTCATCGAACGCGCTGCCAATCAGGGCGCGCAGATCATTTGCACGCAGGAACTTTTTCGCTCGCAATATTTTTGCCAGAGCGAGGACCACGAACATTTCAAGCTCGCCGAAAAAATCCCCGGCCCGAGCACCGACGCTTTTCAAAAACTCGCGAAGAAACATAAAGTTGTCATCATCGCCTCGCTCTTCGAGAAACGCGCGTCCGGCTTGTATCATAATACCGCCGCGATCATTGACGCCGACGGTTCGCTCCTCGGCATCTATCGCAAGATGCACATTCCTGATGATCCGTTGTTCTACGAGAAATTTTATTTCACGCCCGGCGACCTCGGTTTCAAGTCCTGGCAAACCAAATACGCGAAGATCGGCGTATTGATTTGTTGGGATCAATGGTATCCCGAAGCCGCCCGTTTGACGGCGATGCAAGGTGCGGAAATTCTTTTTTACCCGACCGCCATCGGCTGGCATCCGTCGGAAAAAGTGAAATACGGCATCAAACAACACAGCGCGTGGGAAACCATCCAACGCTCGCATGCCGTTGCGAACGGTTGCTACGTTGCTTCCGTCAATCGCATCGGCCACGAAATCATCAAAGGCGTCGGCGGCGACGGCTTGGAATTCTGGGGCCAAAGTTTTGTCGCCGGCACCTCGGGCGAAATCATCGCCAAAGCCGGTTCCGACAAGGAAGAAATTCTGATCGTGCCCGTAGATCTCGCGCACGTAGACACCACGCGCACGCACTGGCCGTTCCTCCGCGACCGCCGGATTGATGCTTATGGTGATTTGACGAAACGGTTGATTGATTGAACCGCTTGACGCTATTGTTCGGTGGGACTAATTTGAAGTTCAAATGAAAGCAACACTGGAACAAGTTGCGGAAGAAGCTTTAAGCTTGTCACTGACTGACCGTTCGGCGTTGACAAAAATTTTGATTCAAACGTTTGATCCGACTCCCGTTGAAGACACGGCAGAAGTTGAACAAGCTTGGCAAGTCGAAGTTGAAAAGCGTGTTGATGAAATTATTTCCGGTCGCGCTAAAACCATTCCGGCCGAAGATGTTTTCGCTCAACTGCGTGTTAAATACGGATGAAGCCCGTTGAGTTTCATCCGGAAGCAGTGGCAGAATTGAGCACGGCGATTGGATACTATGAAGAGTGTTTGCCCGCTTTGGGAGTTGATTTTCGAAAGAATATTGAGACGGTTGTGGGAAAAATTCAGTCATCGCCATTACGGTGGAGGTCTTATAGTAAACGAACCAGACGTGCTTTGATTCCTCGCTTTCCATATTTGGTTATTTTTCTTGAACGGGCTGATCAGATTTTGATTATAGCAATTGCTCATGGTAAACGTCGTCCCGGTTACTGGCATGGCCGAATTTGATTCATCGAGGCGTTTGGTCTGGATCACCGGCGCAAATGGCCTGATCGGAAATTACCTAGTCCAAACCGCGCCACGTTTGGCTCCGCAATGGCGCGTGCGGGCGCTCACCCGGGCGGATTTTGATCTGCTCGATTTTGCTGCGTTGCGCCGCGAATTTTTGTGCGATCAGCCAGAACTCATCATCCACTGCGCCGCGATCACGGCGGTGGCGGATGCCCAAAAAAATCCCACCCTCGCGCAACGCGTGAATGTGGAAATCACCCAGATGCTTGCAGAATTGGCGTGCGATAAACAATTCATCTTCTTTTCCACCGATCTGGTTTTTGATGGGCGCAAAGGAAATTATGCCGAATTCGACGAGGTAAATCCGTTGCACGTTTACGGTGAAACCAAAGTCGCGGCGGAAAAAATTGTGGTGCAAAATCCGCGCCATCTGGTCGTGCGCACTTCCATCAACGGCGGCGTTTCGTCCACGGGCAATCGCGCGTTCAATGAACAATTGCGCCGCTCAATGCAAGCGTCAGGGCAGGGGATGACGCTATTCACGGATGAGTTTCGCTGTCCAATTCCAGTCGCGGAGACCGTCCGGGCGGTTTGGGAATTGGCCGAGAAAAAGTGCGCGGGAATTTTCCACGTCGCCGGCGCGGAAAAGTTATCGCGCTTTCAAATTGGCCAATTACTCGTCCAACGCTGGCCGGAAGTAAAAACGCAAATTCAATCCGGTTCGGCCAAAGCTTTCGCTGGTCCGCCGCGCGCGCTGGATACATCGTTGAACATTTCTAAAGTTCAAAATATTTTATCCGTGCCGCTGACCCGCTTGAGTGAATGGTTAGCGGCTAACCCGGACGAAAACTTTTAGACAGAATTAACAAAATTTTACAGAATTAGAGAAAGCAGCACGCAGTTTAATGAATTCTGTAAAATTTTGTTAACTCTGTCTAAAAAATGAATCCCATTAAATATCGCGGACGTCTCGCGCCGTCGCCGACCGGGTTTTTGCATCTGGGTCATGCGAAAACATTTTGGGTGGCGCAACAACGCGCCCGTGCGGCGGGCGGCGAATTGATCCTCCGCAACGAAGACCTGGATGCTGCGCGTTGCCAACCAGAGTTTGTTGCCGCGATGATCGAAGACTTGCGCTGGTTCGGTTTTAAGTGGAGCGAAGGCCCGGATAGCGGCGGCCCATTTGCGCCTTATAATCAAAGCGAACGGTTTTCATTCTATCGCACAGCGTTGGAAAAATTGCGTGCTGGAAATTTTATTTATCCCTGCTCCTGTTCGCGCAAAGACATCCAGCAATCCGCCAGCGCGCCGCATGCCGGTGATGACGAATTGATTTATCCCGGGACGTGTCGGGAACGCGGTTATAAGTTGTCGGTTGAAAGTTGTAAGTTGGGCGTTCGCGAAAATGAACTTGCAGCCAGTAACCAGCAACCAGCAACTAAGATTTCGTGGCGTTTTCGCGTGCCGGATGGCGAAACCATTTCCTTCGGGGATAAAAATTTCGGTGAACAACGGTTTGTTGCTGGAAAGGATTTTGGTGATTTCGTGGTGTGGCGACCGGACGATGTTCCGGCCTATCAGCTCGCCTGCATGGTGGACGATGCGGCGATGCAGATCACCGAAGTCGTGCGCGGTGCGGACTTACTCGTGAGCACGGCACGGCAGATTTTATTATATCGGGCGCTGGGGCTGATGCCACCGGATTTTTATCATTGTGCATTGATTTTAGATGAGTCTGGCCAGCGGTTGGCCAAGCGTCATGATGCTTTGAGTTTACGGCAGTTACGCGCGGCGGGAAAAACACCGGATTTTTTGCGTGAAAATAAATGAATTAGGGCACGCAAGCCTTGTCAATCCAGCGAATTTAGACACCTTAAAAAAATTTCAGAAAGTGCTTGTGAAATATTTCACGATGAGGCAATCTTTTGTTTCCCGATCACATCATCGGTTTAACTAACCGTAGCAATTGGTGTCGTTCGGTATCATTTTTTGTGAAGCAAATCAGCCGATTAATTCTGTTTTTGATTTTGTTTGCGACGACTTTTGTGGTCGGAGCGAACGCTGCAGTTTCTTCTGCTCCGGCGCCGTCGGCAGTGGTGCAAGCGGTGGAGTCCGCTCACGCTGAGGCCTCGCAACCGCTCGTTTCGCAATCGGCCTTGACCGTTTTTCATATCGGACCGCTGCCGGTTACCAATTCAATGATCTGCACTTGGATCGTAGCCTTGTTGATCATTGTCATTGTTCGCGTGACGGTTTGGAAAGTGAAAGAAATTCCGAGCTCCGGTCAGAATTTCATGGAAGCGGTTTTGGAAGGTTGGGAAAATTTGATGGGCAACGTGTTGGAGCCGAAAGTCGTTAAGTGGGTTTTTCCGTTGGCGGCGACTTATTTGATCTTCATCATGATTTCCAATTTCACCGATTTGCTGCCGGGCATGGGTAGTATTGGTTTTGTTCCGACGGCGGAAATTGATAAGACTAGTTCGCTGCCGTTTTCTGTGCCGCACGTAGCGACGCCGTTTTTTCGTCCGCCCACGACCGATGCCAATTTGACAGTGGCGATGGCGGGAATTTTCTTTGTGATGTGCCTTTATTGGGCGCTCAAATATAACGGCCCGATTGGGCTTGTGAAACACGTCTTCGGCGTCAAAGTCGCAACGACCAAATGGTTGTATCCGTTGTTGCTGTTACTGTTCATTTTCATCGGTGTCATGGAATCGTTCTCCATTTTGTTCATCCGTCCGGTGGCGCTCGCGTTGCGTCTTTACGGAAATATTTTCGGCGGCGAAACGATGTTGACGATGGCGATGTCGCAGAAGTCGGTCTTGATGGCTGTGCTGCTCGCCTTGCCGGGTTACTTTTTTGAAACCGTGGTGTGCGCGTTGCAAGCCTTTGTGTTTGCAATGTTGACGGTGGCCTTCGCGGGAACGCTTTGTTCCCACACGGACGACGAACACAGTCATTAATAATTTACAAATTTGCAACTGGTCGGCCTTTTGGCGAACGGGAGCAAGCAACTGAAACCAAAAACGAAAAACATATGCTCGCAGAATTGACAGGTAATATTCACATCGGTCTCGCTTTCGGTGGCGCGGCCATCGGTATCGGTATCGCCGCCGCTGGCGCGGTTATGGCTATTGGTCGTAATCCCGGCGCATTCGGCAAAGTCTTTACGACGATGTTGATTGGTATGGCGCTCGCTGAAGGGTTGGCCATTCTCGCCTGGATCGTGATCGGTAATCGATAACCGTTTATGGAATCCCTTGGCATCCATTGGGTGAAGTTGATCGCACAAACGATCAATTTCTCCATCGTGCTGTTCGTGTTGTCGAAGTTCGCCTTTCGGCCGATTTTTGCGATGCTGGAACAGCGTCGTGTGAAAATCGCCGAAGGCATTGCCAACGCGGATAAAATCAAGGCTGAACTCGCCAAGACCGAAGCGGATCGTCAGAAAATTCTGGCGGACGCCGGTGATCAGGCGAACAAGCTGATTGAAGAAGCGCGTCAGGCTGCCGGACGGGTTCGCGAGCAGGAAACGCAGAAAGCGATTGCTGACGCCGGACAAATCGTGTCGAAAGCGCACGAAGCGGCGGCGCAAGATCATGCGCGGATGTTGGCAGAATTGAAGCGCGAAGTCGGTCGCTTGGTCGTGCAAACGACCACGACGGTCACGGGCAAGATTCTGACGGCGGACGACCAGCAACGGCTCGCTTCCGAAACCGAAAAACAATTGGCGTAAACGATTTGAACCGCCGAGACGCAAAGGCGCAGAGCGAAAGTGGAGTTTTCAAACTCTGCGTCTCTGCGACTCGGCGGTGAAAAATAAATGAAAATCTCCAAACAAGCTCAACGTGATGCCCGGCAACTGTTCCGCAGTTGTTTGGTCAATGGTTTGCTGGACGAAAATCGCGTCCGCGAATTGATCGGTTTGTTGTCCGCCAAAAAACCGCGCGGCTACGTCGAGATTTT
The DNA here is from genome assembly GCA_026225255.1 of Methylacidimicrobium fagopyrum. Lineage (GTDB taxonomy): Bacteria > Verrucomicrobiota > Verrucomicrobiia > Limisphaerales > UBA11358 > UBA11358. Next base: position 53,431 of record JAMFSJ010000059.1, on the reverse strand, counting down.
GGCGCGTCTGCATCGTTTAGTGAAATTGGAAACGCAACGTTGCTCGGCCCGCGTCGAAAGCGCGACGCCGTTGTCCGCCGAATCACAAGCTGGCGTGACGAATCGTATCCAGCAGCTTTACGGCAATGGTGTGACGATTGCGTTCGGGCAGAATGCGGCGTTGATCGGCGGTTTGCGGATTCAAGTCGGCAGCGATCTTTATGATGGCAGCGTGAAAACGCGGCTGGAAAAATTGGAACAGAGTTTTTAACGAATTTTTATGAGTAACTTGCTACAGGAAATTGAAGCGCAAATCAGCGGCGCGAAGCTCGCGACGGCCAAGCAGAACGTCGGCATCGTCCGCGAAATCGGCGACGGCGTGGCGAAGATCGAAGGTTTGACCGACGCGATGTTGAACGAGATGCTTGATTTCGGTGACGGCATCACCGGCATCGCCCTCAACCTTGAAGAAACCGAAGTCGGCGCCATTATTCTCGGCGATTATACCGCCATCAAGGAAGGTCGCGAAGTCCGCACGACCGGTAAATTGCTCCAGGTTCCCGTCGGCAAAAGTTTGCTCGGCCGCGTGGTCAACGCGCTCGGCCAGCCGCTCGATGGCAAAGGCCCGGTCAAGAGCGAAGCCTCTTATCCCGTCGAAAAAATTGCGCCTGGCATCATCAAACGTAAATCCGTCAGCCAGCCGGTGCAGACCGGTATCATGGCGATTGATGCAATGATCCCGATCGGTCGCGGTCAACGCGAACTGATCATTGGTGATCGTGGCACGGGCAAAACCACGATTGGCGTGGACACGATGATCAATCAAGCGCGCATCAACAAAGCGGCTGAAGCGGCGGGTGATAAATCGTTCCGTCCCATTTACAACATTTACGTCGCGATCGGCCAGAAGCAATCCAGCATTGCGCGCGTCATAGGTATTTTGGAAGAAGCCGGGGCGATGCCTTACACGATTGTCGTGGTCGCCTCCGCCTCTGATTCCGCCACCAACCAATATCTCGTGCCGTTCACCGGCGCGGCGATCGGTGAATGGTTCATGGACAACGGCATGGACGCGTTGATCATTTTTGATGATTTGTCCAAGCACGCGGTCGCCTATCGCCAAGTTTCGCTCGTGTTGAAACGCCCGTCCGGCCGTGAAGCGTATCCGGGTGACGTGTTCTATTTGCACAGCCGTTTGCTAGAACGCAGCGCGCGTGTTTCTGAAAAATACGGCAACGGTTCGTTGACGGCGTTGCCGATCATCGAAACGCAAGCCGGCGACGTTTCGGCTTACATTCCGACGAACGTGATTTCGATCACGGACGGCCAGATTTATCTCGAAACCGATTTGTTCTATCAAGGTATCCGCCCCGCTGTGTCCGTCGGTTTGTCCGTGTCCCGCGTCGGTTCCGCCGCGCAGATCAAGGCGATGAAACAGGTTGCCGGCCGTATCAAAGGTGATTTGGCGCAATACCGCGAACTCGCGGCGTTCGCACAATTCGGCTCTGATCTGGATGCGAAAACGCAGGCGATTCTCGAACGCGGCAAACGCGTCGTGGAAATCTTCAAGCAGCCGCAATTCAACCCGACCGCCGTCGAAGTGCAGGTCTCGATTTTGTGGGCCGCTCAGAATAATTTCTTCGATGATGTCGCGGTGGACAAAGTCAAAGATTTCCAGGCGAAGCTCACGGATTTTCTCGGCACCCGCAAAGCGGAATTGCTCACGAAGATCCGCAACGAAAAAGCCATCAGCGACGCGCTTGGCGCAGAACTGAAAGCGGCTGTCACTGAATTCAAGCAAAGCTACCGCTAAGTTGTCATGCCCAGCACGCGCGACATACGCCGACGGATCAAGTCGGTCAAGAACACCGCCCAAATCACCAAGGCGATGCAGATGGTGGCCGCGGCCAAGATGCGCCGGGCGCAATCTGCCGCGCTCGTGGGCCGTCCGTATGCCGAGTTGATGAACGCGATTTTGACGGAAGCAGTGCAACGCATCACGGCGTTCGAGCATCCGTTAATGACGGCGCGTCCGATTAAAAAACGGGCGATCATTCTCGTCAGCACTGATCGCGGTTTGTGCGGCGGTTTGAACAGCAATTTATTGCGTGAAGCCGGCAAGCTGGACAAGAACACGACCGTGTTTGTGGCTGCCGGTAAAAAAGGCGCGCAATTTGTGGCGCGCACGAAGCGCCAGCTCGCGGCGGAATTTAATTACAAGGATACGCCGACGTTTGCCGAAGCCCGGGCGATCTCGCAGTTCGCGCAGGAATTATTTTTGAAGGGCGAAGCCGATGCCGTGGATATTTTATACACGAAATTCGTTTCGACCTTGGTGCAGCAGCCGAAGCTCGTTCCTTTTTTGCCGGTTGGAAAAATCCAAGCCGTCCAGGCGGGCATCGGTGACAAGACGGAAGAATTGAAGCCCGGTGTGCGCACGGACACCTTTGAATTTGAAGCGGATGAAGAATCGGTCTTGGGCGCCTTGCTGCCGCACAGCCTGAATTTTCAGATGCACCAGATTTTGTTGGAAGCCAAGGCCAGCGAACAAAGCGCGCGCATGGTCGCCATGAAAAACGCGACGGACAACGCGAAGCAGCTCATCAAAGACCTGACGCTCGAATACAACAAATTGCGCCAGGCGAACATCACGAAGGAATTGCTGGAAATCGCCAGCGCGCAGATGGCGGTCGGTTGAAAAAGTTTTAGGCAGGATTAACTGGATTAACAAAATTTTAAAGACAGATGGGAACAGCGATTTAATCTTGTAAATCATGTTAATCCTGTCTGCAAAAGAAAAAATATGAACAAAGGTAAAATCGTTCAAATCATCGGCCCGGTCGTGGACGTGGAGTTTCCCGGCGAGCTGCCCGCTATTTATAACGCCCTGACCGTGGACTTCACCGTTCAAGGGCAGGCGGTCAAGTTGACGCTCGAAGTGCAGCAGCACCTCGGTGACAACTGGGTTCGCGCCGTCGCCATGAGCACCACCGAAGGTCTCAAGCGCGGTTACGAAGTCACCGATGTCGGCTCACCGATCTCGATGCCGGTCGGCGAAGGCGTCATGGGTCGCGTGTTCAACGTCACTGGCGAACCGGTGGACGAACAAGGTCCGGTGAAGGCCGATAAATATCTGCCGATCCATCGCGCCGCGCCCACGCTCGCGGATCAATCCACCAGCCCGCAGGTTTTGACCACGGGTATCAAAGTTATCGATTTGATCTGTCCCTTCTTGAAGGGCGGTAAAGTCGGCGCGTTCGGCGGTGCCGGCGTCGGCAAGACCGTCGTCATCATGGAACTCATCAACAACATCGCGAAGTTGCACGGCGGTGTTTCCATGTTCGCCGGCGTCGGTGAACGCACGCGCGAAGGCAACGATCTTTACAATGAAATGATTGAAGCCGGTGTCATCAAAGTGGAGAAGGACGAAAAGGGTCATCCGAAAATCGGCGAAAACGGTTTGCCGATCATCGCAACCGGTTCCAAGATCGGCCTCGTTTACGGCCAGATGAACGAACCTCCTGGCGCGCGTTTGCGCGTGGCGCTTTCCGCGCTCGCCGTGACGGAATATTTCCGTGACGAAAAAAATCAGGACGTGCTCCTGTTCGTGGACAACGTGTTCCGCTTCTCGCAAGCCGGTTCCGAAGTGTCCGCGCTCCTCGGCCGCACGCCGAGCGCCGTCGGTTATCAGCCGACACTCGCGGCGGAAATGGGTGATTTGCAGGAACGTATTACTTCCACCAAAAAAGGTTCGATCACCTCGTTCCAAGCCGTGTATGTGCCGGCCGACGATTTGACCGACCCCGCGCCGGCAACGACGTTCGCGCATTTGGATGCGACCATTGTGTTGGAACGTTCCATTGCCGAGTTGGGCATTTTCCCCGCCGTCGATCCGTTGTCCTCGAGCTCCCGCGCTTTGGCGCCGGAAATCGTCGGCCAGGAACATTATGACGTCGCCCGCGGCGTCCAGAAAGTGTTGCAACGTTACAAAGATTTGCAGGATATCATCGCGATTCTCGGCATGGACGAATTATCCGCCGAAGACAAGACGACCGTGTTCCGCGCCCGCAAAATCCAGAAGTTCATGAGCCAGCCGTTCACGGTGGCGCAAGTCTTCACCGGTCGCGAAGGTAAACAGGTTACCCGCGAAGAAACGGTCCGCGCGTTCAAGGAAATTCTCGAAGGCAAACACGACGACGTGGCCGAACAGAACTTCTACATGAAGGGCGGCATCGACGAAATTAAAGAAGCGTAAAAATTTGAACCGCAGAGACACAAAGGCGCAGAGAAAAATCAAACTCGGCGTCTCAGCGTCTCGGCGGTGAAATAAAAATGGCTGCCACCTTAAAACTTGAGATTGTCACACCGGAAGCGAAGACGTATTCCGACGATGTGGAAATGGTCACGCTCACGGGTATCGAGGGCGAGATGGGGATTTATCCGCAGCACATGCCGCTGATGACGCAGCTTGTCGCTGGGGAAATCATCGCCCGCAAAGGCGCAGAAGTGATTTATCTCGCGGTCGGTGATGGCTTCGTGCAGATCACCGGTGATCGGGTAGCCATTCTCACGGACATGGCGATCTTGGCCGAGAACATTGACGAAGCAAAAGCCGAAGAAGCCCGTCAACGCGCTGAATCCCGGCTGACAGAAAAGATCACAGAAAGCGAAGCCGCTGCTGCTGGCGCTGCGCTCGCTCATTCCTTGGCGCAACTCAAAGTCAAACGCCGCACGCACAAGTAAGTTTTCGATTAAAATCAAAACGGCGCGATGAATGTCATCGCGCCGTTTTTTTATTTGTAGCGGCTGTCTATGTCACCGTGCTATAGACCGCCGAGTTTTGATTCTAATTGTTTTGAACTTCTCACAAGCCTTGCTGCGTCGCGAATCGACTGCGGAAATTAGCCTGGCACATCGTGCCGGGTTATTGGTGATCAATGAAACGTCCTGAAAGGACGAAGGAAAATTGAACGCATGGTCACTCACAAATATTTCCACCGTCCCGCCGGGACGGAGAAATCTTTAGAATATTACCAGACACTTCGTAGCTGGCTAATTTCCGTCCGTGCCTTTGGCACTTAATTCGCTTTGGTCGCGAAAAATAAAAAACGGCGCGGAGAAAATTCTCCGCGCCGTTTCATTTGTCCCCACAAATTAATTCAACCGGCAATCACGCCGATCTCCACCGGCTCCACGTTCACTTTGTTTTTCTCCAACCATTTAATGGCGGCGGCGACTTCGCTGCGCGGGCCGTCGAGTTCGAGGCAGACGATGCCGATCTCGTCTGTCACGCTGGCTTGGCGGATATTCGTCACGACCTTGAATTTATGGCCGACCTCGTAGATGAACGGCTTCTTGATCAGCTTCGGCGGATACATCAGCCACAGACGCTGTTGCACCGGTGCGTTGGGCTTGGTGACGATGATTTTCTTTTTGGCGGCCATAATTTTAATTTTTTGTAAAAGACGAGGTGACGAGTCTCACAGTGTCGATTTTTCAAAAATATCAGAGACATCTCACGTCGTCTCCTACTTTGATGACTAACCGCCTGCGATGGCCGGAATGATGCTGATTTCGTCGCCATCATTGAGCTTCGTCGCGCTGTTTTCGAGGAAGCGGATGTCTTCCTCATTCACGTAAACGTTGACGAAGCGGCGCACTTCGCCTTTTTCGTCTATGAGCCGTTCGGCGATGCCGGGGAAGCGCGCTTGCAATTCAGCAATGGCCTCGCCGATGGTGGCGGAATTAATTTCAACCAGCTCTTCGTTGTTGGTCAACTTGCGGAGCGGCGTTGGGATGCGGACTTTCTTTGACATAAATTTAATTGTAATTAGTTATTATACACCGACTTTTTCTTCGTGCGCCAACAATGCTTCAAACTCACGCAAACTTGGCTTGATTTCGCGCGGTTTGCCGCAGTAACCGTTGACGGCGTCGAGCGTTTTTAATCCATTGCCAGTGACGCAGATCACGGCCGAAGAATCTTTCGGAATCTTACCGGACGCGATGAGTTTTTTGGCCACGCCTACGGTCACGCCGCCGGCGGTCTCGGCAAAAATGCCTTCCGTTTCCGCGAGCAATTTGATCGCGTCGCGGATTTCGTCGTCGCTCACGTCGTCGGCGTAGGCGGCTGTTTCGCGCATCACTTTGAGCGCATAGAAACCGTCCGCCGGCGTGCCAATGGCGAGTGATTTCGCGATCGTGTCGGGCTTCACCGGCTTGAAGAAATCCAAGCCCGCTTTTTGCGCAACCGAAATCGGCGAACAGCCCGTCGCCTGCGCCCCGTGGATGTGCGTATTGTGCGCCGACACCAAACCTAGCTTGGTCAATTCCTGATAGCCTTTGTGAATCTTCGTCAGCAACGAGCCGGACGCCATCGGGACAATCGTGTGATCCGGCAATTTCCAACCGAGTTGTTCGGCGATCTCATACGCCATGCTCTTTGAGCCTTCGGCATAGTAGGGGCGCATATTGACGTTCACGAACGCCCAGCCGAACTTGCCCGCGATCTCGGCGCAGAGACGATTCACTTCGTCGTAATGGCCTTTGATGGCGATGACGTTTGCGCCGTAGATGAGCGAGTTCAAAATTTTTCCCTGTTCCAAATCCGACGGAATAAAAACGTAGGATTTTAAGCCCGCGCTCGCCGCATTGGCGGCAACGGAGTTGGCCAAATTGCCGGTGGACGCACATGCAACGGTTTCAAAACCGAGTTCCTTCGCGCGGCTCAGCGCAACGCTGACGACGCGGTCCTTGAACGAGAGCGTCGGATAATTCACGGCGTCGTTTTTGATGTAAAGTTCGCGGATGCCGAGTTTCTTCGCGAGGCGATCGGCCTTCACGAGCGGCGTGAAACCGACTTGCTTGCCGACCGTCGGTTCGCCGGCGATGGGCAGCAGTTCGCGATAACGCCACATGGTTTTCGGGCGCGACGCGATGGCTTCGCGCGTGAGCGATTTTTTGATGCGCTCGTAATCGTAGGCGACCTCAAGCGGGCCGAAGTCAAATTCGCAGACGTGCGTAGCCGTGAGCGGATATTCGCGGCCGCATTCGCGGCACTTGAGCGCTTTCATGAAACCGTGTTGTTCACTCATAAATAAATTTCAATTTTTCTCGTCCTCGTTCTCATCGTCATCCTCAATTTCGATTTATGAGAATGACGATGACGACGAGGATGATTCGTTAAAAACAAAAAAGCCCCGACTCACAAGGAGAAGGGGCGACAAAACGGTTGTGCATCGCTTCTCATTTTTCCCAAGCTAATGATGCTGGGCTGGAATTGGCACCTGACATTGAAACCAAAGTTCAATCGGTTGCCGTGGTGTCATCGGGCCAGTCCCTCAACCACTCGTTATGAGTCCGTCAAATCAACGGATGCGGATACAATGATGCAAAGCTGAAAATTGTCAAACGGATTTTTTAGGGCGGGTTTTGCTGCGTGGTAAAAGTGAATCCCACGAGTTTAAGGATGTTTGGTTCGGAACGAAATTACTCTTACCTAAATTTTTTACGCGCTTAACTTGACCGGCCAAAACCGTCAATCCCCCAAAATGGGCGAGGGCGGATTACGTTTGGCACTGGCAAAGTATCGGCAGAAAATATATTTTTAGACAAAGGATCAGAATTGCATGAACAATAATTATTCCGGCACGTCCGGCACTAAAGTCGGCTATAATCGTTTTCTACTTTTGGTCGCCGGTTTAGGCGGACTGCTTTACGGCGTGGACGTCGGCATCATCTCCGGCGCGTTGCCGTATCTGGAAGCAACCTTCAAGGACGCGACCACGGGCCAAACGCTCAACTCCGGTCAATTATCCCTCATCGTCGCCGCGGTGTTATTAGGCAGCGTCATCTCCACTTTATTCGCTGGCGTGATGGCGGATTTTTTTGGACGCAAGAAAATGATGATCGTCAGCGGCCTGCTTTTTGTCCTCAGTATTCCGATCATTTCACTCGCGCACAGTTTTGATTTGCTGATGGCGGGACGTTTGTTGCAAGGCATCAGCGGCGGTTTCATTGGCGTCGTCATTCCATTGTATTTGGCGGAATGTCTTGGGGCGTCGAATCGCGGCAAGGGCACCGGGATTTTTCAATGGATGCTCACGCTTGGCATTGTTGCCGCCGCCTTGATCGGTTTGTATTTCAGCGCGAAGGTGGATGAAATTTCCAAGCTGGGCGATGCGGTAAAAATCTTCGCCGCTAAAGATGTCGCGTGGCGCAGTATTTTCTGGGTTTCATTGCCGCCGGGAATTTTATTTGTCATCGGCGGTTTTCTCGTGACCGAATCACCACGCTGGTTGTTTCGCCGCGGAAAAATTAATGAGGCTCGCACTGCCTTGTTGCGTTCACGTTCGAGCGAACAAGCGGAAATGGAATTAAAAGAAATGGCAGAAGTTGCCACGGCCAAAAGCACCGGCGAAAAAATTAAGGAGTCATTGCTGCGCCGCAAATACGTCATTCCATTTTTGCTCGCGTGCGCGATTCTCACTTGCAATCAAGCCACAGGCATCAATTCCGTCATCGGTTATTGCTCCACGATTTTGATCCAAGCCGGCCTCGGTGATAAGAACGCGCATTTCTGTAATTTCCTGTTCACGCTCGTCAATTTTCTCGCGACCATCATCGCCGTCGTTTTGGTGGATCGCAAAGGCCGGAAATTTCTGCTCTCACTGGGCACGGCGGGCATCATCGTTTCAATGCTTTGCACCGGACTGCTTTTTCGCCAGACCGAAACCTTGCGCGTGGATGTAAAAGATGCAGTGCAAACGCAAGTCGTCGCGACGAACCAAACGCTTTCCCTCGCTTTTAATTCGGAAACGACCAGTAATCTGCTCGCCGGGAAAACCTTTGGCGGCCAACCCGCTACGCTCGTCATCGTTTATTCCTACGGCGATTATCATGGCGCGACGACGGCGATTCGTTCCGACGACGTCACGGCCAAATCGATTGAAATCACGCGCGAAGGCTGTCTACCCGCAAACAAAGTTATTTCGTTCTTTAAAAATCCATTCGCCAATCTCGACACCGCGAAAACTGCGCCGCTGAAAATTGATCACGCGCTCATCACGCCCGTGCCGAGCGAAAATAACGGCTGGCTCACGGCGGTGGTTCTGTTTGTGTTCGTGAGCTTTTTTGCGGTTGGACCCGGCGTTTGCGTCTGGCTCGCGCTGACTGAACTGATGCCGACGCGCATCCGTTCCAACGGCATGAGCTTCGCGCTGCTCATCAACCAAACCGTTTCGACCACGATTGCGGCGGTCTTTTTGCCGACCGTCGGCGCGCATGGTTATTCGACCATGTTCTTCTTTTTTGCCAGCAGCACGGTCGTCTACTTCATCATCGCGTTTTTCTTCCTGCCGGAAACGAAAGGCAAGACGCTCGAAGAGATCGAAGAATATTTTGAAGGCGGGAAAAAATAAAACGGACGTAATCTATCGGTCTCATCTAATAATGAAATTCATCAAAAAAAAATGGCTGGCTGGTTTTTCGGCCTTGGTGTTGGCGACGTCAGCGTTTGCCGCTGACAAACCGGAATTGTCCATTCTTCCGCAACCGCAAAAACTCCAGCAGTTCGACGGCACGTTTCCGTTGACCGCCGCCACGCGGATTTACAGCGACACCGCTTCGCTCGCCACGGCCGAATTTCTGGCTGGTCGATTGGATGCGGCCACGGGATATCCGCTCAAGGCCGGCGCCAAATGGTTTGCCAGTGCGCCGATTACCGGTGCCATTTTTTTGACGACCAAAGGTGCGGATGCCAATTTGGGCGAGGAAGGCTATGCGTTGACCGTAACTACGAATAGCGTGATTATTCGTGCGCCAACGCAGGCGGGACTTTTTTACGGGGTGCAAACGCTGTTGCAATTACTGCCGCCGTCGATTTTTTCCTCGAACGTCGTGGCGGGAGTGAATTGGTCAGTCCCAACGGTTGAAATCACCGATTCACCGCGTTTCCCCTGGCGCGGTTTTATGCTGGATGTGTGCCGCCATTTTTACACGAAAGCGCAAGTTGAAACCGTGCTGGATACGATGGCGTTGTATAAATTGAATACGTTCCACTGGCATTTGACGGATGATCAAGGCTGGCGGATTGAGATCAAAAAATATCCGAAGCTCACCGAAGTTGGCGCTTGGCGCAGCGGCGTCGGTTTTGGTTTGGCCTCAAATTCTTCGACGGCTTACGGACCGGATGGACGTTACGGTGGGTTTTACACCCAAGACGACATTCGTGAAGTCGTCGCCTATGCAGCGGCGCGGCACATCACGGTGGTTCCGGAGATCGAGATGCCCGGTCACTCTACGGCGGCGCTCGTGGCGTATCCGCAATTTGCCAGCGTGACGAACGAAACGCTCCTGACGATTCCGCTCAAAGGCGGCGTGAACGCTGGCGTTTATAATCCGGCGAATCCAGAAACGTTTGAATTTCTCGACAACGTGTTGGCGGAAGTATTTCCACTGTTTCCCGGTAAATACGTCCACATTGGCGGCGATGAAGTGCCGACTGGTCCGTGGAAACATAACCCGGCGTGTCAGGAATTGATGAAGCGCGAAGGCTTGAAAAACGAAGATCAATTGCAAAGCTGGTTCATCCGTCGCATCGAAACCTTTGTCACCGCGAATCACAAAACACTCATCGGCTGGAGCGAAATCGCGCATGGCGGTCTGGCCAGCAGCGCGGTGGTGATGGATTGGATCGGTGGCGGCAAGGAAGCCGCGAGTGCCGGTCATAACGTAGTGATGACGCCGACGGGCTTTTGCTATTTTGACTTTTATCAATCCAAGAATCACACCACGGAACCGCACGCGATCGGTGGCTTTTTACCGCTGGAAAAAGTGTATGCGTTCGAGCCGGTGCCGGACAGTTTGTCACCGGAAAATGCCGCGCACATTCTGGGCGGGCAGGGGAATTTGTGGACCGAATACATCGCTTCGTTTTCGCACGTGGAATACATGATGTTCCCGCGTTTGTGTGCGTTGGCGGAAGTGACGTGGTCGCCGAAAGCCGCACGTAACTACGATGACTTCGTGCAACGGGTTAAAATCAATGAGCAACGTCTTGACGGGCTGGGCGTGAATTACCGCAAATCCACCCTCGGCGTAGGGATTGATCGCAAAAAATTCGGCACTTGGAAACCCGTGCAACTTCAGGGCGATGCGGTGTCGCTCACGTGGAACGTAACGGCGCAAATCAAAGCGGTGGGCAAAGTGGAAGTGACGTTTGATTATACTCGCGGTGAAGATGGCCTCGACATCGCGTGGGTTGCCTTGTCGGAAAATGGTCAGGAAATCAGTCGCGATACGCATGCTGGTTTTGCCGGCAACGAACCTCGCCAGGCTACGTTCACCTTGGAAGTGCCCGCGCCCAAAGCGGGAGCGCATTATACCATCATGGCTTCGGTCAAGGGCGATGGCGGCACGGATTCGCTCGGCGATCTTTATTGGAATGAACAGCCGGCCGCAGTGAAATGAATTTGAACGCGGCCTATCCGCGTAGAACGGATCAAATGGGTGTCGTTGGACGACAGGGGAATTCGCAGTTTGAATGACACTGTCGAAAACAAACAACGATCACCAATTATGAATTCAATCAAAAATAACTTTCGAATGAAGTTTTTAGCTGTGGCCATGTCTGGCCTTTTTTTGGCGGGCACGGTGCTGGCCGTGGAACCGCCTGCGCCCTACGGCCCGGTGCCAAGTGAACGGCAACTCGCGTGGCAGAAAATGGAGCTTACCTGCTTCGTGCATTTTACCGTCAATACTTTCACCGGCAAAGAATGGGGTTATGGCGATGAGAGTGAAAAGGTTTTTAACCCGACAGATTTTGATGCCGACCAGATTGTCCGCGCGGCCAAGGCGGGCGGCATGAAAGAATTGATCTTTACCGCCAAACATCACGATGGCTTCTGTCTCTGGCCTTCCGCCTACACGGAACATTCGGTGAAAAATTCCGATTGGGAAAATGGCAAGGGTGATGTTGTGAAAGCTATTTCCGACGCCTGCAAAAAAAACGGGATCAAGTTCGGCATTTATCTTTCGCCGTGGGATCGCAATCGCGCCGATTACGGCACCCCGGCTTATATCCCGCATTACCGCCAGCAACTCCGCGAATTGCTGACGAACTACGGCCCGATCAATGAAGTATGGTTCGACGGCGCGAACGGTGGCGATGGTTATTACGGCGGCGCCAGGGAAAAGCGCGAGATCAATCGCAAGACGTATTACGATTGGCCAAACACGTGGAGCATCATCCGCGAATTACAACCGCAGGCCGTTATTTTCAGTGACGGCGGTCCGGACGCCCGCTGGGTGGGCAATGAATACGGTGTGGCCGGCCTCACATGTTGGGCGACTTTGAACGGCGCCAACTATGGTCCTGGAATCGCCGATAAAACGGGTGGATTAACGCATGGCGATCGGCCCGGAACGGATTGGATTCCCGCCGAGTGCGATGTTTCCATTCGTCCCAGTTGGTTTTATCACGCTGATCAGGATGCCAAGGTCAAAACCCCGGCGGAATTGGTGGATCTCTATTACAAGTCCGTTGGTCGTGGTGCGAACTTGTTGTTAAATTTACCACCTGACAAACGCGGTCAAATTGCTGCGCCTGACGTAAAATCATTGGAAGCGTTTCACAAAATTATCGAAGATACATTCAAAACTGATCTTGCTAAAAAAGCGACGGTCACCGCATCAAATACGCGTGGCGACGACAAACAATTTGCACCGAAGAATATTGTCGCTGGCAAAGATAATAAATACTGGTCCACCGATGACAGCGTGACGAATGCTGAATTGGTGCTCACGTTCAAAAAGCCGTTGACGTTCAACGTGGTTCGGATTCGCGAATATTTACCGCTCGGCCAGCGCGTGGAAACTTTTGCGCTCGATCAATGGTTGGACGGTAAATGGACTGAATTCGCCAACGGCACGAGCATCGGTAATTGCCGTCTGGTGCGCGGTGAAAAAATCACAACGGATAAAGTTCGCTTGCGCGTGCAAGCGCCGGTCTGCCCGGCGATTTCTGAAGTCGGATTATTTGCGGAAAAGGAATGAAAGTTGAAACACCTATATTTTTGTCCCGACCTTCGGCAAATGGTGGGGCGAGACTCCGTCGAGCCCTAAACTTCTCCGGGCAGACAGTCTGCCAAACCGTATCCGATTTATTCATCGCTCGCCGGAAGTCGCGCCTCACCAATTTTGGAGATTATCTATATTTCTCGTGACAAAAATCCCCTTTATCCATAAATCATTCATCACATTTTTGTTTAATATTCCATGACCAAACTAAAATTTATTCCGCCGCTCGATCCCGGTTTTACGCCGGCCATTGTGTTCAATCGCGATTATGTGGCTGCCGCCAAAAAATCGGGTAGCGCCGTGCCGCTCATCATCGGTTTAGAACGCGAAAATAAACTCGTTTCGCGCTACGAAACTATCGTGTTGCCGGATACGGATGCGGTCACGTTGCAATACGTCGAGCGACTCGTGAAATTTTTGCTGTGGGCGTGGGGCGGTTGGAAATTGCAGATCGGCGGCCCGAAAGCCATTGGCGAACATATTCGCAAAACCTATTCGCTGCGCGGCGCACGGAAGTTTGACTCGGAGATGATGGCGCTGGCTTACGGCAAAAAATTTGAAGTCGTCGTGACTACGGCGGCGAAAGTGTCGTCGGCGAAGGAAGACCAGATCGCAGCGGGCGGTCATCTGAAAGGTTGCCGCATCGGGTTCGATCTCGGCGCGAGCGATTACAAAGTCTCGGCGGTTGTGGATGGCGAGGCAATTTTCACCGAGGAAATGCCGTGGGATCCCAAGACGCAGGCGAATCCCGATTACCATTATCATCATCTCGCGTCCGCGTTGCATCGCGCGGCGGCGCATCTGCCGCGCGTGGATGCGATCGGCGGCAGCAGTGCGGGCATCATTGTGGATAACGAAATTCGCGTCGCGTCGTTGCTGCGCGCCGTGCCGAAGAAATTATTTCCGAAAGCGGCGGGCATTTTTAAACGCCTTCAAAAAGAATGGACTGTGCCGATCGTGGTGATGAACGACGGTGACGTCACGGCGCTCGCAGGCGCGTTGTCGCTCGGCAGCAAAGGCATGTTGGGCATCGCCCTTGGATCGAGCGAGGCAGCAGGTTTCATGGACAAACAAGGCCGCATTCTCGGCTGGCTGAACGAACTCGCGTTCGCGCCAGTGGATTATCAACCGGGCGCGGTGATGGACGAATGGGCAGGGGACATCGGCACTGGCGCGTTGTATTTCTCGCAACAAGCGGTGAATAAATTGTTGCCGGCGGCGAAGATCAAATTGCCGGACGCGATGGGCCAGCCCGAAAAACTCAAGGAAGTGCAGGCGTTGATGGCGAAAGGCGACGCGCGCGCGGCCAAAATTTACGAGACCATCGGCATTTATCTCGGCTACACGCTGCCGTATTACGCGGAGTTTTACGATTTCCGTCAGGTGTTGATTCTCGGTCGTGTGACGACGGGCAAGGGCGGCGACATCGTGATCGCCAAGGCACTGGAAGTTTTGAAAGCAGAATTCCCCGAAGTCGCGGCGAAGATCGAATTAAAAGTGCCAGACGAAAAATCCCGCCGCGTCGGTCAGGCCGTGGCCGCGGCGAGTTTGCCCTCATTGAAGAAATGAAATTGTGAAACACGGATTTGATTCATCCGCAGATTGCGCAGATTTTCGCAGAAAATCCGGGGAATAATCTGCGTCCATCTGTGAAATCTGCGGATTACTTTTCCAGGTTTTATCCGGGTTCAATCCGTGGCTAAATATTGATAAAATAATTTATGAAATTTAAAAATTTGACAGCGGAAATATTTGTGCCGGATGGCCAGGCGGAAGCGCAAGCGTTTCAACGCGTCACACATCTCGGCATCGGCGCGCATCAGGACGATCTGGAGTTCATGGCGTTTCACGGCATTCTCGAATGTCACGCCAGCGATAAAAAATGGTTCGGCGGCGTCACCTGCACGAACGGTGCGGGCAGTTCGCGCGTCGGCGCTTACAAAGATTTTACGGATGCGCAACTGATGACGATCCGGCGCGCGGAACAAAACGCGGCGGCGGTCGTCGGCAAATTTGGCGTGATGGTGCAACTAGATTATCCGAGCAGCGCGGTGAAAAGCGCAACGGATAATTCATTGAAAAATGATCTGAAGGAAATCCTGATCGCAACGCAACCGGAAGTAGTTTACACGCACAATCCGGCAGATAAGCACGACACACACATCGGCGTGGTCATTGCGGCATTGCAGGCGATGCGGGAATTGCCGCTGGCACAACGACCCAAGCGCGTCATCGGCTGCGAAGTCTGGCGCGATCTGGACTGGATGCTAGACACGGAAAAATTTCCGATGAACGTCAGCGGCCACGATCATTTTGCAGCGGCGTTGAACGGTATTTTTGATTCCCAGATCGCGGGCGGCAAACGCTACGATCTCGCAACCCTTGGACGCCGTTCCGCCAACGCGACATTCTTCGAAGCGCACGCGAACGACGAAGCCTCGCAATTGATTTTCGGCATGGATTTGACGCCGTTGGTGCAGGACGACACGAAAGACATTGTGGAATTTGTCTCCGGTTTCATTGAATGCTTTCACAATGACGTGAAAACGAAATTGAGCAAGCGGCTCGGAAAAATTTGAGTTATGGAAATTATCATTCAACCCACGCCGGAAGCGGCGACGAGCATTGCGGCAAAACTGATCGCAAAATTACTGCGCGAAAAACCGAATGCGGTGCTCGGGCTCGCGACGGGCAGCACGCCGGTGGCGCTTTACCGCGAATTGGTCGCGCTGAAGCTCGATTGGAGCAAGGTCACGACGTTTAACTTGGACGAATACATCGGGATCTCGCCGCAGCATCCGCAGTCGTATCACAGCTTCATGTGGGAAAATCTGTTTCAACATGTCAACGTGGCGGTAAAAAACGTGAACATTCCCGACGGCATGGCGAAGGATGTGCCCGCGAGCTGCGAGCTTTACGAGAAAAAAATCAAAGCGGCGGGCGGCATTGATCTGCAAATTCTTGGCATCGGCACAGACGGGCACATTGGTTTCAACGAACCGACGTCGTCGCTCGTTTCGCGCACGCGCATCAAGACGTTGACGCAGCAAACCATCCGCGATAACGCGCGTTTTTTCGGCAGCGAAGAAGCCGTGCCGCATCATGTCATCACGATGGGCATCGGCACGATCATGGAAGCACGGCAAAATCTGTTGCTGGCCTTCGGCGATAAAAAAGCCGCCGCCATCGCCGAAGCCGCCGAAGGCCCGGTCACCGCGATGAACCCGGCGTCCGCATTGCAATTTCACGCGACGGCAAAATTTTTTCTCGATGCCGGTGCGGCGTCGAAATTGAAGAAAGCGGATTATTATCGCTGGGTTTACGAGAATAAACCGGTGTGGCAGCAATTTTGAACGAAGTTTTTTATTCTTTGCCAAAAAATCTTGCCCGCCAACTCGTCGGGTTTAACGTTTGAACCTATGTATTTTACACGCTGGACGGCGATTTTTTTGCCTGCGCTTTTGAGTTGTAACTTCACGCTCGCCGCCGCCGCGTCGATGCTCTTGCCAACCATTCCTTCGGCGCGCGAATCAGGCACGAATATTTATCACGGCGTCAGCGTGGGCGATGATTATCAATGGCTCGAGGACGCCACGAATCCGGCCGTGCGCGAGTGGACGCGCCAGCAGAATGGGCGCACGGGAATTTATTTTGATCAATTAGATTTTCGCGCGGGCGTTGCGCAGGAATTGAATGAATTGATTGCCGACGAATCCGCCAGCTACGGTTTGGCGGATTGTCGTAGCGGAATTATTTTCGCCACGCGTTTTAAACCGCCGGCGCAACAGCCGGTGCTAGTTCGTCTAAAATCCATTTATCCGCCCGCGCTACGTCAGGTTGTGTTTGATCCCAACACGTGGAATACGAATGGCACGACGGCGATGGATTGGTTCGTGCCGTCGGCGGACGGTAAATTCGTGGCGATTTCTTTATCTGAAAAAGGTAGTGAAAACGGCGCGTTACATTTTTTTGAAACGGCGACCGGGCGCGGGTTGCCGGATATAATTCCCGGCGTGCAATATCCTACCGGCGGTGGCAGCGCGGCGTGGAATGCGGACGGCACGGGAATTTTTTACACGCGCTATCCGCGTCCGGGCGAGCGCGCGGCGGACGATGAACATTTTTTTCAACAGGTCTGGTTTCACAAAATCGGCACGCCCGTGAGCGAAGATACTTACGAACTCGGGCGCGATTTTCCGCGCATCGCCGAAGTGAAACTCACCGCGAGCGATGACGGCCAACAGTTGCTCGCGACGGTAGAGAAAGGTGATGGTGGCGATTTTGCCCTTTATTTACGCGATGTTTCTGGCGCATGGCACCCGCTCGCACCATTTGGAGCGGATATTAAGTCGGCACAATTCGGTCGCGACGGCTCGCTTTACTTGCTTTCCAAAAAAGCCGCGCCGCGCGGAAAATTATTGCACTTGCCCGCCGGTGATTTGAACGTTGCCGACGCCAAAGTCGTCGTGCCCGAAAGCAGCGGCGTGATCGTGGAATATGAGCCGTCCGCGCACGGCCTTTATGTCACGCTGATGGACGGCGGTCCGTCGCGTCTGTGGTTTTATCCCGCGTCGGACCGGGCGGTGGAAGTGCCGGTGCTGCCCGTGTCGTCCGTGAGTGGATTGCATTGCTGGCAGGGCGATGAATTGATTTTCGCCAACAGTAGTTTTCTTAAGCCAGCCGGTTGGTATGCGTGGGAACCGAAAATGAAATCGCCGCGCGCGACCGCATTTCAAACAATTTCACCGGCGAATTTTGATGACATCGAAGTCGTTCGCGAATTTGTGACGTCCAAGGATGGAACAAAAATTCCCCTCAGCATCCTACGGAAAAAAGGCGTTAAGTTGGACGGAACGAATCCGACACTGCTCACCGGCTACGGCGGCTATGACATTAATATCGTGCCGAGTTTTAGCGCGTCGCGCCGGCTCTGGTTTGATGCGGGCGGCGTTTACGCGGTGGCCAATTTGCGCGGCGGTGGCGAGTTTGGCGAAACGTGGCATCTCGCCGGCAATCTCACAAATAAACAAAATGTCTTTGACGATTTTATCGCGTGCGCCGAGCACTTGATTCAACGCAAATATACTAGTCCGCAAAAACTCGCGGTGATGGGCGGCAGCAACGGCGGTTTGCTGATGGGCGCATTTTTCACGCAACGTCCCGAACTGGCGCGCGCCGTCGTTTCGCGCGTCGGCATCTACGATATGTTGCGCGTGGAAACGGATCCGAATGGCGCATTCAACGTCACGGAATTTGGTTCGGTGAAAGACGAGGAGCAGTTCAAGGCGCTCTATGCTTACTCGCCTTATCATCACGTGAAAGACGGCACGGCGTATCCGGCCATTCTTTTTCCGTGCGGCGAAAATGACGGACGTGTGAATCCGATGCACTCGCGCAAAATGACGGCGCGCTTGCAGGCGGCAACCAGCTCGGAACATCCGATTTTATTGCGTATTTCAGCAACTACCGGTCACGGCCTGGGTTCGTCGCTAAAGGATCGCGTCACGGAACAGGCGGATATTTACGCATTCCTTTTTGAAGAACTCGGCATGGATACTTCGCCGTGGACGTTTAAGTGATTAAGTAAGAAGAAAGTTATTTTTGAATATTGAAATAAAACAAAACGGGCGCGTCTTAAATGACGCGCCCGTTTTGAATAGGTTGTTGGAATCTTATTTCGCAGGTAAGGCTTCGACTACCAAAACTTGATATGGCTTCAGATTAAAACTGACTTTAGTTCCGGCAGTAAGACTCGTGATCTCTAAATCTTGATCTTTGAATGGGTCAACCAAGTTATAAGTCTGCGCGGCGCCGTTTGGTAGTTCAAATACTTTGGCTGGGTCAATTTCAATGCTGTGTTTCCGATTGGTCGGGTTGCGCAAGGTGATGATGCCTTTCTTCGGCGACCAAGACGCCCAGCCGTAAATCGTGCGGTCTTCCGGGCTGCCGCCGATCCAATGCGTATCTACCAGCGTATCCGTATTATCGCGCGACCACTTGGCGGCTTGCGCCAAGTCGTCCCAGTTCGTGGAAGTCATCAGCGTCGGTGTGATATACATTTCTTGCAACTGTGTGCCATTGCCGAAGAAGTCGCGAATCTCGGACTTGATAATATTGTTCGTATCGTAATTGATGTCATGCGCACTCTTGGCGTAGATGATGCCGTGGATCATCAATGAGTTGAGCGGATACAATTCGCTCGTGCTAACGATGCGATCATACACGTCGTTATCTTTGTAACTGATCCAACGTTCGCGGAACGGGCCGTTACCATCCATGAAAGAATGATCTTCGCCACCACGCCAGATAGAGTCCGCATAGAGCAACCAAAAGGGCGATGGCCAGGTGCCCGTGGTTTGGTTGATATACAAATCGGGTTTAATCGTGCGTAACTCTTGGTTCAAACGCAGCATCGCTTCGAAATCGCGCAAGACGGTGCCGGAATCATCATCGCTGTTAGCTGTGCCGATGCCATCGAACTTGAATTGATTAATGCCGTCGTGCTGGATGACATCCAGGCACAACTGACGAAAGCGCGCATAATACTTCGGCCCCGACATGGAGAAATTGCCGTTATTGATTTCAAAACCTTGTTCTTTGCCGAACTTGATACGTTCTTCGTGCGGGTTGCCGTAACCGCCCCACGGCGAAAGCCAGATGCCCGGAGCCGCACCATATTTGGCCGCCGCTTCTTTCAAAGGCACAAAGCCATTCGGAAAATTTGTCTTATCAAATTGCCACAACGTCGCGTCGTTATCCCAGCCGTCGTCGAAGAGGAAGGAATCTAATTTCACGCCACGTTTTACGGTGAGTTCCTGACCGAAGGTATTGATGACATCCAGCGCCATCTTTTCGTTATACTTACTGAAGTAACCGATGTCATACCAGGAGTTATAGTGTAGGAACGGACGGTAAGGATGAGCGCGTTCGCGTTCGAGATACGCTAGGAACTGACGGCGTAATTGGCCTTTATCCACGAAACCGATGACGGACGTGCAATCATAACTTTCGCCCGCCCGCAGCGCCGTGCCGCGAGGTAGAAAGCAACGGACATAACCCATTTCACCGCGATTGACCGACAACGGATGTTCGGCGGCGAAGAACGCGGTCGCCGTCGCGACGGGCGAACCATCCACCGTGCCGGTCGGACGCGCGTTGGGCATCGGCGTGTTCAATAGCAGAAATCCGCTCAACGGCACGGGATGGTTGCCCGCCGTAAAAGTGTATTTCTGACGGATATAGCGCGAACCATCGCGCAAAATCGCATGCCACGTCACGTGCAAATCGCCGTCCGCACTGACTAAGTCTGCGACTAACTCTTGGCCGGCGATCCGGTCGGAAAAACGTGAGGCACCGGGATTGGCGGTCAAGGCTTCCGTCCGCACTTGGCCGACGATTTTGAATTTGCTAGAACTGATGTAATCGCCGTTCGTCAGGACTAAGTCGAATAAGTCGCCGGTGATGGCTAATTTTTGGCCGGACTTTTGGTCGAGGACGGAATCGGGCGCAAGGGTTTTAGCTGAAATAAATCCGCCCTCGGTTTTCCAAATGGCCGTTACTTGATCGTTTTTCAAAGTATAAGTGGCGGCGTGGGCACTTATAGAGACGAACAGTCCCGCCAGCGCAATGGCGACGGGAAACCGAGTGAGAATAGTAGGACGCATAAAATGGCTTATTAGTGAGTGGTAAGTGGAGAAATTAATTTTTCGCGCGGTTCTTAAAAAATTCCACGGTGGCTTTGAGTCCATCGTTGAAATTGCTCGTCGGGGTAAAGTTCGCGGCGCGGAGTTTATCAATCGCGGCCAGCGAATGTTTCACGTCGCCGGCGCGTTCGGGCGCGTGTTTGATTTCCGATGACGAGCCGGTCATCTGACAGATCGTCGTGCAGAGTTCTTTGATCGTGATGCGTTGGCCGTAGGCGACGTTGAACACGCCGGTCGCAGGTGATTGCGTGGCGAAGAAAACATTCGCGGCGACAATGTCTTTCACAAAAATAAAATCACGCGTCTGTTCGCCATCGCCGTAAATCGTGATGGGTTGATTTTTCACGGCGCGATCAATGAAGATCGGCACGGCGGCGGCGTATTGGCTCTTGGGATCTTGGCGGGGCCCGAACACATTAAAGTAACGCAGGCACGCAGTTTGAAGGCGCTTTTCGTCCGCGAACATTTTGCAGTAATACTCGCCGTCCAGCTTGGTGATCGCGTAAGGACTTTTCGGTTCGGGAAACATGGTTTCCACTTTGGGCGTCACGGGATTATCGCCATAGATCGCGGCGGAACTGCTCAAGACTAATTTTTTGACGCCCGCGGCGGCGGCTTCTTCCAAAACGATTAACGTGCCGGTGGTATTGATTTCATTGCATTCAATCGGCTTCGCCATGGATTCCGGCACGCTGATCATCGCGGCTAAGTGAAAAATATAATCTACCCCTTGCACGGCGCGGCGGACGGCTTCGCGGTCGAGAATGGAGCCAGCCATGAATTCGTGCTGGAACGGCGCGAGGTTGTGTGGGTGGCCGGAACGCAAGTTGTCCAGCACGCGCACTTCGGCGCTACCTTGAAAATGTTCGACGATATGGCTGCCAATAAATCCGGCCCCGCCGGTGACAAGAATTTTCATTTAGTATAGAAATTTGAACTGCCGCTGACTCGCAATGCGAACCGCCATATTGCCAACATAGCTATGAGGCCTAACAACTCGCGATCAGCCGGTTCATTTCCGTTTCCTGCGACTCGATGGATTCCACCAGCTTGAACTGCGTGCGGCAACGGTCAAGGTTGTGTCCGTCGCGATGGACTTTAAAATACGTGTCGCCCGCGAGATAGTCGGTGAGAAAACGGATGCCGATCTCGAAGGTGATGAGCTTGCCGGAAAACGCGAGTAAACTTTTTTCGTCCGCCGTCAAAAATTCTTCCGCCGAATCCAGATAGCCGCGCACGAGGGCTTCGAACATCGGAAATTGCATGACGACTTTGGACAAATCGAGTTCGTCTTCCTTGGCCGGACTCGTCGTCGTGCGGATCATGTCACCGAAATCGTAGAGTGCGAGGCCGGGCATCACGGTATCCAGATCAATCACGCAAATGCCTTTGCCCGTCGCATTATCGAGCATGACGTTGTTGAACTTCGTGTCGTTGTGCGTCACGCGTTCCGGTAAATTGGCATCCAGCAAAACACTGGTGATATCTTTGTTGCGCAACGCAAATT
The DNA here is from genome assembly GCA_026225255.1 of Methylacidimicrobium fagopyrum. GTDB lineage: Bacteria > Verrucomicrobiota > Verrucomicrobiia > Limisphaerales > UBA11358 > UBA11358. The sequence goes on along the minus strand of JAMFSJ010000059.1, from coordinate 31,165 downwards.
CAATTTCCTTTTGGCACGACATCGCGCGGTTGGCGACATCGGCATTGATCGCTTTTTCTAAAGCGGCAAAGCGTTTGGGCGTGTGATGAAAATCGGGAATGGTATCGTGCAAACGCGGCGCGGGCAGGTCGGCGAGCAGCTTCTGAAATTGTCCGAACGCACGGGCGGCTTGAAAGGCTTGCGCCGTGGATTCCACGGCGTCGAAGGTGCGCGCTTTTTCGATGAAATAATAAACGCGCCAATGATTGCCATCGGCTTCGCAATAATACGGTTTGCCATCACGCGACGGAATCAACGTCAAGACGCGGCGGCTGGCATCGGGTTCGCCGGTGATTTTCTGGCCAAGATGCGTCGTGACGCGTGAAATATTTTCCATCAACGCGACCGGTTGCTTGAAAATATTGTGGTTGATGCGTTGAAAAATGTAACGCACTTGCCGTCCCGCTTGATCGAAAATGACGGCGTAAGTGTCGTTAATGTGGCCGCTGCCATAAGGTTCCGCGCCCAAATAATCGCCGTGAATCTGGAACTGCGCCGCGACGGCACGGACGTTGTGCTTCAAAACGATGGTGGCAGGTTCCGTCGCCGTTTTAATTTTCAAAACGTCGACGGATGGCTCAATAAAATCTACTTTCATTTTTATTTCAGGCTTCAGCGATGCCGAGCGGAGTCATAGTTTTCCACAAGCCACGCGTGAAGTCAGGAATATTTACGAGAGCGCTATTGTTGGCGACGGAGTGAACGGAGGTTTCAATGATGCTGCTCCACGCGGCGGCGTCATACACGACGCTGTCCGGCGTGGCGCCGCGCCGGATGCAATCCAGCAAGCGCCAGCTCATCACGAAATCCATGCCGCCGTGACCGCCGCCTTTGGCGCGCTCTTGAAGTTTTTTCCAGAGCGGATGCGTGAATTTATCGCGCATCGTTTGCAGATCTTTATCCGACAACCAATCTTCGGTGTCGTTGGCGTCCAGGCCATATTCCTTCGGGCGATTCACCGAGAAGCGCGCGGGATAATCGAAGAACACGGCTTCCGTGCCGTAGAGACAATTAATGCGGCTGTAAGGGCGCGGGCTCACGACATCGTGTTGCACCATGATCGTGCGACCGAGTTCGGTCTTGATGAGCGATGTGTTCATATCACCGCAAATGTATTTTTCATTCGCGTGACGACCGCCATTCGGCTTCGTCGTATCGCGGAAATGCGTGAGACTCATTTCCGGCGAACTCATGGAAACGATGTGCTTAAATTGATCGCCGCGACCGACGCCGAGGTATTGCGCCACCGGGCCGAGACCGTGCGTGGGATAAAGGTTGCCGTTGTATTCCCAATGGAAATTGCGCCGCCAATCGCCTTCCGTGCCGAGCGAAAAAAGCATCGAACGCAGATCGTGGATGTAAGCGCATTCTGCGTGGGTCAATTCACCGAACACACCTTGCCGCGCCAGGTTAAGCACGAAGAGTTCATTTTCGCCGTAGCAACAATTTTCCAACATCACGCAATGACGTTGCAAACGTTCGCTCGCATCCACCAACTTCCAGCAATCATCAATGGTCAACGCCGCCGCGACTTCGATGAACGCGTGCTTGCCGTGGCTCATCGCGCCCAAGCCCATCGGCACATGCCAGTTCCACGGCGTCGCGATATAGACCGCGTCAATGTCATCCCGCGCAGCCATTTGTTCCCAGATATTTTCCGTGCCGCTATAAACGGCTGGCCGCTTGCCGTATTTTTTTTCAACATCGGCGGCAGCTTTTTGGGCGCGATCATCGCGTAAATCGCAAACCGCGACGACTTCGGCAAACTCGATGCCAAGACAGGTGTGAACGTGCGTCATGCCGCGGCTCAAACCGATGACGGCGACGCGCACTTTTTCAATCGGCGCCGTGGTCAAAGTATTGACTGGTTTCTGGCCGGCGGGACGTGGTCGCGTGCTGCTGAAATCAGAACTCAAAACGCCCGGCCCGGTGGGCAAGATCAGCGTGGGTTTTTCCGTCGCGCAACCACCCGCGGCCCCGATGACCGAAGCGCCGAGTCCAGCCAGCATGGAAGCTTTAAGGAAATCGCGGCGTGATGAATTTGAATTTTCCATAATTAATAAAATTTTAGATGTGCCGATAACGTGTTGTGCGACCGGTAATGCACGGATACTTTGCATGAACTAAGACGTCCTGAAAACACCCACATTCGGGGGAGAATCATTTGTCAACAACGCGATTTTCGATTGTGAATACAGGGGAAAATTAGTTAGTTTTTCACGTGGGATAACCAAACGCACGGCAGTAAGGGGCGAGTTTTTTTTGCAGCGGTTCCAAAGCTTCGGCGTAGCGTTCCCAACGACCCATGGCGCGGCGATAAACGGGTTGCGTCACATCGTGATACGTCGGGGCGAAGAGAAATTTTCGGCGCGAGGTTTCATGGTAACGCGCTTGGTCGGGATGCCAGATGAGGCCGAGAAATTCCGTCGCCTTGCGGCCTTCCGTTGCGACATTTTCCACGACATCTTCGTAGCGGGTTTCGATCCAATCAAAGCCGCCGAGATCCCGCATTCGCAGCCAGACATCCATCAAATCGGAGTAATGCTTGGCAGTGCGTTCGAGGCTCAGGAAATTCATGTTAACAGCGTTGAGCATGATGTTCAGAAAAAAACAACTGATCAAAACGTCGCGCGGATCGCGGAGCGCGATGATGACTTTTAATTCGGGAAAAACGCGTAACCAAGTCGGTAGCGACATGGTCGGCGAAGGATTTTTATCGAGCAAAATTTTTGCGGTCGTGGCGTCCGTCGTTTCGCGCAATAAACTTTTAACGTAGCGTTGGCGTATATCTTTGATGCGGCCGGGCGACGCGGCATTCAAAGCGCGCACCTGGCTTTCGCCGCTGGCGGGGGGCAGGGGCAGGTTGCTGGTGATTTCTTGATTGAAGGCAACGGATTCATCGAACGCCAGCACGTCGGGATGCGCGTCGAGAATTTGTTCCAGTAACGTCGTGCCACTGCGCGGATGGCCGCCGAGAAAAGCGATTTGATGAAGACTGGCGGTCGGAGCGGATGACTGGTGGCGCCAACTGCGGATCATTTCCGGGGTCAAACAGGCGAGCATTTCGCGCCGGCGAGCATCGGTCTTGTCATATTCGCGTTCCAATAAATCTACGTCGGTGAGTTGCCGGACTTGCGCTTTGGCTTCCAGCAACCAGCGCATGGCTTCGGGATAATTTCCCAATTCATCCAGCACCACACCGAGCAAATGTCGGCTGGCATATTTGACATAAGGATATTGCGGGCCGTCCTTGATCAAATCGCGCAAAGCCGTTTCCGCCTCGGCGGGCTTTTTTTTGCGGTGGAGCAGGAAGGCATGAAAGTAACGGGCTTGATCATCACGTGGATATTGCGCGAGGCACGTTTCGACCGCTGCCCACGCGTCGTCGAGCCGCCGTTCCTTTTCAAACCACACGGCGAGGCTGATGCGGGCATCCACGGAATTCGGGTCGGCGGCAAGTGCCAGTTCAAAGCAGGTGCGGGCATCGTCCAATTGGCGGAGGCTTTGATATTGCTGGGCGATCAGGATGAGCAATGAAGGCTTTTTCGGCGCGAGCTTGATTGCCTGTTGATAAGCTTGGTTGGCCAAGGTGAAATTTAATTCCCCACCGGCCGCGTTGCCTAATTCAAACCATAATTCAGCGACCGCTGGAAAGCGCCGCACCAAATCGCGATACGCTACCAAGGCCGGGCCGTGGCGTCCGCTGAGCAATTGTTCCTGTGCTTTCTGCCACCGGGCCAGGTCGCGTGCGGGAATTTGAAAGGGTTTTAGTTGGCCTTGCATATCGAGGTGATTCTTCAAGAGAACGGGTATTTACGCAGCTAAAATTTACATAAAAATGGCCGGGATGGTTAAATCCCGGCCAAGTTTTAGCATCAAGCAATTGCCATTACGGGGCGATGGTGGAGCGATAGAAAATCGCCGGGACGGAAGGGTTCGGGATTAATATCTGCGGCGACACCGCGTTGGTGACAGTGGTCCAGACCGCGCCCGTTCCCAGCACCGGCGAACTTTGCAGTGTGCCGTAAGGGAACACCAGCAGTTTGCCGACAATCGGAGCGTCGGCGGCATCGAAGTTAAAGCGCACTTCCAAGTTGTTCGGATCTGTCACGCTCGAATCATCACCCGTGTAGATGGCTTGAACTTCGGACGGGGACAGGATTTTATTATAAATACGGAAGTCATCCATTTGGCCGTCGTAAAGGTTATAATAAGCATCGTGTGATTTTCCTAATTCAATTTCCTGGGTGGGATTCCACGTCCAATTCACCGAATTCGCCAATGTCGTATCCACATTGCCGTCCACATAGAGGGTCACGCTATCGTTGGTGGTCTGGCCGTAAGTGATGGTAATATGATGCCAGCCGCCGTCCACTACGAAACTACTGCCATTTAAAGTGGCTGCTCCATGAGGTTGAATGTTGATAACCCCGCCTGAATTGAGGGAGACAACCATGCCGTCGCCACCATTGCCCGTGCCTGCCCGCCGGTCAACCAACATCGGATAACCACTACCCGGTCCCGGATAAGACGTCGGCTTGTTGTAGAACATCCAGAAGCTGATTGTGCCATTGGGGGTGTTAAAGTCTGCATTTGCCGGGATGACAATTTGACTGTTATTGGTCCAGGCAAATTCGTTGACTCCAGTGCGGGTAGTGCTGCCAAGGTCGGAGCTGGATGCCAGCCAGATTGTGCCATGGCTGACACCGTTGTGCAACGTGCCGACCGGTTTACTATCCACCACCAGCCCGCCAATGGAGCCGTTGACAATCGCCACCGAAGGAATGATTCCACCGGCCACCGCATGGGCCAGAACCCGGTTGGCACTCAACGCTTGGTTGTAAATGGCTACGCTCGCCATTTCACCATTGAAAAAATCAGCGTTATCGCGATGATCTATGCCGATATAAGTCGGGAAGGTCGCGTTCAAAGGTTGAACAGTTGCATTGGTGGTTGCGACCGTCACGCCATCGGCATAAATCGTTCCGGTGTTACCACTGCGCACAAAGGCGACATGATGCCAGCTGCCGTCATTCACTGTCTTGGCGGAACTGAGGCCGTTGAATTGATATGTATTATTTCCATAAATGCTGATGGAGAGCGTGCCGCTGGCGGTTACCTCAAATTGATATTCGCCATTATAGCCATTCGTTTCCCGTTGTGAGGCAATCATACTGACCGCATTTGCCGCCGTTTTGATCCACGCCTCCACCGTGAAATCCGAAGTGCCTGCAATCGAAACATTGGTTCCGCAGGCGATATATGCACTGGTGCCATCAAATTGATAGGCGGTATTTCCCGCATTAAATCCAATGAATGCTGGTGGCTGCGGTCCGGCCGCACCCAATGTCATGCTACCTATGATGGTCGCATTATTACCAGAACCGGCATAATCATAAGCGATGGCTCCGGAAGTTTCATTCAACGGCCAATAGGCCAAAGGTGCATCCGCTCCTACTTGTGGGGTATAAGTGTTCACCAAACCGGCGGGCGTAGCCATCACATTGATATAATTGGTCTGGCTGTTGGTTGTGCCCAGACTGTTCATCACGGCAACGCTGTAACCAAAGAATCCAGCGGTCAGGTTACTGGCGATCAAAGAGGTGTTAGTGGCTCCGGAAATGGATGTTCCATTTACTTTCCATTGATAATTCAGGGGAAATGAGCCCCCTGCCGAAACTGACAACAAACGATAAAAGCCAGCATAAAATGTATTCGTGACGGCCGATAAATCCGTTACTATGATTGGTGATGACTGACTTAATGTCACCGAGGCGGTAGCGCTGGTGGTTGAGCCGTAAAGATTGGTGACCACCACGGTATAGTTGCCGGCATCCGTCAAGATCGGATTGTTGTTAGTATAATTTGCGGCAGTGGCTCCGGGAATGGGTGAACCATTCAATTGCCATTGATAGCTCAAGGGCGGAATGCCAATAGCGCCAGTCTTCAATACCAGTGGCACGCCAATGTAATTTGTGGTGCCGGCAGGCGGCAGACTAACCACCGGCTTGTCTGTCAGGATGAAGCCGGCTAGGGAACAATTAACGCTGCTCATCGAGATGGCATCGCTTGTCAATACTGGAGTGGCGGCCAAACCCACGGTGCCGGGTGCATTGGTATTGCCGGCGGCGTAAATGTTAAACGTCGGGGAATTAGTAAAGGTTGCCCCATCGGTAATTTTTACTGAAGAGCTGGATGTTAATTTGGCACCCGTATTGCCAGCCGCGCTGATCAATTGCAAAACATAACCGTGCGGGAAAGTGGTTGCTAATCCAGATAAAGTGTTCGTCCAGCCGGTATTATCTTCAATCGCCCAAGTTACTTCATCATTCCCGGGATTGACTGACCCGGGAGTGGCCCAATATTCAGAAGAATAATACGGGTATGGATCCAAATCGCCAAGATCAGTCGACCACATATTCGCATAACTCAAATTTACCGCGACCGATCCTGCGGCAAAACTGGAATTATAGGTGGCGGTGGTGTTATAATGAAATCCAAGTAAGAGTCCGGTATTGACCCAGTTCGCCGGGGCGATGCCAAAAGCCATGGCAGTGACCGGAAAACCACTCATTTGATAGCCTGCATAGCCAGTGCCGACGGCTGCGTAAGTAGCATATTGGGCGACAAAGTTAATGCCAATAGTAGTTTGTGCCTGTGCTGCGCCCAGCATCAGGGCAGCCGCCGGAATGGCTAAAAATGATGGTTTAAATGTTTTACCAAAGAGTGACTTTTTCATGATAATTACCTCGATTAACCCCCGTTATCAATTTGTTAAGTATGTTGCTGCCTTTAACCGTTGAAGTTTAAGAGATTATGCCAATATCAACTGTCGAACAATCCCACAAATGGGGGAGCACCAATGTCGCCACCGGTTCCGGATTTCGGATAGGTTATAAAAAAAGCGGCCGGGGCAATGAGCCCCGGTCGCTTGTGGATTGGAATCGTTAGTTCAGTAAGGGCTAAAGGCCGTGCGATAGAATAACGCCGGGATCGATGGGTTAATCTGCAACGGCATCGGTGACGCGGCATTCGTAATGCTCGTCCAAACAGCTCCCGATCCGAGCACCGGCGAACTTTGCAGCGCGCCGAAAGTCCAGTTCAAGCTGGTGCCGAAGAGCGACGGATCGGCATCGAAGTTGAACTGTAGTTTCAGGGCTGACGTATCCACTAAGGCATCGCTCTGATAAACGGATTGGACTTCGGAGGATGTCAAGATGCGATTGTAGATACGAAAATCATCCATGCCGCCACCATACACATAGAAGTAAGAATCGTGCGAACGACCCAATTCAATTTGCTCGTTGGGCGCCCAGATCCAGTTGGCGGTGTTGACAGCTGAAGTGTCAAGATTGCCATCAATGTAAATGCTGACACTGTCATTGGTCGTTTGGCCGTAAGTGATGGCCACATGATGCCAGTCGCCGTCATTCACTATGCCCCCACTGCTGAAACTGGTGCCGCCATGAGCTTGGAAGGTGATACCACCTGAAGTTGACATATCAATGATCGCACCGTCACCGGCATTACCGGTGCCCGCGCGGCGGTCGAACAGCATGGCACCACCCGTGCCGGTGCCGGTCGGGGAACCATTATAGTTGACCCAGAAACAAATCGTGCCGTTGGTTGAATTAAAGTCGGGATCAGGTTGGACGGTGATCTGACTATTGTTCGTTTGCGAGAACTGTTCCACGCCGGTGCGGCGGACGGAAGTATCAAAATTCAAGCCACTGGCGAGCCAGGTGGTCTTGTAGTTGGCACCCGGGTGCAGTGTGCCCACCGGTTTGCTATCCTTGATCAAACCGCCGGGGGCAATTTGCAAGGTGCGTGGCGTCCCGAGGCCGGCTTGGAAGATCGCATTGATTTGAGTTGGTGTGAGTGAACGCACATAGACGGCAGATTCATCCAACCCGCCGATGTAATTACGATCACCGCGTCCTGCTTGATTGCCGCCAAACCCAACCGGAGCAGTGTTATTCAAGCCTGACGTGCGGGCAAAGACATGGGTGGCAGACAAGAGGTTGGTGCCTGAACTCATGTAAATAGTCGTTTGAGTTGGTGAAACAACCAACGCCGTAAAGACCCATGTTTGCGCAGGAATGGTCAACCCAGACGCAAAACTATAGGATGCCGAACTATCTGGCCATTGGTAATGCAAGACGCCGCCAGCAGTGACATAAAGACCGCCGTTACCCAGCCAGCCAATCCAACCCAAATCGCCCGTGGTGGCCACATTTTGCAAATAAGCCCAACTGACTAAAGTTACGGATTCATTTACGGGCAACAGGGGTGCCGCGCAATAGCCATTTGTCATGGCGATGGAATGGTTGGTAGTTTCCAACCCGGGATACAGCGGAGGCAGCGGGCCGGTTTGGCCAATGGCGATGAGCGGATTACCTGCCGTGCCGGCGGCATCAATAAAGCTGCCATTCCAAGCCGTGCCCGCTGTGCCGCTATTAACGGCTACTGTAGGCGTGAAACTGGTTTCATTCAAATGCAGATAGAGCAACGGGCTGGCGCTGGCGATTAAAGCACTGTAAGTTGGTGATGGCGAAGCGCTGATGCCGTTTTGATAGTGCGCCAGAATTGTGTTGGCAGGCAAAGCCGAGCCATAAGCGGCCACTTCATCAATGGAACCATTCCAGTAGAACGAGCTGTCTGCCCGGGCGCCAAGGGCGAACGGCCCGGCGATTCCTGGCACATAAAGACTGCCTGTGTTGGTTGCTCTGCCGACACTGGCACCGTTGACATAAAGTGTCATGAAGGTGCCGTCATAAGTCACCGCCAGGTGATACCAAGTGTTGGTATCCGGCGTGGTGCCACCGACGACTTCCATGCCAACTACTGTGGTGTTGTTATAGTAGGCTCGCAAATCCCAGCCGGTAGCTGATTGATAAATTAACCAACCTTTACGCGGGCTGGCAAAATCACCGCACGACATCGGGGCTAACAAGGTGCCGCTGGCCAAGACGGCGCCCGGTTTAACCCAGGCTTCCGCCGTGAAGGTGGAGGTGTTTAAGGCGGCATTGAAAGGGACTTTTACGATGGAAGCAGTGCCGTTGAATGAAGCGGCCTTATCGCTGCTGGCCACAATCGCTCCCGTTACGGAATGAGTAACGCCAACGTAAAGGCCGATGGCGGCACTGCCGAGCGAACCGCTGTTGGCCGCGGTATCTTGAGCGACCGGACCGGTTTCGCTGTAACGGAACCAAAGATCGGGGCGGGTCTGGCTCACCATATCTTCATAACTGCCGGACACGGGAATTTTCACGGCCAGCGTGGCGGAAGCATTGGCGGTCGGCCCGACGGGATTGCTAACTGCCACCGCGTAGGTTCCGGTATAGCTAGGATTGATGCTGGCAATGCTATAAGTCGCATTCGTTGCGCCCGCAATGGGGGAGCCATTGTAGCTCCATTGATAACTCAGTTTTCCGCCCAAAGCACTGACGCTAAAGGTCGCGGGATAACTTTGGTAAAGGTTTTGTGAAACCGGAGCGACCGTGATTGTCGGCGCCGTAACGGGTTGAACCGTAACGACAGCGACAAGGCTGGTAACAGAACCGTAATTGTTCGTAACTACAAGTTTGTAATTACCAGAATCGCCTGTGACCGAAAGATTTTTAATGTAAGTATTGTTCGTTGCCCCATTGATGGGCGCACCATTTTGCAGCCATTGGTAGCTAAAGGCTGGCGAGCCATTGGCGCTCGCGTTCAAACTAAACGTGTCACCCGCAAACAGGTTGTTGGTAACCGACTGTGGCTGGCTCACGATCAATGGCGCGTTATTGCCCGGGGTATAGGTCAGGATGATGGCCGCCAGCGTGCTGCGCAGGCTGCCGGAGCGCGCGGCAGGTTTAAAGGCAATGGAATCATTGCCAGCGACCGTTGCGTAGGTTGCGCTGGGCGTGCTCGTGGCATAAACCCCACCACCAAATGAAACAAATTGTGACGGATCATTGGTATAATTGATGACCTCTGAGGCGACGCCATTCGTCAGCAAAGTAACATTGGGAAAACCGGTTGTGGCCGCACCGTCAGCCGCAATCGTTTGGATGGAATAATTTCCAGCAAAACTTCTTAATCCGGAAATCGTCACGGAATAGCCCGGACTGGTGTCATCTAAAAACCCCCATAAAACCTCAGCGTTCCCTGGAGTCGGGGCACCTGAGCCATCGTCGCCAATGCCAGCATCCCAAGAATTCGCGCAAGTCCATGCCAGGGTGAAAGAACCTCCGGCAGGAAGGGCGACCACATTGGTGCCGCTTTTACCATTATAGCCGATACCGGTTCCCGAGCCGGGAGTGGTATACCAGTTGGTCGGGTCAATCCCAAAAGCAGTGGCCGTGACGTTGGTGTTGCCGTAATGGTAGCCTTGGCCGAAAAAATTAATGCCGAATTGTGATTGGCCGTGAGCGTTTTGACTGGCTCCCAGCATTAACGCAGCTGCAGGGATTGCAAGGAAGGATGGTTTAAGAATTCGATTTAGGAGTGATCTTTTCATAATACATAATGATTGCTCAAACTTGAATCAGACGTTTTAGGGTTATTGGATTCCTTTTACGATATCCAAGCTAAATTTAACCCTTATATCAGAGTCAGCAATCCCCACAAACGGGTGAGGGGAAGCCTCATTTTCTGGGGATTGTTGATGGTGTTTGGTGATTTAAGTCAAGTTTTTCACTGCCGTCCCGTCAGGAATATACTTTAAACACTGGATACATTGAAGGTTGCTTGGATAGTTTATAGTGTTGCCGTTTTTCTAATGTCTTTGTTTTGAGACCTCTGAAAAAGTATTGTAGCGGTGGTTTGTGACCGCTGTTTATTGACTGTGAAATTGCCTGAAAAACACAGCGGTCACAGACCACCGCTAAAAAAACTTTTGCAGAGGCCTCGTTTTTAAAGGTCTTCAGGCGATTTCTACGGGTTGCCGATGTGAATACTCGATCTGCAATTAGATAAAAAGCATATCCATGTCCCCCCCGAATGTGGGGATTTTATTAGCCAAATAGATAGGCTATTGTCTTGCTGTTCAGAGTGAATATGGACTTGGGAGTTAAATTGAAAATCACCCTTAAATGAAAATATTGGAGCAGGCCAATTAACATCTTTCAGAAAATGATTCCAACTAAAAAACTAAAATGCCCGATGAGATCAGCGAATAAATCTGCGTTCACCTTAATCGAATTATTGGTGGTCATCGCCATCATCGCCATCTTGGCGGCCATGTTATTGCCCGCTTTGGCGCGCGCCAAAACCAAGGCCAAAGACATCGCCTGCATCAGCAATAGTAAACAGATCGGTCTTTCGATGACGTTGTATGTGAGTGATAACAACGGTAGCATGATTGCTTACAGTGGGTCTACGTTGTGGATCGGCCAGCTCCAAACTAATTATGCCATGTTACCGGGAGTGCAATTGTGTCCGGCGACACCTGATCCCGGAAGTAGTTGGGCGCAACAGCCGACTGCGGCATACTCTGGATTTGGAACGGCGAATTATCCTTGGAATTGGGGCGTTTTTAACTCGGCAGCTCCGTATCATGGAAGTTACGCGATCAATGCTTGGTGTTATCAGACGGGCACTGATCCTCATTCTTTTCAAAAAGAATCGGCCATCACCTACACAACGACCACTCCTTATTTTGCTGATTCCATCTGGGTTGACGGGGGTCCATTGGCTACGGATTCCGCCAGCAGTCCCCTCGATTTATTTGGCAGTGCAGATGATAATGGTATGGAAAGATTTTTGGTCGCCCGTCATGGTGGGCAAGGGGCAGGGTCGGCGCCCAAAGCCATGCCAATTCAGTCAGGACGCCCGCCCAAGACCCGGTTGCCGGGGATGATTAATATCGGATTTGTTGATGGGCATTCAGCACCGCAACGTTTGAATAATAGTCCTTCGGATAATCTTTGGATACTGACTTGGAATAAAGGTTGGCCAAATTAATAGAACCTATTTTAAATACGAACCATTATGTTTTCAACTTGGCGTTTTTTATCGGTAGCAATTATTTTGGCCCTTTGGGTTGGCTTGACGGGATGTGGTAAAAGCAATTCCCAACCATCTTCGACTTTCGATAGTGCAAATCCGGAAATCAAAGATACTTGGCTCAAAGCTGTGGCCGCTGATAAGGCAAATGATTACGTGACCGCCGTGGCGGCTTATAAGCAAGTTATGGCTCGTCAGGCAGATATTCCTGAAGCCCAATACTTAGCGGCAAAAGACGCTTTCGGACTTTTAAATCAACGTTTGGTTAATAATTCACTTAAAGGCGACGCTGACGCCAAACAGGCTTTGGATACTTTGAAAAAGACCGATTTACATCGGTAATCCATTAGCAGGCTAATTAGTATTAGTCTTATTGTGGTTCGCGTAATTAGTCCGCGCTCTGCTTCCGCGACCTAACGTCACCGTCCAAGATATTTCAACGTCGCTTCCGTGCGGCTGTGGACGTGGAGCTTTTCGTAGATGGAACGGACGTAGGTGCGGACGGTTTCAAAGCTGATGTTCAACCGGTCGGCGATTTCCTTGTAGGCGTAACCTTTGGCCAGATGTTGGAGCACTTGTTCTTCGCGATCGGTCAAAGATTTGATTTCTGGCGCGCGTTGGACGACGGTCGGGGCGTGTTTAAGTTCCTGAAAAAATTGGACGACGCTGCGGGCGATTTGGCGCGACATGGGCGCGCCGCCTTCAATGATCTCGTTAATGGCCGCCAACAATTTATCTTTTGGCGTGCATTTGAGCAGATAGCCCGTGGCGCCCGCCATCAAGGATTTGAAAACCTGATCGCTATCGTCATAAACCGTCAGCATGAGCACGGGCAGATTAGGCATCAAGTTTTTCAGTTTGCCAACGCATTCGGGGCCGGTGAGGCCGGGCATATTGATATCCATTAACACGACATCGGGCGGATTGGCGGGAATGCCTTTCAAGGCGAGGAGCCCGTCGGAATAGATACCGCAGACTTTGAAGCCGGGGGAATTATCGATGATGCTGGCCAGATTGGCGCGCACACCCGGTTCGTCTTCGACCAGGGCGACTTGAATGGTTTTCGGCACTTTCCGGTTCATATCACGTTACGCAAACAGTATCCTTATCACAACGCGCTTGACCGGACAAGAATTTAGGCGGTCGGAGCCGTGTTATGAAATTGGCATTGATAAGCTCAGGCAACTGATGAACTATCATTGCCAACGACGCAATGAAGACTTCAAAATTTAAAACTAGCCGGATGACAGCGAAGTTGTTGCTGGGGTTCATCATTTTGGCTTCGGCCTTTTGCTGGCCAGCTGCCGCGCAGCAATATTCGGTGGATTGGCACAAAATCGCCGGTGGCGGCGGCACGAGCAGCGGCGGTCAATTCACTTTGAGCGGCACCATCGGTCAACCCGATGCCAGCAGCGCGATGACCGGCGGCAATTATTCTTTGACCGGCGGTTTCTGGAGTTTGATTTCAGTCGTGCAAACGCCCGGCGCACCGACGTTGACGATCACTTATATCGGCAACCAAGCCGTCATCTCGTGGCCGATCTCATCAACGGGCTGGACATTGCAAACGAACAACAATCTGGCGTTACCGAATTGGGGAAATTACAACGGCACGGTGGTGAATAATTCCATCACGAACGCACCGACGCTGGGAAATCTGTTCTTCCGTTTGAAGCAATAAAATTGCTTGGTTTTAAATGAAGCCAAGAGTTAAAGAAAAAATAGATCAAATTTTTAGTTATCCATGTTTTGAATCCGTCGGTGCGCCTTTGCCTTTGACGGTGAGCAAGGTGAAGAATTGGTCTCAGGCCGCGAAGAGTTGTGGCTTTTTAAAGTGGGGTAATAATCAACTGATGGCCCGAAATGCACTCCAAGAAAGAATTGAAAAACAATATCCTAAACTGGGAATGTGGGAAAGAATGCAAGAGTGGAATCCCCTTTGTGAAGAATTAAGGCCAATTATTCATACTTTTGTTGACACTTTGTTGCCAAAAATTCCTGTAAAAGATAAGGGTTTAAAGGACATAAAAGGCAGTGTCTCTTGGGATATTATGTTTCTATGTTTGGAAGTCGAATATGCCGATGTCGTTAATCCAGTTTTTTATATTCCGCATTTAGATCCTTGGTATGCGTCGGGACACTTTCCTTGTGGATGGGACGGGGATCAATTTGATCACGATTTTGAAAATAGAGACGAAACAATACTTTTTAATGGCTGGGATAATCTAGGTATTCACGGCAAGTTAATTGTTTATTAATTACCGCATGATCCAGCCGCCGCCAACCACGAGATCATCCTGATAAAAAACCGCTGCTTGGCCGGGCGTGATAGCGCGTTGCGGCGTGTGCAATTTCACTTTCGTTTTACCATTTTCCAACGGGAATAAGGTCGCCGCCGCGCCGGGATGGTTGTAACGAATCTTCGCCGTGACTTCGATCGGCTCCGTCAGCTTGTCAAAGGGATGCCAGTTACAACGTTCCGCTACAAATTCATCGCGATCCAACGCAGAATCATCGCCGACGATGACGCGATTGCTTTCCGCGTCCAATTCCACGACGTAAACCGGCTTGCTCGTCGTGATGCCGAGACCTTTGCGCTGGCCGATGGTGTAGAACGCGATGCCGTCATGCTTGCCGAGAACATGGCCGTGTAAATCCACGATATCGCCGCGCGTTTTTTGCACGAGGTTCGCCGATTGGAGAAAGCCGCCGTAATTGTTGTCCGGCACGAAACAGATTTCCATGCTCTCTTCCTTGTCGGCGGTCTTGAGATTGCAATGCCGCGCTACCTCACGCGTATCGCTCTTGGTTTTTTCACCGAGCGGAAAAATCACGCGCGCGAGCTGATCCTGTCGCAGTGAGAACAGAAAATAACTTTGATCCTTGCGCAGATCGCGTCCGCGTTTGAGCAACAGGCGGGAACCATCCGCGCTTTTATCTACGCGGGCAAAATGTCCGGTCGCGATAAAATCTGCGCCGAGCTGATCCGCGCGGTCAATGAGTCGCCCGAACTTCAAATTTTGATTGCACATCACGCACGGATTCGGCGTGCGTCCGGCTTTGTATTCATCGGCAAAATATTGGATGACGTGCTTCTGGAATTCCGCCGCTTCATCAATCAGGTAATACGGAATATCCAATTTGTCGCAAACGGAACGCGCATCGGTGACGGCTTGCGGCCCGCAGCATTTGTCCTCGGCGCGATTCACGCAATCCTGCGGCCAGAGTTTTAGCGTAATGCCGATGACGTCGTAACCTTGCTCGATCAAAAGCGCCGCCGTTGCCGAGGAATCAACTCCTCCGCTCATGCCACAAATCACGCGCTGACGCTTTTCCAAATTCACAGAGGGACACTATATCAGGAATCGGCGCGGTGTAAAATGCGTTTGCGAACGGCGGAAATTTTTAACCGCGAAAGACACGAAAATGGAACGGGACAGGTTACGCTGGTGTTCACGAATATTACGCCGGCCACGTTTTTTTTGTTCGTGTAATTGACGGGTTTCGCGGTTCAGTTTTTGTTCATCGTAGACAAACTCCAGCCCTGCGGTTTGACGGTAATGGTTACGGCTCCAGAAATTCGCGTGTAAATCACCGGCACGTTTTTTGCAGCGAGGCGCTCTTTGAGTTCAGGGCGGGCGCGCCGGGTGGCGGGAAGTTCGGAATCGGCGATGATGATGAGCTTGGGCTGAATGGCCTCGATCAAGGCATCGCCAAGTGGTTCGCTTTGGTTAGGCAGACCGGCGACGACGATGTCGGCGTGCAAATCGTTGGTTGTAGCGAGCAACGCATTTTGTCCCGTGCGACTTAAATCGGAGAGGAGCAAAATTTTTGTGCCGTGAAAATTTCCTAACAACACCAGCGCGTTATCGTCGGCGCGGGGGAAATGATTGGTGGCCGTGGGATATAAAACTTTCCAACAACTGACGCGGTCGCCGCCGTTGAAAATTTTATGCCGCGATTCTTGCGGACGGCCATTATTTTCAAACGCGGCGATGGTTTCGCGATACGCGCTGGAACGGAATTTTGCGTTACTCGTCCAGAGTTCGTTCACGCCAAAAAGATCGTCGAGCAGGCGGGCGCCGCCGGTGTTACGCAGATCGCCTTCGGTCAGGATGAGGTGAGGAATCTGATTCACGCCGTGCGCGCGGAGAAAGTTTTTAAGCGTAAAATCAACGGCTTTTTCATCACCGCAATTCACCAGCCAATCATTGGCTCGACCATCGGCGTCCACGTAAATGGCGTGGCCGCCGTTTAAAGGCAGAATAGTGAGATCGGTTTCACTGCGTGTATTTTCCCAACGGATAAAATAAATCGCGGCGATGAAAACGAGCGTCGCGGCAAAGGAAATTTTACGGCGCTTGGAATTGAGCCAACCGTTGAAAAGAAGAATGACGGCGGTGTAAAAAAGACCGACGGTGAGCCAGGAAATTTCAGGAACGTAAAAATAGGAGCCGGGAATTTTCGTCGCTTCCACGCTGACCCAAGTCATGGCGACCATGAAAAACCACGCGGCATGATTGAATAATTCGGTGGCGAAGGGAAACCAATTGCCGGTGATGATCGCGCTAAGATTTGCCATGAGTGCGAAGGTTCCGAGCGGCACGGCGAGGAGGTTGGCGGGCGTGGAAATCGGGCTGAACAGATGAAAGTATTTGATCGAAAGCGGCAACGAGCCAATCCACGCGGCCAAGGACATGCCACAAAAACGGGCGAAATGACGCGCGAGTTGCAGCAGTTTTTTTCGCCAGCCGGGCAATAGTTCGGTCGGCAGCAACGGATCGTGTCGTAATAGTTTATCCGAAAAATTATTCAAAGGCGGCAGCATCACGGCGATGATGAGCATGACAAAAAAGGAAAGTTGAAAGCTGGCTTCAAAGAGTTGCCGCGGTTCCCAGGCGAGAATAAGGAAGGCGGCGACGGCGAGGGAATTTAATAAATCGCCCGGACGCTTCAACGCCCAACCGCCGAGCACAACGGTCATCATCACGGAGGCGCGGACAGCAGGCGATTCCCAACCGGTGGCGGCGGTGTAAAACCAGATGATGGGAATGGCGATCGCACCGCACCAAGCACGGGAGATTTGCAAAGCGCGCAATAACGCGACGAGCATTCCTGAAATTAAGGCGATTCGGAGTCCGTCAATCGCGAACATGTGCATGGTTCCGGCGCGCAAAAACGGTTCGCTGATGTCGCCGGAAAAGGCCGTGCGCCAGCCGAGGGTCATCGCCCACAGCAAACGCAGCGGCTCGTCTTCGACGGGCATTCCGAGCGCGAGAATGTGTTTTGACCACGTGAGAAAACGGTCGGTCAGCGGCGGTTTTGGCAAGCTGGGTGCGCGCAATTGCCAGTCGCCGGCGGCTTGCGTTTTGAGTTCGTAATAAATGCCGTGCAGTTGCAGATATTCGCGGTAATCGAAAAGTCCATCGGCGATCGGCAGCGCGGGCAACGCGATGACGCCAGTAATTTCTACGTTTTGTCCGGCAAAATAATTCGTGCCGAGCACACTCGGTGTGGCAACCATGATTTCGCCGAGGGCTGGCTGCCATTGGCCGTTGAGTTGTAATTCGGTGACTTCAACTCCGGCGAGCGAATGTTCGGTTTCGCCGTCGTTGCCCTCGACGAGTTTGATGCGCGGCGTTTCCGCCAACCTTCCACGCACGGCGACAATGGCGGGTTCGTTGCCAATGAGCGAACGCAGGTCGTTCGGTGAAATGATGGCGGTATGAAAAACTAAATTTGTCCAGCCGGTGGACACTAATAAAGCGCAGATTAAATACGGACGAAATTTTTCAAGGGCGAGGGCGAGGGCGAGCACGAAAAAGGTGATTAGAAAAAGCGCGGCCAATGACGGTTGAAAGCATTTCCCCAGCAATAATCCCACCGCGTAAAACAACACCACGGCGACGAACGGACGATTCATTTTTTACATCTAACGAATAATCTTCGGACAAACCACAGGAGTGAAAGTGCAATCGCACCACCCGCGGTGTCAATCAAAACATCGGAGAACAAGGCGGTGCGGGTGGGCACCCAGATTTGATGAAATTCATCGGAGCAAGCGAAACAAAACACGATGGCAAGCGCGAGCGCAGCGTCGTTCAAAACCCACGGGCGCGGATCGTTTTTCTTCGGCTTGACGATCGCCCGCCAGAGCAGTAGGGCGAGGATGCCATATTCGGTGAGGTGACAACATTTGCGAAATAGATGATGAAACTCTTCGACCCGCATTTGAGACAGGTGCGGAAATAGCCAATGCAGCAGCGGTTCAAACAATCCAGCAGAATGTTGATACGACTTGGCATCGGAAGAAAAGCCGAAGATCATCGCCATCCAAAACAGCACGATCAGCCAGTAATCCACGAAGTGATTCAATTTCTGCACGCAGGATAAAAGACCGATTTTGAACGCAGGGCAATAAAAAAGCTCCAACACCAACCGCCAAGCTCGGGGAAGCTCTAAGCAATGTTGCCCAAGCTGAAAATTAAACGCTCACTGGCAACTGTGTTTGAAGCTTGGTGTTTGGAGATAGGACGCTGGGTGCTTTCTTTTACAACTCGTAGGCAAAGCTGTCCGCGCTTCTGATCGCGTTCCACGCATTAAATGAATTTGCCAAGCGGTCCAATTTTTGGCACAGAGATGCGTTCGATGAAAAATTTATTAGTTCTTTTGACGCTGGCGCTCGCGGTGACAGTTAGTCGCGCGGCTTTGCCGCAGCCGGATTTGATCGCGCAAATTCATTTTGCCGGCGGACAATCGATTGCCAGCCGACCGGATTTTTCCGCGTTTACGAATGAATTTACCTCCGTAGAAGCGCGTAATTTGGCGAGTCAGACATTTGACAAACTGTCGCGCGCGCCGGGCGCGTGGTTGAAAACTAAAATGGCATCGGGCGCGACCGATGGTGCGGCGCAGTTACGTCCGCTGTTCGATGATTTGTTGGCGTCGGAATGGTTTTTTGAAGCGCGCGACACAGCGGGCGGTTCGCCGGAATATTTGTTGGCGATTCGTTTGAGCAACGAGCGTTCGCAAGTGTGGAGCAAAAATCTCGCGACCGTTTTGCAAAGCTGGACGGGCATCGGTATTTCGCCAGACACGTCGGGAAATTGGCGGCTCAACAAACATGAAGCGCCGAACCTATTTCAATTCAGCCGAGTCGGCGAATGGGTGGTGATTGATTGCGGACAGAATAAATTGTCGCTGGGCGGAAAATTTTCCAGCGAAATAAAATCGCAACCAATCAGCACCAACTGGCTGACCATGGACTTGAATTGGCCGCGATTGGCGTCGTTGATTCCTTATTTGAAAGGCGTGGATTTTCCGGAAACTAAATTGGCGCTTTCGGCGGCGGATAAAAATCTGCACCTCAACGGAAAGTTTTTTTTGCTCGAAAACTTTGCGGGTGGTTTGCCTGACTGGCAGATGCCGACGAATACGATTCATCAACCATTCGTGAGTTTCACGGCGGCACGCGGTTGGGGCGCGTGGCTGAATACACAAGCGTGGGCGCGGCCTTATCTGATTTCGCCGACGCCAAACCAGTTTTTTATTTGGGCGATGCCGAGCATTCCTTTCCAGACCTTCATCGCCGCGCCGGTGCCGAATGCGGCGGATGCGTTGGCGCAAAGTTATGCGCGGTTGAATTCGATTTTAGAGGCACCGCAAAACGGGAATGTTTTTTTCTCGTCGATTCAGGCGGAGATGACGAACAATGAAATTCATCTGCAAGGCGTGCCGTTCATCGCGCCTTACATGCAAGCGGTGACGGAAAAGTCCGGGCAATTTTTGCTGGCCGGCGCATTTCCGAATACGCCGCGTTCTAAGCCGTTGCCGCCGGAATTATTCCAACGGCTCGCGCTTAAGAATCTCGCATTTTATCATTGGGAAATCACAGCCGAACGTTTTCCGCAACTGCTAAACCTAACGCAGCTCGGCATGGTGATGACGCAGCATCAACAGTTGGAAGCGGATTCTGCGGCGCTAAAATGGTTGCAAAAAATCACGCCGTCGCTTGGCAACACGGTCACGGAAATCTTCCAGACAGGTGCCAGTGAAATGACGTTCACGCGCTCGGCCCCCGGCGGTTTGACGGCGTTTGAATTTCTCGCGCTCGCGCATTGGCTGGAAGCGAAAAATTTTCCCGGCTGCGATTTGAAATTGCCGCCGCGTCCGAAATTTAAAAATCGTTTGATCGCACCGCCAACGATGCAAATACCGCCTCCGGGCGCACCCTAAATCTCATGCTTAAACTAGGTATTAATATTGATCACGTCGCGACGTTGCGCGAGGCGCGTTATCGCGGACGCACTTGCGGCGAACCGAGTCCGGTGACGGCGGCGCAGGTTTGCGAGGCGGCCGGCGCGCACGGCATCACGGCGCATTTGCGCGAAGATCGGCGGCACATTTTAGATCGCGATATTTGGGCTTTGCGCCAGGTCGTCAAGACGCGACTCAATCTAGAGATGGCGAACACGCCGGAGATTGTTGCGCTCGCGCTGAAATTAAAACCGGAGATCGTGTGCATCGTGCCGGAGCGGCGTCAAGAAGTGACGACGGAAGGTGGACTCGATGTGGTGGCCGCCGAAAAATCTCTGGCTGAAACATGCAAAAAAATGAACGACGCGGGCATCGAAGTCAGCTTGTTTATCGCGCCGGACGAAGCGCAGATCGACGCCAGTGCCCGCACGGGCAGTCAGTTTATTGAATTGCACACGGGACGGTTTGCGGAACATTTTCAGGGTCCGGAAAAAGGCGAAGTTGAATTGCAACGCTTGATCGCTGGCGCAAAACAAGCGCACGCGCTCGGCCTGCAGGTGAATGCCGGGCACGGATTGAATTGCGAAAATTTGACTACGCTTTTTCGCGTGCCGCACTTGGTTGAACTAAATATCGGACACAGCCTGATCAGTCGTGCAGTTTTTAGCGGTCTGGAAAACGCGGTCAAAGAAATGCTGGCGGTGATGGATGATTACCGATGAAATTGCCGTTCAAATTTGTCCGCCGCAGGAATTTTTGACTTGCGCATTTTCCCTTAAATCATTAACATTGCTTCCGTCTTTGAGTTAACTTGTCTTTTGAACATGGTAAATCTTCAAGTGAACTTGGTTCAGTGATGATTTGAAACCCGAGAATCGGGAACAGTTAAAGCGGTTACTTAAATCAATCATCTATGAGCAATAAACTGTTTGTGGGAAATCTTTCCTTCAACACCACGGAAAACGACCTGCAAGAAGCGTTCAGCGCCCACGGCACGGTCTCGGAAGCTAGTTTGATGATGGATCGTCTGAGCGGCCGTTCCCGCGGCTTCGCATTCGTTACCATGTCCTCGCCGGATGAAGCGCAACGCGCGATCCAGGCTCTCCACGGCGCACAATTAGATGGTCGCGCTTTGACGGTGAACGTTGCCCGCCCGAAGGAAGAACGTCCGCGTGGCGATCGTCCCGGTGGTGGTGGCGGTGATCGCGGTCCGCGTCGTGATTTTCGCGGCGGTGGCGGCGGCGGTCGTGGCGATCGCGGTGATCGTGGTGGTGACCGTTATTGATTATTGAAATTTTCACAGGGCGACGTTCGCATGGGCGTCGCCCTCCCTTTTGCCTAATTTCATGGAAGAACATATTGAAGTTGAAGGACGGATCCAAACGGTGCTGGCGGGAACGATGTTCCGCGTTGAGTTGGACAACAAACATCCGGTGCTGGCCACGATTTCCGGCAAGATGCGCAAACGTTTCGTGCGACTCACCGTCGGCGACCGGGTGAAAATGGAAATGTCACCCTACGATTTGAACAAAGCGCGCATTGTTTGGCGCATTGGTTGAAACGAGACTTTAATTTACGAGCCGAACCGAAATGGTTCGGCTTTTTTATTTGAAAAGGCGGGCGTGATAATTATCCCGCCCGCCTTAAACAAACTCGCGGCGGATTATTGCAACGTCGCCATATCAATCACGAAACGATATTTCACGTCGCTCTTGAGCAGTCGTTCATAGGCCTCGTTGATTTTCTGGATGGGAATGATTTCGATGTCGGATGTGATGTTGTGTTGACCGCAGAAATCCAGCATCTCTTGCGTCTCGGCAATGCCGCCGATAAGTGAGCCGGTGAAACTGCGACGGTTTAAAATCAAATTAAAAACTTGGACGTCTAACGGTTCCGCGGGAACCCCAACTTGCGTGAGCGTGCCGTCGCGTTTGAGCAATTGCAGATACGCGTTGATGTCGTGTTTGGCGGCCACGGTATCAAGGATGAAATGGAAACTGCTTGCGTGCTTGGCCATTTCGTCCGCATTTTTGGAATTAACCACTTCGTCCGCGCCGAGCCGTAGTGCGTCAGCCGTTTTATGGCTCGAGGTGGTGAACACGACGACGTGCGCGCCAAATGCCTTGGCCAATTTCACGCCCATGTGACCGAGTCCGCCGAGACCGACGATGCCGACTTTTTTCCCCGCGCTGACGCCGTGATGACGGAGCGGCGAATACGTCGTAATGCCCGCGCAGAGCAGGGGCGCGGCGGCGGCGAGATCAAGATTTTTTGGAATGCTGAGGACATACGATTCGTCCACGACGACGCTGTCCGAATAACCACCAAACGTCATGCCGCCAAGATGTTTGTCCGGTGCGTTGTAAGTGAAGATCGCGCCCTTTTCGCAAAACTGTTCAAAGCCTTCCTTGCAATTATCGCACTCGCGACAGGAATCCACCATGCAACCGACGCCGACGGTGTCGCCGACTTTAAATTTTTTCACGTGCGCGCCGACGCCCGTGACGTGACCGACGATTTCGTGTCCGGGCACAACCGGATACGTCGAGCCTTTCCAATCATTGCGCGCGATGTGTAAATCGGTGTGGCAGACGCCGCAGAAAAGAATTTTAATTTGCACATCATGCGGCGTGGGTTCACGACGTTTGATCGTGGCGAGCGCGAGGGGAGAGGTGGCGGATTGAGTGGAATAAGCTTTGGCATTTGACATAGATTCAACAAGTAACATAGCCGTTGAATTTTGCAAGTTGGCCAGGACTTCATTGGGAAAAATGGACGCCAAGGCGCAGAGGCACGCAGACGAAATGGATTTCTCTCTCTGCGTCTTTGCGTCTTTGCGTTAAATTCTCCGCCTTGTGAAAATCGGCGCTCAGATTCAAGTGCTTGCGATTTAACTGGTTTAACTTTAAGTTCCCGCGCATACTCTGGAATGACGAATACTAAGGCCGCACCGAAAATCCCCCAAGCGCCGTTAGCCGATGGCCAAGTTTGGCAGATGGCTGAACTCAATCTACAAGTCGGCATGGTCGGCAAGTTGCTCGTCCATTACAAACTCGCCAAGCCGAACGCGGTCCGTATTCCTAACCTCGTTGGCAGCATCGCCACGATCCAAAAATTTCTGAAAAAGAATAAAGCCGTTTTGCTGCCGCCGGTGCCCGTAGCACCCGTCGTCGTGAAAAAGAAAACGCCCGCGAAGAAAGCGCCTGTCGCCAAGAAGCCCGTCGTCGCTGCAAAAAAAGCGGTGGTCGCCAAAAAGAAATAATAATTTCCAGCTTCAGGTTGAAAAAATCAACCGTGAAACGTGAACGGGAAGGCCAACGCCTTCCCGTTTTTTTATTTAAACCGCTGATCGTTGCGGAAAAAGTTTTGACACGATTTCACGGATGAACACGAATTAATTTTGGTTGGTTTGAGTTCGTGAGCATCCGTGAAATCCGTGTCTGTTTTCGCCGTCACCGTAATTTAACATTTTGCGCGTTCCCTTCGCTTGACTCCCCCAGCGCGTCTAGTCATGTTGCCGGCAAGTAGGAAAATGATGAAACATAATCTCGGCGCGCAGGTTTATGCCACCACTATCAATCGCGGGTGATTTATTGTTTCTTTTTTTAATTAACTTTCGTCTGTCACTAAAATGAACAAATCATCTGCTTCAACTGCCAATGGTTCTAATCCTCCCAGTCCTTTCAAAATGACGCGTCGCCGGATGTTGAAATATTCTGCGAGCATGGCGGCTACGGCGTTTGCGGCCACCTTGATGCCGCCAAATTTACGCCGCGCCCTCGCGCAAGAACCCACGCGCCGCGCTTCGATGAAGGACATCAAACACGTCGTTTTGTTGATGCAGGAAAATCGTTCGTTCGATCATTACTTCGGCACGCTGGCCGGCGTGCGCGGCTTTGAGGATCCGAACGCGTTGAAGTTGCCGAATGGTCGTTCCGTTTTTTATCAGCCCGATCCCGAGAATCCCGATGGCTACTTGCTGCCATTTCATTTGGACACGAAGACGACGAGCGCGCAGAAAATTCCTTCGACCAATCACGGTTGGAAAACTCAGCACGAAGCGTGGAACGGTGGCAAGATGGATAACTGGGTGCCCGCACATCGCGCCGCTGATGGCGTGAAAGGCCCTTACACGATGAGCTATTACAAGCGTGCCGACATTCCGTTTCAATTCGCGCTCGCCGAGGCGTTCACCATTTGCGACGCCTATCATTGCTCCATCATGGGGCCGACCTGGCCGAACCGCATGTATTGGATGACCGGCACGATTGATCCCGACGCGGCGGCAGGCGGCCCGATCATCAGTAATAAAATTCCCAAGCAAGGTTTCAGTTGGACCACGTATGCCGAACGTTTGGAAAAAGCGGGCACCAGTTGGAAATGTTACCAGCAGGCTGACAACTACGGCACGAACATGCTGGAAACATTTAATCAATTCCGCAACGCGCCGAAAGACTCACCGCTTTATCTCAAAGGTTGCGTGCGCGGAGCCGAAGGCCAGTTTGAGTATGATGCGATGAACGATAAACTGCCGGCCGTCTCGTGGCTGTTTCCGCCGAGTTATCAATCCGAGCATCCCGACTACATGCCTGCCGATGGCGCGGCGTTCGTCGCGAGCAAGCTCGACGCCATCGCCGCAAATCCTGAAGTCTGGGCGAAGACCGTGTTTATTTTGAACTACGACGAAAACGACGGCATCTTCGACCACGTCGCGCCGCCCGTGCCGCCGCCGGGAACGCCGCAAGAATTCGTGAAAGATTGGCCCATCGGTGCCGGTTATCGCGTGCCGTGCATTATCGTGTCGCCATGGACGGCCGGCGGCTGGGTTTGCAGCCAGCCGTTCGATCACACTTCCGTGTTGCAATTTCTGGAAAAATTCACCGGCGTGCGCGAAGACAATATCAGCGCGTGGCGACGTCAAACGTTTGGCGATCTTACGTCAGCTTTCCGCTTCGACGAAGATAAAGCCGCGCAGCCGACGTTTCCCGACACGACGGGACGATTGGAATCAGCGATCTACGAAGCGTTGCATTTACCGAAACCAGTTTTGCCCAGCACGAATCAAATCGTGCCCACACAAGAAAAAGGCAATCGCAAACGTGTGCCGGCGGGGAAGAATGTTTGATTTTTTAAACCGCTGATCTGCGCTAATTTTCGCTAATCAAAAAAGGCCGAGGAGAATTTTAATTCACCTCGGCCTTTTATTAGTGTAGATCAGCGCAGATTAGCGGTTTAAAAATTTCTGCTTAAATTGCAAAATCTGTGTATTCCGGTTTCACGGCTTCCGTCGGCGGATACAACATGCCGGCGGCGACGGTCGCATTCGTGCCTTGCTCGATCAGGATGAAGGAACCCGTCAAACGGTTTGTCGTATAGCCATCAAACACCAGCGGCTTAGCGGTTTTGAGGCGGATCGCGCCGATGTCGTTGACCGCCAGCGTGGCGGGTGCGGGTTCCGGTTCGAGCGTGTTGAAATTGATCTTATTATCAATCTGTGTGACGACGGCTTGAACGGTCTGGGCGCCGTGCTTGAGGAAATATTTTTTATTCACTTGCAGCGGACGGATATTCATCCAGCAAACACGCGCGCGTAAATTGGATTCCATCCCGGGCAGCAAATCCAAACCAACGATCATGTCGCCGCGGCTGATATCAATGTCATGCTCCAGACAAATGGTCACAGATTGCGGACAAAACGCTTCGTCCACCGAACCATCATAAGTCCAGATGTCTTTCACGGTCGTTTTGATTGAGCCGGGCAGGACGGCGATCTGTTGGCCTTTGCGCAAAACGCCGCTGGCGATCTGGCCGCTCAAGCCACGAAAATCATGCAGCGCTTGATCGGTCGGATTATTCGGGCGGTTGACCCATTGCACAGGAAAGCGGAAAGAATTGTAATTCCAGTCGCTCGCGATGTGGACATTTTCCAAGTGCGCGAGCAAAGGCGGACCTTCATACCACGGTGTGTGTTTCGAAGCATCCACAACGTTGTCGCCATTCAACGCGCTGATGGGAATGAATTTCACATCGCGAAACGCACCGAGCTTCGGCAGAAAATCTTCGATTTCGTTACGGATTTCCTGAAAGCGTTCCTGTTTCCAATCCACGAGATCCATCTTGTTGATCGCGATGACGAGATGCGGAATCCCGAGCAACGCCGCGATATAAGTGTGGCGGCGAGTCTGTTCGATCACGCCTTGGCGCGCATCCACGAGCACGATGGAAAGGTTCGCCGTGCTCGCACCCGTGACCATGTTGCGCGTGTATTGCACATGCCCCGGCGTATCCGCGACGATGAACTTACGTTTCGGCGTGGCGAAATAGCGATACGCGACATCAATCGTGATGCCTTGCTCGCGTTCGGCACGGAGGCCGTCGGTAAGGTTGGCGAGATTGATCTGCCCGCCACCAGTGATGGCGGCGGATTTTTCCATCGCCTCAATCTGATCTTCCATCAACGATTTGGAATCGTAAAGCAAACGGCCGATGAGCGTGGACTTGCCGTCATCAACGGACCCGCAGGTGTTGAAGCGCAAGAGTTCAATTGGGTGCTGTGAGTTTGACATTGCTACGAGCGGGGAATTGTAATCAAAAGTCCGATTCTACCAAGCCAAAAACGGGAGTCTTATTGGAGTTGGTGATCGCTAAAAAGACCGAATAGCAAATGGCGGATAAATGTTTCATGTTTGTCGAATGACTAATTCAAACGCTTTGCTTTTTTTGCGGTCTGCGCCAGTGATAAATAATTTTCATTCGTCACTACCTTCCGTCCGCTTTTCTTTTCCAGTTCGCGCCGCGCGTTGCCGGCCACTTTGCCACCGGCGTGTGCGGCTTGCTTATTTTGCGGGAAACCTTGCGTGTCGCGGTTGCGGGCAATTTCCGTCGTGGCCGCTTCGCCAAGCATGGAAAAAATCAATTCTAGGTCGGTCATGTGATCGCGGAGATTTTCGCGCTTGAGCCGTTTGAATTCGGCATATTCCGTCGGCGTCAGGCCAAACGTGGCTTTGGAAATTTCAGCGGTGAGGATCGCGTATTCGCGTTGTTCTTTGACGCCGCGCTTTTTCCATTCATCCGTCAATTCATCTCGGATGGCGATCGAACGCATCCGTTTCTCGATCCAGTCAGCGGAATAACCTTTGGCTTCATAAATGGCGCGGGTGCGTTTGGTGGCAAGTTCCGGGTCTTCAATCTCCTGGATGCGTTCGTAGCCGACCCGCGCCAGCCACCGCTTAAACGGCTCAGCCTTCGGGCTGGGAATGGATTGGATGAGGCGGAAGATGCCTTCGGTATTCCAACATTGGAGCAGTTGACGTCCGCCTGCAGTGTCAAACTCCAAGCCAAAGGGGGGTGGCAAATTGCCACCCCCCTTTATGGCTTCGGCCAATTCCGGTTCGCGACGGCGCATATCCGTGAAATAACCTTTTGGATTCACTGAATCTGTCAGCACGGCGACAACATCAAGGATGACAAACCACCACTCGTTATTGTGAATGACGCGGCGAACTTCCTTTCGCTGAAACAACGCAATGCGTTTTTCGGGATCGAAGTCGGATTCGCTCATGTCGGGAATTGCTTAAAAATAACCGGCTTTTTTACGATCTTCCATCGCGGCTTCGGACGCCTTGTCGTCGGCGCGGGTGCCACGTTCGGTCACGCGCGCGGCGGCGACTTCAGCAATGATGTCGTCAATCGTGTCCGTCTTGGATTCGATCATGCCGGTGCTGATCATGTCCGCAATCGTGCGCACGCGGACGATCAATCTTTTGATCGGCTCATTTGGTTTCGGACGTCCACCAGCAAAGGGATCCGGCTTGGTTGTATCCGTATGCGGCGGCGGCACGGGCAACCATTGGCCGCCACGCCAAAAACAGTCGCGCTCGTGGCTGAAATAAATGTTCGGCACTTCGAGCTTTTCTTTTTTGATGTATTCCCAAACATCCATCTCAGTCCAATTCGAGAGCGGAAAAACGCGCATGTTTTCGCCGGGATTCACGCGGGCGTTGTAAAGATTCCAGATCTCCGGACGCTGGGCTTTCGGATCCCATTGGCCAAACGAATCGCGGAAACTGAAGAAACGTTCCTTCGCGCGGGCTTTTTCCTCGTCGCGACGGGCACCCCCGATGGCACAATCAAATTGAAATTCTTCGATTGCCCCGAGCAGCACGGGAATCTGCAATTTGTTGCGGCTGATCTCGCCGGGTGCCGGATGTGCGATGCCTTTGGCGATCGCTTCATCCACGGTGCGGACGATGAGTTTTGCGCCAAGTTCCTTCGCGCGACGATCGCGGAATTCAATCAGTTCAGGAAATTCGTGGCCGGTCTCGACGTTCAAGAACGGCATCGGGATGTCGGATGGGCGGAACGCCTTTTCCGCGAGGCGCAGGAGGCAGATGGAATCTTTGCCGCCGGAAAAGAGCAGGGCGGGGCGCTCAAATTCCCCTGCGACTTCACGCATGATGTGAATCGCTTCGGTTTCCAGATACTGCAAATGATCGAGATGATAGCTGCTCATGAAATAAAAGGTCTGGCGTCTTGGGTCTGGGTTTTGGGGTTCTTCATCGGTCGCCTAGAGAACGAATTAAGCCGCTGATCAGTTTGCCCGATTGGATGCACAGTTTCTGAAGATTAGTTTGTTCAGTTGCCGATATAAATTTATTGTCGAGTAACACATAGGTCATGGAGCGAACTTCGCCGCACGATCTGCGGGCTATATTATACGCTTGGCGTTTTTCCGCAACGTGCAGACTTTCCCAACCTTCCGCCACATTGTTCATCACAGAAACCGCCGCCCGTTGAAGTTGATCGCGCAACCCAAAATCTTTGGCCAGTGGATCACGGCGGCATAATGAATAGGTTTCATTTGTCAGCATTCGCGCTGATTTCCACGCTTCCGAATTTTCAAAAGGCTCGCCCATAAAATAGGGTTTTAAGTTTGGCGTCATAGGTCTGGAGATGATTTCCCCCAGATGCCAGATGCTAGACCCCAGCCCCGCCCCCAACTGCTTTGCCGCCCCACGCGGCGTGTAATCCGCATTCACGTTTGTCGTCGGCCTTCGCGGGATCGAAATAATCCCATTCGTTCGGCAGATTGTTTTGCTTCAGATAACTTTCCATGTCCGCATCACTCCAATAAAAGAGCGGGCTGACTTTGATCGTATTGAAATTTTCGTCCGCGACCACGATGTCCAGGCCCGCGCGATTCGGGTTTTGCACTTTACGCAGAGCCGTGAGCCAGATTGCGGGGGCGAGTTCTTTCAGGCCGCGGGCGAACGGTTCCAGCTTCATCACGGCGCTGAAATTCTTGATGAGCGCTTCGTTTTCCGCCGTCGGTTCCGGTGCGCCGCCGAAGGCTGCGTCGTAATGCGCCGCCGTCATCTTCGGCACGAAGGCTTTGATGTTTAACTGAAGCAATTTCTTCAACGTTTCGGCATGCTGGTAAGTCGCCGCCCGATTATAGCCGTGATCCGCCCACAACACCGGGATATCCGCCTGCACTTGGGTGGCGAGGTGCAGCATGACCGCTTCGTAAGGACGATAATTGGTCGAAACGATCGCGCGGCCATTGGCTTGCGCAACGGCCCAGCGGACAATTTCCAACGGCGTCTTGGAACGTAATTCCTCGTTGGCTTTGGCGATTTGATCGGAAGTCATATTATTGAACATGCAAGCAACGAAGAAATTTTAAATCCTTCGTTGCTTGTCTTTTAGTTATTAGGTTTTTGCTCGTTCAAAAACACGCGGTCGCACCAGTCGCCGAAACGTTCATTCGCGTTGCGTTCCTTCACGAAACGCACGAGCACGGGACGCAGTTCGGTTTCCAATTCTACTTCCTTGATCACGTCTTTCCAGATGCGATTCAGGCGCGTGCCGGAGGCGTTGCCGCCGAGCCAGACTTGATAACGTCCGGGCGCTTTGCCGACAAATGCCAGTTCCGCCATGTAAGGTCGCGCGCAACCATTCGGGCAGCCGGTCGAGCGGATGATGATCTCTTCGTTGGTCAAACCAACTTCGCTGGCGAGTTTATCAATGCGGTCAATCATCGCCGGCAACATGCGTTCCGATTCGGCGAGGCCGAGGCCGCACGTGGGCAACGACGGACAGGCCATGCCCGCTGCGCGCATGATGCTCGCTTGATTTTCAGTTTTGACGCCATGCGCCGTGAACACCGCGTTGATGGCTGTTTTGTCGGCGTCGCTGGCGTTCGCGAGAATCACGTTTTGATTTGCGCTCAAACGGAATTCGATGTGCGGGAATTTTTCCGCGACTTCGCGCAAGGCAACTTTTTGCGCCGTCTTCACGCGACCGGTTTCGACGAACAGGCCGAGAAACCATTTTCCGTCCACGCCTTTGCGCCAGTCGAGTAGATCGGCGGTGGTCGTGAATTGATAAGGCTTCGCTGGCGCGAGCGTGATGCCCGCGCGCTTATTTACTTCATCCTGCATGAATTTCACGCCGCGTTCAGCGACGACATATTTCAGGCGCGCGTGTTTGCGGTCGGTGCGATCACCAAAATCACGATGAATCGTCAACACGGCTTTCGCCACGTCCACCAGTTTGTCCGGAGTGAAGAAGCCGATGACATCGGCGAGACGCGGATACGTTTGCACGTTGCCGTGACTACGACCCATGCCGCCGCCGACCGCAACGTTGTAACCGATCAATTGGTCGTTCTCCACGACGGCAATGAAGCCGAGGCAGTTCGTGAAGATGTCCATGTCGTTCACGGGCGGAATGACAAAGCCGATCTTGAATTTGCGCGGCAAATAAGTCTGGCCGTAAAGCGGATCAACAAAACTTTTGTTCTCCGGCGCTTCGTTATCAATCTGCACGCCGTCGATCCAGATGGAATGATACGCCTTGGTTTCCGGCGCGAGCGCCATCG
>JAMFSJ010000058.1 GCA_026225255.1 Methylacidimicrobium fagopyrum | reverse complement strand
TTCGCCATAATGTCCCTCGGTGTGGAGCAAGGTGACTTGATGTCCGGCTTGCACCAAAATTTCCGCCAACGCCACTTGGGCGGAACCGCAATCGGCTAGAAGACCTTCGCCCGCCACGTCTGGGGTCACGACACAGAGTGAAAGGGCAGATTCCTTTTTTACGGCGTTCGCGGTGACGGGAAAAAATTGCGCGGCGGTGGACCGCAGCTGGGCGACGGGCGTATTTAATTGTGCCACCAACGGACGCAGTTGATCGCTCAACCGGCAACGCGTGGTCAAGGTTTCAAATCCGTGCTCGATGATGCCTTGGGCCTCAGCCTGGCCGACGGGGGAGTTAAGATAATATTCGATGCGGTCGGGCAATTCATCCAGCGGCGCTTCGACATAGTCAATATTCGCTAGGAACGGCGGAGCCACGCTGCAGGGTTCGGTGATGACCAACGTGCGTTGGGCGATCCCGAGCAGAACCATCCGGTGCCATTCAAAATATTGATCCACGCCATGATGCAGGTTGAGCAGGATTTTACTGCGTTGCGACAGACCCACCGAGGTCAACGTATTCATGTTCGTCGTCTGTCCGGGAATCAAGGGACGGACGGCAGCGGGCTTGTGGAAAAAGCAGTTAAACTTTTTCAGTCGGGCGGCGTGGCGGGCAAAATATTTTTCACGCCGGGGCGAACCATGACCTAGAAATAAGAGATCAATCGGCCGGGTGCGCGACGGTTCACTAAAACCGGAATGCTGGCGGATCGCTTCGGATAGATGCCGGGTTTCTTCGATGAGTGGCAACGCGGTTACGGGCTGGAGCAAGGGCGAATCGGCCACGTAGCCGAGCGGTAAATAGTAGCACGAATAACCGCGTTTGCAGATGCGCAACGCAGAATCGAAATCAATATCCCAGATGACCGCCGCGCGCTCGAAGTGTTTTACCGAAAGGGCGAGCCAGTAGGAAGAAGGCTGTTCCGTGTTGAATAAAATCAGGTTCGTCGGCCATTTTTTTGCCGCCAGATCTTTGCCCGTGCCGAGTTCAAAAAATTCGTGCGGAGCGATGACCAGATGCCAGTCGGCCTTGGGCGCGAAGCCGGTCCTTTCATTTCGTATTTCCACCGTTATGCCCAATTCTTTCAGGCCGGCGGCGATCAGGTCGCGAATTTCGTGAAAGAAATAATTGCCTTGCGAGCTGGTATAAAGCGCAAAGCACAGCGGCAGCGGCCGGGCATCGGTTTTGGTGGCCATGATTTTTCACCGGACGACCGGTTCACCCCAAAGGTTCATGCGGCAATTGTTTTTGCAGGCAGACAATGTCCTGATGATTGTCCCAGCCTTTTTCGTGATAACTAATGAGCTTGAGGTCGGGCAATGAAACGAGTTGCGACAGCACAAAGGCCGGCGAAGAAACGCTGATGCCGTAACCGGCTACCCCCGGATAATCGGCATAGCCGAATCCGGTCGCGTAATATTCTTTTAGCAACGCCGCAACGTCGGGGTTTCTCAAGCCATAGGTATAACGATTGGTGGCGAGCGAGCGTTCCACCCACCGGCCATGCAATGTGAACAGGATGAGTCCGCCGGGATTGACCAGGGAACTGAAGAGCCGGATAAAGTCCGCGCAGGCGGGCGCGCGCAGATGCGTCAGCAACGAGCCGGACCAGATCAAATCAAATTTTCCCGTCAAAGGAATCCGGCTTACATCCACATTGGAATACACGGGCTGGGCGGCAAAGGTCTTGGCGCAAAAATCAACGGCTCCGCGATTCAAGTCGCACGCGGTGATTTGCGCTTGCGGAAAGGCGGCCTTGAAAAAACGCATCACGCGACCGTGGCCACAGGGCAGATCCAAAATGTTACGGATGCTGGTGGGTGGTTTATTGGCGGCCAGCAAGGCGCTTTCAACTCCGTGCAAGGCCGATTTGCCCACGCCAAAATAATGCGTTTTGTCGCCCGTGAACATTTCGTCGCCCGCCCCGATGGTGGCAATCACGTTATCGCCCCGGGTGGGTTCAGTGACGGCATGAACGGCCGGTGACGCCGCCGGCATCGCATTGAACATGGGCAGGCTGATGCTTTTATTCGCGGGCGCACTCGTTACGGCGACGGTTGAAACCGTCCGTGGCCGGAGTGGCGGGCGATGGGTTGCAGCTTGCGCGACGTCTTCCGGTTTCATTTTTCGCAAGGCGACATCGTGGTAACTCCACGGATGCAGCCCGAGGTAAATGATTTCAAAACCGTGTTCCCAACAAAATTCGTTCACGGCGCGATACACGCCGTATTTCATTTGTTCCAACGGCGAATAAAGCGTGTAGTCATTGCAGACGATCCAGCCGTCGGCTTTGATTTTTCGCGCCGCTTGCGCCAGATCTTTTACCACACCGTCGTAAGCGTGATCGCCATCAATGTAGATGAAATCAAACGAGCTATCCGGCAGCGCGGCGAGCAAAGCGGAAGAATCGCCTTGATGCAGTTCCACGACGCCTTGCTGGAGCGCGGTTTGAAAGGGCGCGTGATCGAAGGGCGTGAAATCCAAGTCAAAGATATGCAACTTAGTCGGCTGCATAATCGTCATGATTTCCCGGGCGAAATTGCCGGTCTGGGTGCCGATCTCGGCGCCGACGCCGCCTTTGGGCATCCGCTCTAAAATTTTTTGGCGACTGGTCAGGATCCGGCTGTTTTTAAGGTGCCACTCGCTCAACGGCGGCGGTTCAACTTCGGCAAACTGCTGCCGGGCGTCCGCGAGAAATTGCTCCACTTTTTTGCGGGCGTGGCCGGCTAGATCCGGCGGCGCTATCGTAACCATACGGTTGCTTTGAATTTCTATCGGTTGGGGTGAGGGCATAGCCGGGAATTTGAGTGGCTGGCCATTTTGATGGGCCGCTCCGGACTTGTAATGGTGATACTCGGGATCCAGTTCCAACGCTTTTTCCAATCCCGCGATATTGGAACTGCAAAGCAACGCCATGTGGCGATCAATGATGGTTACAGGCAAATCCCACCATTTGATTTTCTGTAGCAAGGCGATTTCGGGATCGGAAAATCTTTTGCGGATGGGCCGGGCGGGGATGCCCGCCACGATGGTATAAGGTTCAACCGATTTATTGACCAAGGAGCAAGCCCCGATGACCACGCCATCGCCAAGGGTGACGCCCTTGAATAATTTTACTTCGCAGCCGATCCAAACATCGTTGCCGATGAGGATGTCGCCCCGGCTTTTGTTGCTGCCAAATTGCGCTGATTGCGGATAGGGAATGCCATTTGTCCCCGGCCAATTGACGCGGTGTCCATCATCCAAAAAAGGATACATCGCCACCCATTCACTATGATGATCATAGCCGACAATCGTTAAATCCGTGGCGATGGAACTAAATTTCCCGGTTTTAATGTGCGTTAAAGCTCCGCTCGGATTTTTAATTTCACTGCCATGAATGTAACTATGATCGCCCAGTTCAAGAGTGAGGCCAGCGCCCAGCGAAATGTTCGGGGTCGGGAAGTTGACGGGAGCGGGCTGGTCGGCCCCGCCTTCAGCTGTCGTTTTATTAAAATTCATTTTTGCTCGGTCGGCGGCTTGGCCAGCTTGGGCAATGACATGTTGGGTTTCATCAACGCCTGTTCATTGTTGCGTTGGATTTCTTCGTAAACTTCCTGACGATGCACGGGCACGGTGACGGGGGCTTCGATGCCGATCTTCACGACGTCGCCATCCACGCGCAGAATTTTGACGGTAATTTTTCCGTCAATCACGATGCTTTCACCCAATTTTCGCGAGAGAATCAACATGCGAAAAATATAGTCCGTTCAGGCGGCCACCGGCAACGGATGTTGCACGGAATAATCCGCCGCGTTCGCGATAATAACTTGTTTGCCCGTGTGCGTGCGCCGGTTGATCACGACCGGCCCTTTCAAATTCATCGTCGCGCGGTTCTGACCGTGGATGGTCACGATGCCGAGCATGAGCGCTTCGTTCGCTTCTTTGATTTCCAAAAACTCCACGTCCGCCGGCGGAATTTCCGGTTTGTAATCCGGGTTCACCACGAACGGATCAATGACCACAAACGCCAGCGACGTGTCATGCGCAACGCGCAACCACGCGAACGGTTTTTCCGCTGGGTCAGCGAGCAGCGAGTAATCCTTGATCTGTTCAAACCCCAAAAGCCCGAGCGGCAAGCGCACGAGATTTGCCGGGTCAGTTCCCGGATTGATGATGACGGCGGATTTCATTGGATGTAATTCAAAATGGAAAGCTGCATGATCATGGCGCTGCTTTGGAGCGCGGCTTGATACGCAGTTTGGGTCTGGCTCAAATTCGTCATGGTCTGCACCAAATCCGCGCCGGACGCAGTGGAAACCAAATCCGTCAACGACGTGGACTGGCTCGTGGCAAACGACGCCGCCGTGTTCAACTGCGATTGCACGTTGCCGTTGTAAGCGACTTGATACGTCATGTTGTCTTCATCGTTCGACAAATCTTTTCCCGCCGTAGCGGAAAGTGCCGTCGTGTTGCCGGTCGTTAAATCATTTTGTAACGCGATGAGATGATTAAATAAATCCGCACCCGAGCGGCTGTCGGTGATCAAACCATACGCGCCCGAACCGGAAGCATTCGCGCCGGGAACATTCGCGGCGACCGTCACGCCCGCGGCGATTTCCGTTTGGTTGACCGAAGAATTTCCCTGATACGTCACGCCCGTGACCGTGCCGTTCGCGTCCGTTGTGGCGACGAACGGCGGCTGGCCGGACGACGTCCCGCCGAAAAGATATTGGCCGGTCGCCGGATCTTTCGTGTTCACCAATTGCAACGCTTGCTGAATCAACGACGACGTTTCGGTGGCGTAATTATTTAAATCCGTCTGCGAATTCGTGCCGTTGCTCGCTTGGACGACCAGCGTGCCCGCCTGACTCGTCACCGTCTGCAACGCTTGCAGCATGCTGTAAATCGTGTTCGCCTGCGATTGCACCGTGGAAATATTACTGCTGTATTGTTGCTGCGTGGCCTGACTTGATAGATCCGTTAACGTCGTCTGCATCGCGTCCGGATCGTCCGACGGCTTTTGCACGCGCAAGCCGGTGGACACCTGATTTTGCAGGGTCGTCATTTGCGATTTGAGCGTGCTGAACTGATCCAGCATTGAGTTCGTGTAAGAATTAGTGGCAATGCGCATAACTTAGTTCTTCATCGAGTTCACCGTCTGCATCATCTGATTGATCGTGCTGACAAATTGGGCGGACGCTTCGTAAGCCCGCTGAAAGCTCATCAAGTTCGTCATCTCCTCGTCAATATTCACACCGCTCGTGGAACTCCGTTGCGTCGCCAACATGTTGCCGACCGCGGTTTGATTGACCGTCTGCGTGTTGGCGGTTTGCAACGCGGTGCCGAGCGCGGCGACGGTGCTGGCATACGAATCGCCAAACGTCAGGTTGTTCAAACCGGTCTGCGTCGTGGTCGCCAGCTTGGCGAGTTGTAACGCGATGGAATTATCGCCGCTCGCCGTGGCCGAGCCGGACGCTTGCACGAGTGAAGGATTACTGGCGAGCGCCGAATTCACCGCGATGTCCGCCGCGCCCGTGCCGTTGAAAAAACTCGTGCCATTCGTGCCGTTCAAATTGTAACCGCTGCTGTTGACGCCATTGACCTGTGTGATGAGCGTGGACGCGAGCGTATTGAGGTTGCTCTGCAGCGTGGCGAGTTCGCCGTCGCGCGCGTCAATGGTGCCTTGCATCGCGCCGCCCGTCAGCGTGAGCGGCACGCCACCCGTGGCCGTCTGCACGAGCAATTGTCCGCTCCCCGACGCGGCATACGTCTGCAACGTGTCCATGACTTGATTATCCGAAACCAACATCTGTCCGCCGATGCTCACATCCACCGCGCCATTCGTGCCCGCGCTGGTTTGGATGTTGGTAAGGTTTGATAATTTTTCTAAATCCTGTTCCCGTTCATCCAGCAAATCGTTGGCGGTGCCCCCGCTGAATTGAGCGGTGGAAATTTGTTTATTCAACGTAGCGATGCCCGTGAGCAACGTGTTCGCGTCGCTAACATTTTGCGTCAACGACGTGTTCAACGCCGAGCTTGTGGCGTTCAATTGGCTGTTCGCCTGATTGAACGACGTGGCCAACGTCTGCGCCGCACTGACCAATGCCTGCCGCGCGGGAATTGAAGTCGGTGACGTGGCAACCGCTTGAAACGCGTTGAACAAACTGCTCAACTGGCCGGATAAACCCGTGTCCGTCGTGGTGTTGCCGGTGGTGGAAGAAGACGCCGCGCCCGTGCCATTGAGAAATTCGTTCAGGCTTGTCTCCGCACTTTGCAACGCGCTTTGTTGCGCCGTCCAATAACCGCTGCTGGTCTGCTGGTTTTGAATCTGGCCGTTCAACAACTGATTCACCGCTTGCTGAATGGCGACGGCGGCCGCGCCCGTGCCTTCCGTGCCGATGGTCGTGGTGAGATCGGGACTCGTCTGGATATCCACGGTCTGCCGCGTGTAGCCCGTCGTGTTGACGTTCGCGAGATTTTGTCCCGCCACCGTCACCGCGGTCATCTGCGCCTGCATCGAGCGCGAAGCCATATCTAATGCGCCAAATAAACTTAGCATAATAAATTTGGATTAACCGACGCTTTCGTAGAGTGAATATTGCGACCGATTGCCCGACGGAAACCGTCCGCTCTTATCATACGTTTGCGGACCGCCACCGGGAAAAATTGCATTGATCAATTGCTGCATCAGCTCAACCGCGTGGCTCAACAGCAAATGATTTTGTTGCGTGCGATGATGCACGCGCACCAGCAAATCATTATTTTCCGCCACCAGCGCGGACACGAGCGGACGATAATGTTCCGGCAAACACGGCGTGAGCACCGCAAAACTGGCGTCGTCGTTCAAGCCCAATTGCCGCGCGACATTGCGTTGATGTTGTTCGCGTTCCCGGCGCACCGCCGCGATGACATCCGCCTGCGCGTTGATGCTCGCGACGTTTTGCAACAGATCGTTCGCCTGCCGTTGCACCACGGTGTCCTGTTGCTGGTCCAGCACGGCGAGCATTTCGCCATACTGCTTCAATTCTTCGCGCAGCGCTTCGACCAAATTATGGGTCAGATCATTCATGGATGGGGCGATTGAAAGTGCAAAGTTTTCTTGGTGCCAACGTGCGTGACCGCTTTTTCAAAGGCGGACAAAGCCGCGGCTTTGCTCGTCATAGCGCCGGTCTTCGGCGCCGGATGCGTCAACTGTTGTTCGAAAATTTTCGCGAGTCCGAGCGTGCCGGCTTTCGACATGCTGTCCGCCAGCGTGTTCGTGACGTAATCCTGATAAATGCCCGCCGCTGTGGAATTATCCGTGAATTCGGACGTGATCACCGGCTTCTGCGATTCGCTCAAAATCTGGCGCAACATGATTGCTTCAAACTGGCGGCTCGCTTCGGCGATTTTTTGCTGCTCGCTCAAATGCTTGTTGCCGACGAGATTTTCCACCGCGATGCTGGACGCGTCTGGCTGCGACGAAGATTGGATGGGTGAAATCGTCATATCAACGGATCAATAATTCCGCCTGTAATGCGCCTGCCTGTTTCATCGCTTGAAAAATCGCCATCATGTCGCGCGGCGTCACCCCGAGCGTGTTCAAAGCCGCCGCCACTTTTTCCACCGTCGGCAATTCCGGGAACGTCACGAGCGCCGATTTTTTTTCGGTCACATCCGTCGTGGTGTTTTGCGTCGTCGTCGTCGTTCCGGTTTTGCTGAACGCATTCGGCTGCGACACATTTTCCGACGAGGCGATATTGATCGTGATATTACCGCAAGCCACGGCGCAGCTGGAAATTTTC
This sequence comes from Methylacidimicrobium fagopyrum, assembly GCA_026225255.1. Lineage (GTDB taxonomy): Bacteria > Verrucomicrobiota > Verrucomicrobiia > Limisphaerales > UBA11358 > UBA11358. The sequence continues at coordinate 35,364 of JAMFSJ010000058.1, read as the reverse complement.
ACATTCGCCGTCGCTACGATGGTGCCCGTGCGTTCGTTGATGATGATGCGCGCCGGCTGGTCGGGCGTGATCGAAATGCTTTCCAACGCGGCGATAAAATCAATGGGATTGCTTTCTGCGCCCGGCGGCATATGAACTTGCACCGAAGTCGAATCGATCGCGTGCGCCGCGTTCGTGAAAACCAGATTGATCGCCTGCGTCATCAGCGCGACGGAAATAAAACTCGGCTCGCGCAGCAACAATTCCACCGTGCTATCGTGCACGATCTGCGTCGGGATTTCGCGTTCCACAATCGCGCCGTCCGTGATTTGCGCCACGGTCGGATGATTCTTCGTCACCGTCGCGCCGCCCGCGCCGCCGCTGCCGGAAGTGAATCCGCCCACCGCGATGGGTCCTTGCGCCACGGCGTAAACTTTATTGTCCGCGCCGAGCAAGGGCGTCTGCAACAGCACGCCGCCCTGCAACGATTTCGCGTCCCCCATCGAAGAAATTTGCACGTCGATCCGCGCGCCGGTTTTCACGAACGCCTGGATGTTCGCCGTGACCATGACGACCGCCACGTTTTTTGAGGACAACGTGGACGCGGGAACATTGATGCCGTAACGGCGCAGCATGTTCGCAATCGTTTGCTGCGTGTAAACGGGATCCTTATCGCCATCACCCGCGAGCCCGACGACGAGCCCAAAGCCCGCCAACTGATTGTCGCGCGCGCCCGCGACCATCACCAGATCGCGCAACCGGACATTGCTGTCATCCGCTGAAACGGTAAAAGCAAAAGTGAAAAGAAAGAGGAATGCTAAAAGAACGGAGCGCCGAGCATGGCTCGGATCGATGATCCAGCGATGTGCGCCCGGCCGAGCCATGCTCGACGCTCTGATGTTATTTCTTTCATCAGAGCGAAAAACCCGGTTCAAAATGTTTGCCCCCCAAAGCATGATCAGAAAGGATTCAACTTGTCCCAAACACGTGTGAACCAGCCTTTATTCGTGCTATCCGTCACTGTGCCTTTGCCGATGATTTGGATCGTGGCGTCGGCGACGTTGTAGCTTAAAACGGTATTGTCGCTGGCGACATCATCCGCCCGCACCGTGCCGCGCAACGTGATCGTTTGCTGTTCACCACTGAAAGAAGTTTCGCGTTTACCTTCGATGACAAAATTTCCGTTCGGCAACACGTCAATGATATGCACCGCGATGTGCGCCACGATGGATTCAGAATTATTGATCGCGCCCTGACCATCATGTTTCGCATCCGAATTATAAGCCATCGCCGGCAACTGACCGCCCTTCGTCAACACACCGCTGGAAGCGGGGCTGTAAAGAAACGACGTGATGGCCGCGCTTAAACTGGACTGCCGTTCCGTCTTCGTTTCGTTGCTCTTGTTCGCCGTGGTGTTTTCTTGCACGACAATCGTGAGAATATCGCCCACCGCCGCGCCGCGTTTATCCGCATACATCGCGTGCGAAACGTCATCCCGCCACAACGATTGGGCCGGCGCAACCACCGGCGACAGCGTAAGCAACGCCGCCGCGACAACTGTTTTTGAAACCATAATTTTTTTAGTTTTCATAGTTTTTACAGGGAGATGGCGACCGTCTGGTCATTGATCACTTTACCGCTCAAATTACGCAGGGAAACCGGATTGCGAATGCGCACGACCTGGCCGGGCGCGCCGTCCTCCAGCACTTCCACTTTCATCATGATGTTCAACGCGCCGTCGGACAAAATGGCGTCCGCCATCTGGCCGCGATGCAACACCGCACGCGCCCGGAGATTGCGCGCGTAAATAATATTGCCGGCCAAAACTGTGTTCGCCAGTTCCAGCGACGTGTCTTCCGTGGAAAATTCCGCCAGCGCTTCGTAGAGACTCAACACATCGCGGCGGTCATGCGCGACATCGGCTTCGCTGATCAATTGGCCACGAGCCAGACTCGTGCGCGCCACCCAAACGTCACGCCAAACATGCGCCTGCAACGAAGCCTGCCACGTGCCGACCGTGCCGTTCGTCGTGCCTAATTGAAAACGGATAATGAACGCCGGCGTGACGCCCGCCGTGGGTAGTTCCAAAATTTTCACCGTGAGCGGTTCGCTCGTCAAAGTCGGCGCGTCCCACGGTTGCGTGAACGTCAATTCCAATTCACCCTTATTCTTTACGTATTTTTTCTGCAACGTCTCCGTGAGCAACTTGAGCGCATCCGCCTCCGTCAAAACGCGAACGGTGGGCGCGTTCGTCGCGCTGGTTGAAACGTCTTCGGCGCGTAAATTAGCAACGAAAAGAAACAGCAAACAACCCATTGCCAACATCGCGCGGCAAATCATAGGAACGGAGCGCCGAGCATCGCCCGGCCCGAAGACCACAACGTCAGCTACTGGCCGAGCAATGCTCGGCGCTCCGATGTTCGAGGTTCGGCTCATTTAATTATTACCGCTGCAGATTGTTGCTGTCTTGCATCATCTGATCCGCTGCTTGCACGGCTTTGGAATTCACTTCGTAAGCCCGTTGCGCAAGGATGAGATTCACCATTTCCTGCACCACGCTCACGTTGGAAAGTTCGAGATAACCTTGCTGCAATTCGCCCAAACCATTTTGCGTTGGATCGCCCAATTGCGCCGTGCCGGACGCTGCCGTTTCCTTGTAAAGATTGTGCCCCATCGCGTCCAAGCCGCCGGGATTGTTGAAGTTCGCCAATTGAATTTGCGAACTCGTCGTGCCGCTCGACGTCGTGTAAGTCACCGCGCCCGTCGCCGAAATCGTGATGTTCGTCGTGCCCGTCGGCACGGGTTGAAAGCCGCCTTGCACCGGATAACCATCGCTGGTGACGATGCGACCTTCGGAATCCGTTTTAAAGCCGCCATCGCGCGTGTAAGCCAGCGTTCCGTCGGGCATCTGCACTTGAAAAAATCCGGCGCCTTGAATCGCCACATCCAAATTGCCGCCCGTCTGCGACAATTCGCCGTTGGTAAAAATACGTTCCGTGGCGATGGGAATCGCGCCTTGTCCGACTTGCAAACTGCCGGGCAATTCATTGCCGCCGCCTTGTTGCGAACCCGCCGCGCGCGACGTTTGATACAGCAAATCTTGAAACTCCAACTTGCTTTCCTTGTAGCCGGTCGTGTTGACGTTCGCCAAATTGTTGGAGATGACGTCGAGGTTCATCTGCTGGGATTCCATCCCGGCAGCGGCTGAATAAAGAGCGCGTAACATAGTTTAACTTCCCGACGAGCCGCCCAGATCCGTGATCACCTTGCTCATGCGATCACTTTGCATTTGCAGCACTTTTTGGTTTGATTCAAACAACCGCATGGCCGTGATCAAACTGGCCATTTCCGTGGTCGGCGAGGTGTTTGACGATTCTACAAAACCTTGCCGCACCTTCGTCTTGGTGGACTGCGTGGGTTGCGCCGCCGAATCATTGGCTTCAAAAAAACCGGAGCCGGTCTTCGTCAACTTATCCGGTTTTTTGAATTCAAAGGTATCCAATTTGCCCACCACCTGTTCGCCCTGACTGATGTCGCCCGAAGCCGAAATCGTGATCGGCCCCGCGTTGTTCGGATTGAACTGCACGGCACTTCCCGAAGCCAAAACCGGATAGCCTTCCTTTGTCACGAGCTGCTTTTTCGCGTTCAAAGCGAATTCGCCATCGCGGGTGTAAGCGGTTTTACCGCCCGGCATCTGCACGGAAAAAAAGCCCGGTCCTTCCAGCGCGAAGTCCGTGGGATTGCCGGTGGAACGCAATTCGCCCGACTGAAAATTAGTAACCGCATTGCCCGACGGAATGAACGCGCCGGATTTTCCCGACCCCGCCGACAAGGCGGCTTGGACATTGGAAAAGGACATCTCCTGCTTGCGCGCTCCGGGGACGGAGGCGGCAGACAGATTTTCGGCGATCATATCTTGCCACTTGGCGGTGGCGCTCATCGCCGCGGCGGCTTGGTAAAGACTGACATCCATACGCGGCGCTAAAGCAACGACCGTGCCATGCTTGTTTTACAGGGGTTTTACGCGATTTCTGAAATCACGCTGGCAAAAGATTCCGGGCAAGGAGCAGAAATTGCCGGGTAGGGGACGTTGACAAAAGGCGCCAGTGATAATCAATCAACGATTATCCACCAACTATATATAAGACCCTGCTCGCTTGAAAAGGATGTTTCCATATCCGCCATTACGGACTACGATGCGCCGCAGTTAATTGTGAACGCAAAACTTAAAACCACCGCGCCGCGCCGCCTCAAAACCCTGGCGGGAAATTCCAAAACCATCGCTCCTGTCCCGCCGCGTTGGCGTGCGGAGGTGGAAAAAATTCTCATCACCGACGAACAATTGGCGAAGCGCATCAAAAGTCTGGCGCGCGAAATTGAGCGTGATTTTCAAGGACGCGAAATGGTCGTCGTGGCGTTGCTCAACGGCACCGTGATGTTTCTGGCGGACTTGATCCGGTATTTGAATTTGCCGCTGCGTTTAGATTGCATCGGCGTTTCCAGTTACGGCCACGGCACGGAATCCGGCAATTTGATTTTCACGAAGGAATTGCGGCTCGACGTGCGCGGGCGCGATGTGTTGTTGGTGGATGATATTCTCGACACGGGAAATACTTTGAGCCGCGTGTTGCCGAAATTGCGCGCGCTCAAACCGCGTCGCATCAAGACGTGCGTGTTGCTCGATAAGCCGAGCCGGCGCGTCGCCAAAGTGCGCGCGGATTATATCGGTTTCGAGATTCCAGATTTATTTGTGGTTGGTTACGGGCTTGATTTTGCGGAGCGTTACCGCAATCTTCCGTTCGTCGGCGTGCTCCACCCGCAGATTTACAAGGAATAACGGACACGCCGCCCAAAAAACATGGAGCTTAAATTTATCAGCCTGGGCGGTTGGTTAGTGATGATTAGCATCGCGTGGGCGATTTCCTTCAACCGAAAAAACTTTCCGTGGCGCACGGTCATCTGGGGCGTCGGCCTGCAATTTCTCCTCGCGCTCCTCATTTTAAAAACGCCGTGGGGCGGGGCGCTGTTCGAATTCGCGGGCAAGGTCGTTCAAAAACTGATTCAATTTTCCACCGACGGAACCAAGTTCGTTTTTGGTCCGTTGGCGGACAGCACGGCGCTGGGCAAAACGTTTGGCCCGGAACACACTTTAATTTTTGCCATTCTCGTCACGGGCACGGTCGTCATCGTGTCGTCGCTTTCGGCGTTGTTTTATCATTGGGGAATTTTACAACGCGTCGTGCGCGCGGTCGCGTTCGTGATGCGCAAGGCGATGGGCACGAGCGGCAGCGAAACCCTTTCCGCCGCCGCGAATATTTTCATGGGTCAAACCGAAGCGCCGCTCGTCATCCGGCCTTACGTGCCACGCATGACGCGCAGCGAATTGATGACGATCATGGTCTGCGGCATGGCGCACATCGCGGGCGGCGTCGCGGCGGTTTATGCGGCCATGGGCATGGCGGCGGGCTATGGCAATACCGCCGGACATTTGCTCACGGCGTCGGTCTTGAATTGTCCCGCCGCATTGCTGATCGCGAAAATCATGCTGCCGGAAACGGAGCAAAGCGAAACTGCCGGCACCTCGCCGGCCACGGTTCCGCGCACGACGGCAAATTCCATTGATGCCATCTGCCGCGGTGCGGGCGATGGTTTTCATCTCGCGCTCAATATTATTGCGATGCTCATCGCGTTCATTGCGATCATTGCGCTGGCGAATTACGTCGTCGGTTTTCCGCAAACCCATTTGGGCGTGAAAAATCCGGTGACGTTGCAAAATCTTTTCGGATGGGTGAACGCGCCGTTCGCTTTTTTGATGGGCGTGCCGTTCCATGACTGCGTGAACATCGGTCAAATTCTCGGCGAACGGATCGTGCTGAATGAATTTGTCGGCTATCTCGATCTCACGGCCAATGCTAAAACCCTCGCGCTCGATCCGCGCAGCTTCATGATCGCGACTTACGCGTTGTGCGGCTTTGCCAATTTTTCCAGCATCGCGATTCAAGTCGGCGGCATTGGTTCGCTCGCACCGGAACGGCGCAGCGAAATGGCCAAGCTCGGTTTCCGCGCGATGATCGGCGGCTTGCTCGCCGCTTACATGACCGCGTGTTTGGCGGGATTCTTATTGTGAACTGAAGGGCAGGGCGACCGAGTTTTGACCCGCCTTGAACGATCTCAACAAACTTTATTTCGCGGCTAATTCGCGTTCCGTTTTCAAACGCAATTGTCCGCAGGCGGCGTCAATGTCGTGACCTTTTTCGCGGCGCAAGGTCGCGGTGACATTTTGATCTTCGAGCGCGGCGAGAAATTTTTCGCAGACGGCTTCGGTGGGACGTTCCCACGGCAAATCTTCGACTTTGTTGTAGGGAATCAAATTCACCTTCGCGTGCAACCGTTTGGCGAGCGAGGCGAGCGGACGTGTCTGTTCAAGCATGTCGTTGATGCCGGCGATCAAAATATATTCCAACGTGATCATGCGACCTTTTTCGTGCTGATAATCTTCGCACGCATTGACGAGTTCCCGGAGCGGATATTTTTTGTTCACCGGCATGATGCGATTGCGAACTTCATCCGTCGCACCGTGCAGGGAAATGGCCAGGCGAAATTGTAACGGCTCGTTGCCGAGCTTGCGGATCTGTGGCGCGAGTCCGCTGGTGGAAATGGTGATTTTGCGCGCGCCAATGCCGCCGCCCCACGGCGCGTTAAGAATTTTTAGCGCCTTCAATAAATTATCGTAGTTCGCCAGCGGCTCGCCCATGCCCATGACGACGATGTTGTTGACCAGGCGCGTATCGGTTGCCGGTTGCGGGCTAGAAGTTACCGGTTGGTTCTCGTCCGCGGCGCCACCTTCAACCTTCAACTTGGAACCTTCCACCGAATGCCACCGTTCGACCGATAAAATCTGCTCCACGATTTCATGCACGCCGAGGTTGCGTTTCCAACCTTCGAGGCCGCTCGCGCAAAATTTGCAACCGTAAGCGCAGCCGACTTGCGTGGAAATGCAGAGCGTGTGGCGGTCGCTCGCTTCGCCGTAAAGCGCGGGATTCGCGGGAATCAAAACGCTTTCCACGAAGGCACCGTCGGCCAGTTTCCAAAGAAATTTTTGCGTCGTGTCATGCGAACCTTGTTTGCGGGCGAGTTCCAAAACTTGGATGGAAAATTTTCCAGCCAGTTTTTGGCGCAAGCCTTTGGAGAGATTCGTCATTGCGTCCCACGTCGTCACGCGGCGCGCGTAAAGCCAGTTCAACAATTGCTCCACGCGATAAACGGGTTCGCTCCAATCTTTGAATTGGGTTTCCAGTTCTTCGCGCGTCAGGGATTTAATGTCAGTCAACACGGCTTCAATCTAAACTATCCACGGGCAAAGCCGAAGGATTAATCATCCGATAATTGCTTCATGGCATTTTGCAGACGTAGATAATCCGGCATTTCACCGGGCTCAACGGGCTGGATCCAATCATAAAAAACTTTCGGTGCTTGCCATTTCCAATGTTCCACATGGCCGTCCGCAAACGAGAGATTGGCGCCCTGATCGTGCCGGCTGGACGGCATATCCCACCAGACGTTCGGCTCAAAGTAAGGCGAACCGGCGGGCGGATTGCCGAATTCCGCATCTTCCAACGTATCCGCGTTTTCGTCAATGAACACAAACAACGAGCTCGGAGTCGGCCGGTGGATTCGCGTGTATTTCGACCACATCGGGATGTAATAAAAAAGTTCGGGATTAAATTCTGGATAACCATTAATGGACTGGCTCATGTTGTAACTGCGCCAGCGCAATTGCGGCAACAGCTGGCCGTCATCGGTCTCCAAAGTCGATTGGTCGGACGGGCAATGGTAAATGCCGATTTGAGTATTGTATTGAAAAAGCAGTCCGGTAGTGAGATTGACCGGCGTCAATTCCGTTCGGCCATCTACGCCGACGCACCACGATTCGCCACCCGCAAGCGAGTCGCCCGCGCCATTGGTCGAGACTGAGACGACGGAATTATTCGGCACCAGATAATCATTATTATCCAAAGTATATAGGTGCGTGCATAACTCAAGCTGCTTGAGGTTGCTCAGGCAGGCAATCGTCCGCGCTTTGTTTTTAGCCTTTGAAAGCGCGGGAAATAACATCGCAGCGAGAATGCCGATGATCGCAATAACGACCAGTAATTCGATCAGCGTAAACGCATGGCAATGTCGGCGCGACTGCAGCTTTCCAGAACATCTTGTTGAACGACAACGCATTGTGACGATACAAATTGACAATACGTCAGCCGGATTGAACTGCCAGTAAAATCTTGCACCGTGCCCAGCGCATCAATACGTCAACATTTCCAATTCCCGCTGACCCGCGTCGGTCAATTGCCAATGGCTGCCGCGCTTGACGACGAAATGGCGGCACGGATTCGCGCGCTCTTCCGCTTCGTTCACCGAGATGAGTTGGAATTTCCCGCTCCCTTTGATCTCCGAAGCGGCGCGCGGCAGCAATGCGAACGCCACGCCGTTATAATTCAGGGCGACTTCGTAACCGGCAATGCCTTCTTTTTCCGCCACCGGATTGCTCAAGACGAGTTGCGGATAGCGTTTCAGATACGGAAAATTTGTGTCGCGCACGAGCACGCGGCAAAGCTCCGTCTGGCTGCGGACGAAATTCAACAGATTGAATTTTTTCTCACCCGGCTTTTCCGCCAGCAATACGGGACGCGCATCCAGGCCGTTCAAATTCTGGCCGTTCCATTCACCGTGATCGTTGCGTTCGCTGGAATTTTTTTTGAACCACGCGGCAAAATTATCGTTCACGAGCACGTTCAATTCAAAATGCAGATGCGCGCGCCATTTGCCGATAGCTTCCGCACTCGACGTGCGGCCCATCGTGGCAATGACCTGTCCGCCACTCACCGGATCGCCAATTTTTAAGCCGGAGCTGATCGCGCTTAAGTGCGCATAGACAGAATAAATTTCCAACCCTTCGACGACGTGTCGGATCACGATATATTTTCCGTAATTCGACAATCCCTGACGCGTGCTGATATACATCACCTTGCCGTCGGCGGTGGCCATCACCGGATCGGTCGGTTCGCCGTGCCGGTCCGTTTGCAAATGCAAGATGTCGAGCCCTTCGTGCATCCGCTGACTGTTGTCGCGCACGCAACCAAAACTGCCGCTGGTCCACGAACGATCCGGCGTTGTCGGCGCAAAAAACTTCAATTCTGCGCCCGGCGTGTAAAGCGCATGGTTCGCCGTGGGAAATTGAAACGGCGATTGCGCGAACAGAGTTGTGCCGGAAAATAAAGTAGCAGCGCCGAGGGCGCTGCAGAAAAAATTGCGGGTCATTGGTCTATTTATCTTTTTGAGCTTTTTTAGCGGCGAGGTTCACGGCCGTCACAAATTTCACCGCTTCCGCATGCGACATGTCCGGCGTGAAGGCGAGGATGCCCGTGGCATTACGCGTCGTGATCAACGGGGCCGCGAGCCAGCGGCCTTCTTCTTTTTTATCCCCCCATTGACCGAAGATGGCCAAATGTTTTCCCGCATAGGCGGAGGTAAATTGTTCCAACGTCCACGAGCCGGTGTCGTCAAATTTCAATTCGATCGCAAATCCGCCCGGCGTTTCCATCAAGCGCACCCGCAATAAATTCAGTTCGCTCAGAACCGGTTCTTTGGCGATCGTGACGGACACCGGCTGCGTGCGCAAAACCGAAATCGTCTGGCTGGTATCCAGCGCATTCGCCGTGCTTTCAACATGCAACCGGATCACACCGAGAAATTTGTCTTCATTCTTTTTCTCCTTTTCGGAAGGCGACGCACAGCCGAAAGCGAACGTCAACGTCAGCAACGTCAGCAACGTCAGCAAATAAAGATTGAATCGGCCCGTGTAAAAATTCATAGTGCACACACAAAATCGCAACCCGCGAATAAAGTAAAGACACTTATGGGCAAACAACACAATAAAGACGAACATAAAAAACGCCGCAAGGCCTACATCAAGCGCAAAAAAGCGGCGGTGAAAACGAAGAAGACGGTCGCGAAGAAAAGGTAAGCGCGCCAAAACCATTGAAGCCGTCCGCTCGCGGGCGGCTTTTTTATTGTAAAAAACGGTTGAACCACCTCGCTTCCCTCCGTGGTTAAATTCCTTTAAGTCTTGGCGTCTTGCCTGATGGCCGGTTAAATTCCGTGCGTGATCCGTAATATTATTTTCGATTGGTCGGGAACTTTGGTGGATGACCTGCCGGCGGTTTTGCAAGCGTCCAATTTCGTGCTGACGCAAGCGGGCAAAAAGGCGATGTCGCTGGACCGCTTTCGCGCTGAATTTTCCCTGCCGTTCACCAAATTCTATGATCGCCACACGCCGGACGTGCCGATGGCGCAACTGGAAGAATGGTTTCACGCCGAGTTCAAACGTTCGCAAGGTTCCGTCGTGGAATTGCCGCACGCGCGGGATTTTTTGAAGTTTTGTCGGGCGAATAAAATCCGCACGTTTCTGCTCAGCACGGTGCACGCCGATCATTTCAAAGTGCAATGCGATGTCACCGGCTTCGATGCTTTTCTTGATAAGCCTTACACCGACGTTTGGGACAAACGCGAAAAAATTCACGCCATTCTGGCGGAAAATAATCTTCAGCCGGACGAAACCGTTTTCATCGGCGACATGGAACACGACATCGAAACTGCGCATCACGGCGGCGTGCATTCCTGCGCGGTGCTGACTGGTTACAATACGCTGCCGCAGTTGCGCAATGCCCGGCCAGATTTGATCGTCGAACATCTTTCCGAGCTGCGCGAGTTGTTGGAGAAAAATAATTTCACGCTGACCCGGTGGAGCGAGACGCCGTCGAGTCCTGACGCAAAACCTCAAAAGAAAATCCCCCTCTCGACCGTCGGCGGCTTGATCTTCAATGCCAAGGATGAAGTGCTGATGATTCGCACGCACAAGTGGTCGAACAAATGGGGCATTCCCGGCGGGAAGATCAAGTGGGGTGAAACCTCGGCGGCGGCGTTGCGGCGCGAAATCATGGAAGAAACCGCGCTCAAAATTTCCGATATAAAATTTGTGCTCGTGCAAGATTGCATCCACTCGAAGGAGTTTTATCACGACGCCCATTTTGTTTTGTTGAATTACACGTGTCGCTGCACCACCAAAAATCCGGCGGTGGTCTTGAATGACGAAGGCCAGGAATTTCGCTGGCTGAAAATTGCGGACGCGAAAAAGTTAAAGCTAAACAAGCCGACGAAAATCTTACTAGATGCCGTGGTTGAAAATTCCCAAAGGGCAGGGCGGAGTGCGGTCGTTCCCAAAAAGAAAACGAACCCGAAAAAATCCCGTGGCTAAAATCTCTATTGTCGATCTCGAAGTGTTTTATCGCGTCGGCGTGCCGGACGAGGAACGCGCGCAGCCGCAACGTTTATTGCTGACGATTGAGTTGGAAGCTGATTTCACCGCCGCCGCCAAATCTGATTCCATAACGGACACGATCAATTACTTTGCGGTCACGCAACGACTCTTGAAATTTGGCGAGGACAAAAGCTGGAAGCTGATTGAAAAACTGGCGACGGATATTGCCGATGTTATTCTGGCGGAATTCAAACCGCAGACAGTTTCGGTGGAGGTGAAAAAGTTCATCATCCCGGAAGCGCGCTATGTATCGGTTAAAATTGAAAAATAACTTACATGAATATTCAAGCGGTCAGGCTGCTAAAATTCGCATGGCTTGTAATTTTCACGGTTTGTTTCACTGTGGTTTCCTCCGCCACTGAATTACCAGCCGGCGGCGTGGCGTCCGGTGTCGGCGTGAATATTCATTTTTCGCGTGGGCATGAAAACGACCTCGATCTGATCGCGGCCGCCGGCTTCAAATTCATTCGCATGGATTTTTTCTGGACGGACACTGAACGCGCGCCGGGAGTTTATGATTGGTCGACTTACGATGAATTGACGGCGAATCTTGAGCGGCGCGGATTGTGCGCCTATTACATTCTCGATTATTCGAATCCACTTTACGAAGAATCGGTTGCCAAGCAATCAGGCGCGGGTGCGGAAAAAGTTTTAGCGTCACCCCATCAGGCGGAAAGCGTTGCCGCTTTTGCAAGTTGGGCGGCGGCGGCGGCCAAACATTTTCAAGGTCATCACGTGATTTGGGAGATTTGGAACGAGCCGAACGGTTCTTTCTGGGAACCGGCAGCAAATGTCCAAACTTACACCACCCTCGCGCTGGCGACGGCCAAAGCGGTTCGCGCCGCTAATCCAACGGCCACGATTTTCGCACCGGCGACCTCCGGTTTTCCGTGGCCGTTTCTCGAACAATTTTTGCAGTCCGGCATCGTGCCATATTTAGATGGCGTCAGCGTCCACCCGTATCGGTCGCCCAATCAACCGCCCGAAACTGCGGCGGCGGATTACGAACGATTACGCCAGCTCATCGCCACGAACACGCCGTCCACGCGTAAGGAAATCATTCCCATCATCAGCGGTGAATGGGGCTATTCGACTTGCACGAAAGGCGTTTCGCTTGAAACTCAGGCCGCTTTTGCGGCGCGGCAACAATTGGCAAACTCCTTGAACGGCGTCCCGATTTCGATTTGGTATGATTGGAAAAACGATGGCGATGATCCGAAGGAGAACGAACATAATTTCGGCACTGTGCGCCCTGATCTTTCACCCAAACCGGCTTACACGGCGATCAAAACCCTGACCGACCAACTGGCCGGCTTTGCGATTCAGAAACGGTATCCGACCGCAAACACCAATGATTACATCCTCGTTTTAACCAATGCCACGCACGCCGTTAAACTGGCGGCGTGGACGTTGGCTGCGCCCCATTCGTTAACGCTGACAGTGTCGTCAGCGAAAAAGATTTTCCGGGTGAGTAGTGAAAATATAACCAACGAAATTATTTCCACGAACCACCAGATCCAATTGCCGCTTAGCGCCGCGCCGGGTTACGTCGTGTTGGGGAAAACGCATCTGCAATAAATCGACTTAGAAATTTCAGTAAACTTTATGTGCCGCCTTTCAAAACCGATTCAGCTTCGCCTTTCTCGAATTTATTCCTGCCCGGTTATTTGGGTCGTCGCCCTTTGTTCGTTAGCTCTTTCGGTTCCCGCCCAATCCATCACGAATACCAACCGTCCGAACATCATCATCATTCTGGCGGATGACATGGGTTTTTCCGATCTCGGCTGTTACGGCTCGGAAATTCCCACGCCGAATCTGGATCAACTCGCGGCGGGCGGTTTGCGGTTCACGCAATTTTATAACACGCCGCGTTGCTGTCCGTCGCGGGCGGCGTTGCTGACTGGTCTGTATCCGCAAGAAGCGGGCATCGGCGCGATGATGGAAGATCGCGGCATTCCCGGTTATCTCGGTGAACTAAATACGAACTGCGTGACCATCGCCGAAGCGTTGCATCCCGCCGGTTATCACACGTTGGCCGTGGGCAAATGGCATGTCTCGCATGTGATCTTCGATGGCAAAAAACAATTGAACTTTGAAACCAACGCGCCGTATTGGGACAATCAATTAAACTGGCCGTTGCAGCGTGGTTTTGAAAATTTTTACGGCACGATCCACGGCGTCACGAGTTATTACGATCCGTTTTCGTTGGTCAGCAATAACGTGCCGGTGCGCGCCGGGACAAATTTTTATTACCCCGATGCGATTGCGAATCACGCGGTGGCGAACATCCAAAAATATGGCGACGGCACGAATCCGTTCTTCATGTATGTCGCGTTCACCGCGGCGCATTGGCCGTTACAAGCCCCGGCGGCGGACATTGCGCGCAATCTGAAAACTTACGAAGCGGGTTGGGATGTTATCCGCTCGAATCGTTATGCACGGCAAATCCAGCTGGGCGTCATTGATAAAGAATGGGCGTTGTCGCCGCGCGATAGCCGCGTCGCGCCGTGGGAAAGTGTCGTTCATAAAAAATGGGAAGCCAACCGCATGGCGACTTACGCGGCGATGATCGAGCGCATGGATGCCGGCATCGGCCGCATCATGGCGGAATTGCGGGCGAAGCAGATTGACCGCAACACGCTGGTCATTTTTCTCGCCGACAATGGCGCGTGCGATGAAGTCGTCGAGCCAGCGTGGTATGATGTGCCGAGCAAAACGCGCAGCGGCACCACGGTGCAGGTCGGCAATCACTTTGATATCTGGGCTGGCCCTGAAAACGTGTGGCAAAGTTACGGTCCGCCGTGGGCGAATGTGAGCGACACGCCGTTCCGTCTCTACAAACATTTTACGCACGAAGGCGGTATTTCAACCCCGTTCATCGTGCATTGGCCGGACGTGATTCATACGAACGGCGGCTTCACGTCGCAGATCGGCCACATTACCGATTTGATGAGCACGTGTCTCGACGCGGCGGGCGTGACCTATCCCAATGCCCGCAACGGCCACGCGCTCGTGCCGACGGAAGGTAAAAGTTTACTCCCGATTTTTGCCGGTCAAACCCGCGCCGAACGTCCGCTCTTTTGGGAACACGAAGGCAATCGCGCCGTGCGTTTGGGGAAATGGAAATTAGTTTCGCGCTACCCGGATGCGTGGGAACTTTACGACACCGAAGCGGATCGCACGGAACTAAACGATCTGGCCGCGAAAAATCCTGATCAGGTCAAAAAAATGTCCGCTCTCTACGAAGCCTGGGCCGCGCGCTGCAACGTGGTGTCGCCGGATAAATTGCCGCCGGTCGAGAAACTTAAGGCCGCCAAAATGGCGTTGGAAGACGATCCGGATTGAACGGGGCGGCGCGTTCCCACGGAGTTTAGTTACGCCCGACGCGCTCTTCGGTCGACGTAAGCTTCCGCGTTTTTTGGAACGGGGCGGATTCAATGATCCCCGCGAACAACGCCGAAGGTTTGCCCCCGGATTTTTCCACGCGCGCGACAATTTGATCCACCGTTTCCACATCGTAATAATCCAAACCGCGACCGAGCGCATAGGTCAAAAGTTTTTGCGTCAACGTCCGGTAAAAATCTTCGGCATGATCTTTCACCAGCACGCGTTTTAATTCTTTCACGTTGGCAAAACTTTCGCCGGTCGCCAGTTTGCCTGCCGGATCAATGGGCTGGTCGAATTCCGAATTGCGCCACAGACCCAGTGCGTTGAAGTTTTCCAACGCGAGACCGAGCGGGTCCATCCGGTCGTGGCACGAGGCGCACAAAGGATTGGCGCGGTGCACCGCTAACGACTCGCGCAAGGTCGGTGCGCGGTTGGTCAAGCCCGTGAGCGCATCTTCGAGCGGCGGAATATTCGGCGGCGGCGGCAAAGGCGGGGTGCCCAAAATATTATCGAGAATGAACACGCCGCGTTTGACCGGCGAGGTGCGCGTGGGATTGGACGTCACGGCCAGCACCGTGCCTTCCGTCAAAACGCCGCCGCGCGGACTGTCCGGCGGCAAGATCACGCGGCGCATTTGTTGACCGACGACGTTGGTGAGACCGTAAAAACGCGCGAGCGGTTCGTTGACGAACGTATAATCACTATCCAACAATTCCAGCAGCTTGCGATCGTTCTGTCGGATGTAAGCAAAAACATCTTCCGTTTCCCGCTGCATTGCGTGGCGGATCTCCGGCGTCAAATCCACGCGCGGCCGGCGTTTTGAAGAAAACAAGTCGGCACGCAAGGCGGCGTGTTCTTTCTTTTCTGCGGGAGTCAGGTCGGGCTCTTTTTTATTCAAGGCGCGATAACGTTGGCGCTTAATCTCCTCGGTCGGATCAAATTTCTGTTCCCGGGCCAGCACGCTGCGCGCATCAATGGGAATTGTTTCAATGTCGCGCGCCTGCAACCATTGACCGACGAAATTTTTCTCCAGCGCAACGGAACGTGAATCAGCCAGCATGCGCGTCACTTCGCTGTTCAGATTTTTGCGCAACGTTCCGGCCGCCGCTTGTTGGAATAATTCTTCGTCCGGCATGGACGACCAAAGAAAATACGAAAGCCGCGACGCCAGCGCATATTCATCCACCAACGCGTAAGGCCCGCTGCCCGCCTCGCTCGCTTCTTCGCGAAAAACAAAGCGCGGCGATGACAGCACCGCGACCATCGCTTCCGCCACGCCCGCCTCGAACGTTTTGCCGGGCTGGCTATAGATACTCACCGCCAAATCAGCCAACCGGTCGGCGGTGTCTTTATCTACCGGCCGCCGAAACGCGCGACGGGCGAAATCGCCCAGTAATTCGCGGGCATACGCGCGACGGCCCGACTTGGTTTCAGGAACTGGCCGCGGAAAAAAGCGCGCGTAATTCTCCGGGCGCACCCAATACTTTTTGGCCAGCGGCCCGCGCACGGTTACGCCGTTGATTTGCAGAGTCAAGTTGCGGGGCTGATCCAGTTCCGGCGTCAACGGCTGTAATTCAAACGCCAGCGAATGATTTCCCGCCGCCCAATTGGCGTCGAAGTTGAAATGATACGCTTTGCCGTCTTCCCGGTTGAATTTCTGGTTCAATAATTCTTTGCCGT
Source organism: Methylacidimicrobium fagopyrum (assembly GCA_026225255.1). GTDB lineage: Bacteria > Verrucomicrobiota > Verrucomicrobiia > Limisphaerales > UBA11358 > UBA11358. Next base: position 18,941 of record JAMFSJ010000058.1, on the reverse strand, counting down.
CCACGCGAAAAATGAGCCGGCATTTATTGTAATCAAAAACGTCGTCCACATATTTCTCATTCGCTTTCAAATCCACCACCAATTGATATTGGCCGGTGATCTGGGCGTTAAACGTGTTGGTGACGACGGCGGCCGAATGATACGACAGCGCCTGAGGATCAATGTTGTCATGGTTTGTGGCGCTGTGAAATTGCCAGCCGGGAAGGGTTTGCTCCGGGGCGACGCCGCTCACACCGGGCACGGCTTGGCCGATGATTTTTTCCGACGCGATCAAATACTTTTCCAATAACATCGGCGACAGACTCAAAACGTCGCCGATATTATCAAAGCCGTAGCCGGTATCATCCGGTGGAAATTCTTCGCTCGTGTCATAATCCACGCCGAGCAAATCGCGGATCGTGTTGCGATATTCCACGCGGTTGAGCCGGCGCAGCGTCACGCGGCCCGGATCGGGATTCTGGGGATCAATCTTAAAGACCGCATCCTTGATCCATTGCTCGATCAATTCTTTTTGCGCCGGCGTCGGCTGCGATTTTTTGGCGGGCGGCATCAGGCCCGCGCGCAAGTTCTTCAACACGCGCCACCAGACATCGCGACCGGCGATTAAATTGGTGCCTGAATTAAACGCGTCCAAGGCCACCCCGCCGCGCGTCTCGCCGTTCCCGTGGCAATCGTAACAATAATCCTCCAAGAGCGGACGGATCTGCTGGTTGAACCGGGTGGTCGCCGGGACTTCCGCCGCCCGCAACCCGCCACGCCAGCCAACCGCGCAAAGCAATAGCGCGGTTAAAATGAAAGCCCTAAAACCCATGTTATAAGTCAGACGTGGTTTGATGCCGCTAGATTACTATCAAAAGCGGAAAGCAGGAAAGCGGGAAAGCACAAATAGGGACGAAACGCGGCAACGCCAAGATTGTTTGGGGAACGTGGTTCGTCGCGGACGGCCCGTCGCGCGACCTGCTTTAACTCGGCGAATGTTGCCGATACAAATTCGCAACGTAGTTCGGCTTTTGCTCGGCGGGAGCGGGCAGATGCTCCGCGGGAATCAAACCGCGACGCAACATCGCCTGCTGATTTTCGCGGTCCAGCAACAACACTTTCATCAGCATATTCTGGATGTCTTGAAACAGCTGTTTCACTTCGTCGCAACGTTCGCGTTCGGCGGCGGGCACTTGCACCCACGCGATCCGGCGTTGCCGCAGCTGGTCCGAAAGTGATTCGATATCCGGCAACAGATCTTTTCTTTGTTGATGAAACTCGGCGGAGAGATATTCCGCCGGACTGGACAAGGCCTGATTTTCGCGCGTGGCGAGGCTCAAGATTTCCTCGCACAACCGGAGATAACTCTGCAGTTCCAAAACAAGTCCGTTGACGAATCCGGCGTTCAGTGAATTATTCATGATTGGATGCCCGCTTCGCCTGCAAATGACTGGTCAAATTCGTGCTCGTCGTCTCGCGGCTGCGAACGAGCGAATGGTCAATGGCTTCCGCGTTCGTCTGCCATTGCAGAAAACTAACCCGCCAGCGAGCCATGTCAAAAACACTCTTCAAACCGGGCGTCGCATTCGTGCCGACTTCGGTTTCCCGCGCTAAAATGGCGTTGTAAGCTTCCACCGCCTTTTGCGGCTGCAACAACTTTTCATACGTCATGCCCATTTGATAATCCACCGGGATCTGCCAGCGCGGAGCGGCATTCAATTGCGCGAGGTTAAGGTAAACTTCGAGCGCGTTGACGTAGTCGCCATCGTGATAAAGCTGGTTGCCAATTTCGTTACCGACGCGTTGTTGCCAGTAAGCCCAGATTTCCGGTTGATTCTGCGTCTTGACTTTTTGTTCCCGCAGACAAAGCAAAACTTGTTGTAACGCTTCGGTGTTTTGGCCCAGATTTTTCAAGGCTTGCGCCAGATAATAACGAACTTCCGGCACTTGATCGGCGTCCGGAAACTCAGCAATGAAATTATGCGCCTGCGCAATGGTCTGATTATTACGCCCGATGACGGCGAGCGAACGGACGAGCCGAAATCGCAACTGCGTGCGGTCCAAGGTCGGGTCGGGGCTTCGCAACAGGCGCCCATAAAAATCCGCGGCATCGGCGAATTGGCCGGTCAAATAATGGGTCTCCGCGATCTCCACCTGAGTCTGCGAGACCAGTGCCTGATAATAATCCAGTTGATCGCTTTTCAGTGAAAGGGCGGCGGTCATCACGCTATAAAACTTTCCCAGCGCAAGATCGTTCAACCCCATCTGCCGGAAAATCTGGCCCTGACGCAGCAGAATTTCGGGCACCTTGACCGTGCCCGGCCAGCGGTTGAGATATTGCGCGTAGATGCTTTGCGCGCGCGGCAAGGCATTTTCGGCGCGCACCACGCCGGCCAGTTCGAATAACGCGGCTTGCTGCGTCGCTTCCGGAATATTTCCCGCGAGCAGAGCAATGAGCAACGGTTCCGCCTTTTCCGGCTGCCGCGTGGTGGCGAAATAAATGGCCTGAGCCAGCTTGGGATCAATGGCATTTGTGACGTTACCAGCGGCGGGCGGCGTCACCGCTTTGAAAGTGGGCGGCGGATTGGCGGCAAAATGATTCGAAACACTGATCAAATCCTGCGTGATGGTGGGATCCGTCAGATTACTGTTAGTAGCCTCGGTCGGCGCTTCGGTCGGCACCTCGGCCCGCGCATTGCCGTTGAAAGTGAGGCCGAGACCCAAAAACAAAACGAGGAACCGCCAACCGCCCAGGTTTAACCCCCGGACGCCCGACTTCCCCTTGGATTGGAAAGGTGGGTGGTTGAATGTTGATTCTTTTTTCATGGCTTCAGCGCCGGGCAAACGAGCGATCACCGTCATCCGCCTCACGGCGAACTATAAGTGGTCCGGCTTTCGCCCGCGGTCGAGGGCGGCGGCGTGAATTGCATTTGCGCCGGCACGAAGACGATCGCGCCGGGGCGATCCAATGCGTTAGTCGGGTTCACATCCGGTCTGAGATACGGGGTTATCATCTGCGGCGTCACTGTTAGCAAATCGCTTGCCGAAGCTGCCGCAAAGTTGAAATTATAACGCCGCAGTGGAAATTGAGGCTCTATCGCAGCGGGTTGGCTGACTGCGGTAATGGTCTCACTCGCCATTGGCTGCGGCGTTATAATCGCAACTTCATTGGTGGCATCAGCTTGATTGACCACATTGGAAGTCGTGGCGACAAGATTGGTCGGCGCAAATAATTTCGGGTTAAACACGAAATAATTCGTCATCACTGTCTGAAAACGCAACGGTGGTGCCCCAACTGTCGCTAAATAGGCGCGCCCGGCTTGGGCTGGACGCAGCCATAGAACGGCGGCGGCGATGATGCAAATCACGCCGATCAAAAGCCGATCCTGTGTGCGTCCTTTCATGCTGCTATGCTCGGTTAAATATCTTTCCCCACCCGCCTTGGCTTAATTACCCGATTCTTCATCGGCAAAAATTGCCGTCGCTTTAGGAAAATCTTTTTAAATAATCAAAAATCGTCGCCGCGCCTCAAAATTTTCTTAAAGTCAGCCGCCGTTTGACCGATAAAGAGCTTTGAATTAAAAGTGCAAAATTTGACGATCAACAAAACGAAACGGCTCAGCCTGAATGAAATCCAATCCCAACTGGCGCGTTGTCCCTCCTTGCCGTCGTTGAGCAGCATCAACAAGAGCATGATGGGGCTGGTGTTGTCGGAACACCGTTACACCGCTCAAATTGGCGAAATCATCCGGCGCGATCCCAGTCTTACCTCCCGCTTGTTGCGCCTGGTCAACTCGGTTTATTACGGCTTGAGCACCCCCGTGACCAGCATCGAGGAAGCGGTGTTTTATCTCGGCATCCGCCAGATCCGCCAACTGGCGCTCGTGACGCCCGTCATTGAAGATTTTCAGAAACTCACCAAGCAATGCGTTTTTCCGTGGCGCGAATTTTGGCAACATTGCATCGGCACCGGCATTTTGACGCATGAGATCACCGGCGTCTCGCATTCCGTGCCGGATGATTCCGATTACATCGCGGGACTCGTGCACGATGTGGGCAAAATCGTCATGGCGTGGGGCTTTCCCGATCATTTTAGCGAAATTCATCTGCTCGCGATTCAAGGCGAACGTGATCTGATCGAGATCGAGCATAGCATTTTAGGCATAGATCACGCCGAACTGGGCGCGTTGTATCTGGAAAAACAACGCCTCTCGGAAGTGTTCATCCAGACCGCGCGCTATCATCATCGTCCGGAGATCGCGCAAAGCCACGGCCACATCGTCGCCGCCGTCCAAATCGCCGATCTGTTGATCCGCAGCGAGAAAATGGGTTGCAGCGGCAATTATCTCCCCGTCACCAGCGAACAATGTTTCGCGGCGACCGGCTGGAAAGCGCTGTTTCCCGACACAAACGAAACCGAGCAAGCCATCGCGCGCGCCTCCTTGTCGCACACGTTGGAAACCATGCCGCAAATGTTGGAAGGGCTGGTCTGATACCGCCGCCGCTGCAAGGTCACGGAGACCCGGCGGCGCGGATTTAATTTTATTGTGAAAACCGCGGGGCACATCCGGTGGGTTTTGGGGTTGTTGTTGCTGGGCGTGCAAATGCTCGGCGCCAAAGAACCCGCGACCTTTCACGTCGGCGACGTTTTGGGCGCCGATGTCGTCACGCCCGTCGCGCTCGAGGTCGTTGATCCCACTGCCACCGCCGCGTTGCAATCCATCGAAGCCCTGAAAGCTCCCGCCATTTTCCGCAGCGAAGCGTATGTGACCAATGCGTTGATGCATCAATTTCAAGCCACGTTCGATGAAACTCACGCCAGCTTTATTAGTGCGCTCCAAGACACGTTTCATCAAACCCTCCTCGACCACGCCGCGGTGACCTCGCCAGACTTCGGCTACCTCGTGACCGCCTTCAACATCAACCATAAAAAATTTCCCATCCCCATGCTGTTGGCCAAGGAGTGGGCTTACGGTAAAACCGGCGCCGTCGAAAAAGATAAATGGTTCAACGCCTTGTGGCAGCAGGTGCAATCCGCCATCCGTCCCGACGATTTACCGGCGGGCTTTGATCTGGGTAAAAACTTCCGGCTCGTGCCCGTGAACCATCTCAGCGACCGGCTTACGCTCGGCGATGTCACCAAGCGCGGACAGACCCTGGCCACCACGAATCTCCTCCCCATCGCGCAAGTGCGCACACAATTCCGACGCGCCTTTACCGACGACGATGAACAGCCGCTTGCGCGCGCTTTGGCCGCGTGGCTGCAACCCACTTGTCTGCCCGACGCCGCGCTGACGCAAATCGCCCGCGAACGCGCCGTGCATCATCTCGTCGTCGCCGAACATTACGCCGCCGGTCAAATCATCGCTCCGCAAGGCTCCGTCATTGACGCCAAAATCAAAGCCGCCCTAGATGCGTTAGCGGGCCAACCGCCGTCGGGCGCGAGCAATCAACCCAGCGCGATCATCGCCGCCGACGAAGCCAATGAATCGCCGGTGGCAATCCCAGCCCAAAGTAAAATCACAACCGCCACTCCCGCGATCGCCGCGCCCACCGGCTTCGCTCATTCATGGGAAAAGGTGTGGACGCGTAAAAAGGGTTGGATCATTGGGGCAGGGGCCGTGGCCATCTTCGCCTTGATTGCGCTGGGGCGCTGGCTTGCCCAGCGTCACCGCGCTCGCTTGGTGGCCAACGTCACCAAAGATTTGCCATGGCAAACGCCCGTCGGACTCCAGACCGAACTCGCGCCGCAACTCGTGCGCGCCGTGCAATCCGCCATCGTCCAAGAATTAGCCGGCCAACGGAGCCACTTGCTTTTAACCCAGCAAGTCGCCGCCACCGAGGTCATCCGCCTGGTTCACAAAATGGATGAACTGCAAGTCGCGATGCAGGAACGTTTGCAGACTTACGAAGCGCAGATCCGTGAATTGGAAACCGAACTCACCGCCCGCACCGAAGAAAATCGTGAGCTGATCCAATTAAAAATCGAAATGATCAGGCACCAGCTTGAAGTCGAAACCCTCCGCCGCGAAGCGCGCTTCAACTAAACGGTGGCAGGGTAGGGACTTCCTTTCCTGTGCGCCTTCATCAGCTTAAAAGGACCGAATATCCGCAGTAATCCGCCGCTTGTTAATCTTCCCGTCACCGAATCGTCACACGTTTGTCGCGCAAATGAAATTGTGTGACGAATTGCCGCGTGCCATGCTGTTCTCGTGAAGCCAAAAATTTTGGTGGTAGATGATGAGCCGGAAGCGGTCGAACTCTTGGAGTTCAACCTCAAACAGGCTGGGTATGCCGTCAGCACCGCCGGGGATGGCGCGGCGGCGTTGAAAAAGGCGCGTTCGCAAGTGCCCGACTTGATCGTGCTCGACGTGATGTTGCCGGAGATGGATGGCTTCGAGATCTGCAAAGCGCTGCGACTGGATCCGGCGACCGCGAAAGTCCCCGTCATCATGCTCACCGCGAAAGCGGCGGAAATCGATCGCGTGCTCGGCCTCGAACTGGGCGCCGATGATTATCTGACGAAACCCTTCAGCCCGCGTGAACTCTTGTTGCGCATCAAAAAGATTCTGGCCCGCAGTCAGCCGGAGGAAAAAGCGAAAGACCAGTTGCGCTTCGGTGATCTGTTGATCGACGTCCCGCGTCACATCGCGAGTTGGAAGAGCACGCCGATTGAATTGACCGCGACCGAATTCCGTCTGCTCACTGTCCTCGCCCAACGCGCCGGCCGGGTGCAATCCCGCGATCATCTCCTGCGCGATGTTTGGGAATACGACAGCCTCATCGACACCCGCACGGTGGATACCCACATGCGGCGTCTCCGCGAAAAACTCGGCGCTGCCTCGCAACATCTCGATACCGTGCGCGGCGTCGGCTACCGCTTTGTCGAATAATTTTCCGCCACGGATAAAACCTGACGGAGGATGGAAACAGTTCACCGCCTCGCCGCCTCCATATATTTGAACGATGTAGGTTTAACCTCGTGAGCTGAGTGACAATGGGTTTAACTTGGCTGCATGAGCGACTGGCAGTTCAAATTACTTTACGACGGACAATGTCCGCTATGTCGGCGCGAGGCGCAGTGGCTGCAACGTCGGAATCAGTCCGGACGATTAGCCTTCGAAGATATTTCCGCCCCCGGTTTTGAAGCGTCGCGCTACGGCGTTACTCAGGCTGAAGTCATGGGCGTCATCCACGGCGTTTTTCCCGATGGCCGCGTCGTGCGCAAAGTTGCCGTCTTCCGGGAAGCGTATCGCGTAGTTGGTTTAGGCTGGTTGCTCGCACCCACCGGCTGGCCGGGACTGCGCTGGCTCAGCGATCGCGGTTACGAATGGTTCGCCCGCAATCGCCTGACCATCGGCAAATATTTAGGCGGCCCCAACTGCGAAACAGGAATGTGCGCCGTTTCCTCCGCTAGTCCGTCCCGCTGGCCGTGGCTCATTTTCATCATCATCGCCGTATTCGCCGTGACGGGGAGTCTTGAACTAGGGATGGGGCGTTCGCTCCTCGGACCGGATGGCAAATTTGGCCTGTGGGAAAGCAACATCTGGAGCAGCGAAAATTCCCAACGCTTCGCCGATCCCTATTCTTTCTCGCACCTCATTCACGGCATGTTGTTCTATGCCGGACTGTGGCTGGTGGCGCGTAAAGTGCCGCTGCGCTTTCGGCTAATGATCGCGTTGCTGCTGGAAGCCAGTTGGGAACTTCTCGAAAACTCCCCGTTCATCATCAACCGTTATCGCGAGACCACCATTTCACTCGGTTACGTCGGCGATAGCGTGTTGAATTCCATGAGCGATATCTTGATGATGATGCTCGGCTTTCTATTCGCCTGGCGCGTCAAACCGTGGTTCACCGTCACCGTGATCCTCGTGCTGGAAGTCGGCTGCGCCCTGTTGATTCGCGATAACCTCACGCTCAATATCATCATGCTGCTGCACCCGATCGACGCGATCAAACAGTGGCAAATGGCGGGCGCGCCCACGCCTTAAACGGGCGTCTTAACTTACCCGCCTTCGTCTCCAAAAAAGATCGCGAATTATAATGGCTCAACCACCCGTGGCCTGATACAAACTTTGCCCATGGCACAATTACCCGGTCGTAGTGCGTCGCTTTTCTGTTGGTTGTTCATCGTCATTGGTCTCGCCGCCGTCGGCGTGGGTATTTCGATGACGATCAAAAGTCTCCGTTCCGAATCTTGGCCCGTGACCGACGGCATCGCCCAGTCGTCCCAGGTGAAATCACAGTCCGGCCATAAGGGTGGAACGACTTATTCAGCGGCGGTTACTTACACTTACAACGTCGGCGGCGTGGCTTACACCGGCGACAAAGTTTCCATCGGGCAGATGTCTTCTTCATCCAGTAGCTATGCGCTGGCAACCGTCAGCCGCTATCCGGTCGGCAAAACCATCTCCGTGCATTATGCGCCCGGCGATCCCGCCGACGTCGTGTTAGAACCGGGCATCCACGGCGGCACTTGGATTTGTCTCGGCGTGGGCACCGCCTTCGCGTTATTCGGCACCTTATTCCTGCAAATTCAACGCGCCGCCGCCAAAGCGCAATTGCCGGGCGCCGCGCCCTCCGGCATCACCATGCAACCCAATGGCAACATAACGATGGACAAGCCGCCCGTTTTGATGGGCGTCATCTTTTTGCTCGTCGGCGTAGGGCTCTGTTTTATCAAACCGGATAGCGGGACGCCGAACTGGATCATGCTGGCGGTCGGTAGTGCGTTTGCCGGGGGCGGGCTGCTGGCGCTATTAGCACGGCTCGAAAACAAGATATATAGCAAGATCATGACCTGGGTGGTGGTGGTCTTGTTTCTGGCGATCTTTAATTGGCTTTCATTCGGCGCCGGCGACCGCACCGGCACCGTCTCCTCCTCATTTTCCGCGTCGCATTTCGCCAATGTGCGCACCCCCTTCGCCATCTTCACCCTCTTTTTCGACGTGCTAATCCTAGCGGGCATCCTACACGCCCTATTCCGGCGACGAAACGATTAGCCAAGCCCGTAAATTCCCTCCGCATCAAACCGGAGCGCCGAGCATTGCTCGGCCCGCTGCTCACCCCGCCCCGGAGCGCCGATCTCCCGATCCGCAAATGGCGGTATAAAGCTATTTTCCGCACGAGGGATGCCGCATTCCACAAGATGAAAGTCGTTTCTAACAAGATGAAAGTCGTTTCCATCAAGATGGAAATCGTTTCTAACAAGATGAAAGTCGCATTTAACAAGCCGGAAGCCGTATTCCTAGCGGCGTAAGCCGCTTACCGCACGAGGGAAGCTTCATTCCTCGCGAGGGAAGCCGCAATCGTAGCGATGGAAGCCGCTTCCCGCACGAGGAAAACGGCCTTTGACTCGTCAAAAACCTTAAAAATCCTGTGGCAAGAGCCGTTTTCGACTAAAAATCGGCAAAACGGCAACTGGCTATAATTCGTTGGGTCGCGAAGCGACTACGGAAATTAGCCAGACACGAAGTGTCTGGTAACGGTAAAGCACGAAAACTCGTCCTGGAGGGACGCAGGAAATGTGGGCCCGAAGTTATTAATGAATATTCCCGCCGTCCCGCTGGGACCGGAAATTTCTATCGATCGCCAACCAGACACTACGTGTCTGGCTAATTTCCATCCGTGCCTTTGGCACTTAATCCGCTTTGGTCAAATAAATTAAAACGGCGCTGAGCCGCCGCTTCACCCGCGTCATAGACCGCCGCTACAACTTGAATTCGACGGCCGCCTTTGCCGACTCTCTTTGAGCAACGGGCAGGGGAGCAAAGCCCATTGACATGAACCGGATGTTACCATAAAACAACTCTGATGTTAAACTTAATACCCGCCATTTTAGCTGGCGAATACGTGTTAGGTGCTATGCGTCGTCTCCTTGCAATTTCATGTTTAGGTGCCACGGTCATGTTGGCTGGTTGCGGCCAGCAAACAGACATCGCTCCGCAGCCAAGCTCCCCAAAGGTTGCTGGCATGAGCGAGTTTGATTATTTAGCCTGCGACGGCGGGCCGCATTTAGTTCTCCCGAAAGAATTGAGTCAGCAGTGGAAGGACGCCAGTTCTTATTTTGCCGTGTTGAGTCCGTCCAGCGATTACGGGCGAGCTTGCGCGGCGACTGCGACGCAGAAGATGGCGTTGATTCCTGTTGGCAGTGGCCAGGCGATGGTGCTGGCTAATCCACCATTGAGCGCTTGGGGACATTCACCGGAGGGTTGGGTTGATATTTATTATTTGGAGGCATGGGCTGACACGAACACAGACGTTTTGCTCAAGCGCGCGATTGCAGCCACTCCGACGAGTGTGATGACCGACACCGGGAAGGTGATGACACTTAACGAGTCCGGTTTGATTTTGTTGTTTGCTGGCGACAAGCCCGGCCACACTGCATTCGGTGAGTTGCCAATTCCGATTGAGCCAGGCAACTATCGGATTCTCGAAGGTCACTACATAGGCGGCACAAACGAGGAGATATATGTTTATCGGTTACAACCAAAACGCACCTAACAAATCGCCGGAGCAAACCGCCGTTGGCGCTTGCAGTTCCGCTGTCGCGGTTCACGCGGCGAGTTGGCGGTGGTTCAGCTTTCTAGGATAGGCCACTTCACGCTATGATCAGTTCGAAAGATAGTTGGTTGTTTGCCGGCTGCTGGCTCAGTGGGTTTGGCATCTATTTTGCGCTTGGGATTTTTTTCCCGAAGCTACGTGGAAGATGGGGACGCCGCGGCAGAGGCGGCGCGCCGTTGAGTTTGGTCAGTCAGACTTTGTGGTCGTTGATGTTTATTATTTTTGGTGCCAGTTCATTTCTCTCGGCATATTATCCGTCGTGGTTCGACCACGCATTCCCGTATATTTTCTTTCCGCTGTTTGCGGCTTTGATGTTTATGGGCTGGCGAGATCAGCGTAATTTTAAGCGAGATAACAAAGACGTGGTTTAGTTTCAAATTTGTCGTGCGACAAAGCGGTAAGAAATAAACTTCGTTAGGCGTCTTAAAGCCGAGGCAAAGTCGTGGACGGCGTAAGTTCGGAGTTGCGAGTTGAGCTTTATCAGTCGAGCCTTTGATTTTATGAAATCCATTTTACCAGCCACGTTTTCGTGGCTTAACCCTGCGCTGGAGCCAACGCCGTTGGCCGCGTCAGTTTCAGGTTGCGCTTCTCTTCGGCATGAATCAGCTTTTGGTCGTTAGGCGTCATGGATACTCGCGGCACCATCTTTGTGCGACCGCTCACCAGCGGCCAATCGCTGAAGGATTTCGCCAGCCACTTGTTTGGCTGGCTTGGGATTTCCAACTTCGCGGAAGATTGTTTTGGCAGTGGGAAGGTGGACGTTCAGCGTTTCATCGGTTCTGCGGTCGGCATTACTGTCGAAATACGCGAAAATAACCAGAGAGGTATGGAACAGTATCCATTGATCATTTATTTGTCGCCCCAGGGCACGAGCATGGCAGCAGATTATTTGGTTCAGCACGCGCATACACTCGCGTGGCGACTTTCACGCGAAGGTTTTCGTTGCTTTGTCCCGAAAGACATCGTGACCGTTCACAGCGACCAAGATGGGATGATTTATGAAACCTAACCATGCGCCCGAGCCAACGCAGTCGGCGCCGCCATTTTCGCCCTTCGGCATCCCGATTCACTACGCCAACGTTCCTGCGTGGTTCAGCTTTTTACTTAAGCCGACTATGAAAGCATTCATTCTGTCACTTGGGCTCGCACTTGGATGTGTTTCGTGTGACTGGTTGGGTGGTGGTGTTGCTGGCGCTGGCTCTGACTCGATTTGGGTGCGCGACGCAGCAAAGAACTACCACGGCTATCAGGATACCTCGATCACGCTGACTCGTGAGGCAGTCAGCAATCCCGATGTCCAGCAGACGTTTGAGAAAATGTTGGATGGTTTTCCGGAGCATATCCTTATTGATCAAGACACGAACAGTTCGCTTGGAGAGTTTCAGATCTCTTTCAATAAGCAGCATTTGAGCGTGCGGCAGAAGGGCCAATTATTGTTCGAGGAACAGGTTCCGGCGGCTTTCTATTCGGAGGATTTGCAGGTTGGGCGTTTTCAAATGCGCAGCCACGACCTCTTAATTTTTATTACTAAAAGCAAAGCCTCTACTGGATTATATTTTGTCGGGCTTTACAGTATCACCGGCCAACGGTTGCTCACTAAGACAGTTTCAGTCGGTGAGCTTTGGGACTGCAAGGAGTCGACTGATGAGTTGTTATTTGTGTGTCCGACACAGCGTTTACATATCACTGTTCAGCAGCTTGATTTCAGACGATGATGCCGTTTAGTTTCAAATTGGTCGTGCAAAAAGGCAGTTAGTAATAGACTTCGCTAGGAGTCTTAAAGCCGAGTCGAAGTCGGCGGTGGTTCTAAGTTCGGTGTTGCTAGTTGAGCGTGGTTAGTCGAGTCTTTGATTTTATGAAGTCCATTTTACCAGCCACATTTTCGTGGCCCAACCCTGCGCCGGAGCCAACGTCTTGGACGCTCTCGGATTCGCGCCAGACGTCAGGTTGAGGTTGCTTTTTCGTGCAGCGTGGCTCAGCTTTTGGTTGTTAGGCAGCATTTACATCATGAAAAGAGCGCGAACATTTTGGATTTTGCTTTTCGGCATTATTGCTGCGGCTTTTGTCTTTATTGGGAGCTACCCTGTTTTACGCATACACTATGTGCTTGCGCGGTTTGAGTCGGCTAAGACATCGCAAGAAGAGCGGGCGGCATTTCAACTTCTCCGTGCATATCCATATCGGCGTGTGGATGAAGGTATGCCAAGAGTGAGAGCAAGCGAAGGCCATGAGTTCACGTTTAGGGTCCAAGTTGATACACTACTTGGCCATCAGTGGTGTTCTGCTAGTCGGATACTTTTGGCCCAGACAAACCTAGATTACCTGACCGAGACTGTTCTTGGAACGCACTATTGATATGACCATGCTGCTTAACCTGCGCCGGAGCCAACGCGGTCTACCCCACCAGCTTCACGCTTCGGCATCCCGTTTCGCCACGCCACCGTTCCAGTGTGGTCGGCTTTTTATGTTAGGCCACAAGACGCGCTCAGACTTTTATGGCATTGCCTGAAGATATCATTGTCAAAGTTCGCCGGGATTTTTCCGAGGACGAGGAGATTGCGATTCTTCAGATGTTGAGCGAGTATCAGCAGCAGCAGCCAGATCATTCAGCTAGGATTTTGCGGTGTATAGTTTTTATAGCGCACGGCAGTTTTGACAAGTTTGCCGAGGCTGTTAAGTTGGCGCAGCTTGACTGGCGAGATTTGATTGTGTCAGCCGAATACGATGGCTGGTCAGGTGAGGAGCATCATGTTAGAAATTTCAATTCACCATTTGTGGCCTAACCCTGGGCCAGAGCCAACCGTCGTGGCCGCTGCGGTTGCAAGCCACACCGCGAGTCGGCGACGGATCAGCTTTTGGTCGTTAGGAATCATTCGAGCGTCACTCACATGGAGCTACACGAACTAGCACACCGCGTGGATTCCAAGGAGGCGTTCTTGGAGTTCGTTGCCGCCTTGCGCACCGACTGGGAAGCCTCGCGTGCCGAGGAGAGCGCACAGCCATCTTCTCCTTACGGCCCGAGCGCCCGCGAGTGGGAGAATCCAGACCTTGGACCTTTTCTTGCAGCGATGCAGGCGTGGACCGAAGACATGGGCGACCGAGTAGCACCACAGCCAAGCTGGCGGACGTTTGCTGACATATTGATGGCTGCCAAGATTTACGAGTAGGATTCGACTATGATACCTAACCATTCGCCGGAGCCAACCGCCGTTACCGCTGCGGTTGAAAGCCACGCCGCGAGTCGGCGGTGGCTCAGCTTGGTCATTAGGCGGATAATAGATATGCGGCACACACTAGCGCCATTGTTTTTATTGCTTTCGTCCTTGTCACCGCCGGATGTCAAAGCAAGCCCACTCGGCACACCAACGCTTCTTGTAGTTTAACTGAGGCACAGGTTACTGATTTTACGGCACGGGGTTTAACGGGTGATGGATCTGCCGCTTGGCGGCTTAGTGAGTATTATGAGTTTATCACGTTTGACCAAGCTGCCGCACTTAAATGGATGGAGATTGCCGCAAAAGATGGAAATTTATCAGGGCAGTATAACTTGGCTCACGCATATGAAGGTGCATTTGATGCACATATGCGAGACCTTGCCAAAGCTCGTTATTGGTATCAGCGTGCCGCAGATCAGGGCGACGCCGACGCAAAGAGCAAGCTGGCAGAGTTAAATGATAAGTGACTATTTATCCGTTTAGTTTCAAATTAGGCGCACTATGTTCATCCCAGCAATCATAGCGGTTTTGCGGGCTTTGTGGATTTGGCCATTCATCGCTGTCATCTTCGCCGGTTTAGTTCTTGCCGGGGACGTGCATGGACTTTGGAATTACTACTGGTTTTTTGCGATGGGCTGTTGGCTGGTTCTTGATGCTTACTGGGTGCTGGCAGCACGCACAACGAAACCGATTATCCCACTTGGACAGTATCGCTGGGCGGTGATGGCTTCCGTTGTGACTCACTTGCTCTACTGTCTGCCGCTGAGTTCCGTTCCGTTGTTGGGGCAGCAGATTCTGCCACGTTTTGTTTTCCTGGAAATTTTAGGCGCGTTGCTGTGTGCGGTCGGAGTGGGGTTCGCGATTTGGGCCCGGCATATTTTAGCCGGAAGTTGGAACGCTGCGATATCGCTTCAGGAACGCCACGCACTCGTGCGAGTCGGGCCTTACGCGATTGTTCGCCACCCGATTTATTTAGGTTTTTTGTTGGCGGCGATTGGGATGTTTCTCGTTCTCGGCGAGGTAAGAGCACTGGTATGTTTGGGCCACGTCACCCAGTTTTTTAATAAGCTGCGTTTCGAGGAGGGTGTTCTTCGAGCGACTTATCCCAATGAGTATCCAGATTATGAGCGCAGAGTTAAAAGATTCTTGCCTTACATCTGGTAGCCGTGCGCCTAGCTGTTGATTCTCGAGAGGTTGTCTGCAGATTTTGGGAGTCTTGAGGAAGGAGGCTGATAGTGCAAGGCTGAATGAGGGCGATGGAAGTTATAGTCATGGAGGTAGCGCGGGAGGAGTCAAGCCGTGTCGCGGAGCGACGTCGGAAATTAGCCAGACACGCAGTGTCTGGATGAGGCACCTCAAAGAATTCGTCCTGAGGGTCAAAGGAAGATTCAAGCGATTTCCGCCGTCCTTTCAGGACGTAATTTCCTTATCGGACGTTACCAGACACTCCGTGTCTGGCTAATTTCCGGTTGTGCCTTTGGCACGAAGGCTCATGTGTGCGTAAAGCTCAATGCCAATCGGCTCGCTGAAAAATTGATATGGTTTACGCAAGTGGTTCATGGTCATTCATTGGTAGGCAAGCCGGAGGCTTGAAGTCGGAACAATTATTCTCACTTTATTGGAAGCAGAGTATGACGGAATGATTCGGCCTAAAATATAGCCCAACCTCCTCCTTGCGCGAAAATTTGTCGTTGTGTAAACTCATTGAAGCACCGGACCAAATCCTCGAACACGTATTCGACGCGCGTCATCCTGCCCCAACACGCGGCCAGCCGGGGCGCAACGGCTCACCAATTTCCCCTACGCCGCCGTCACGTTGGAAGCCACTCCACGCGCGCACGGCAACTCCGCTTTTTTACGTTCGGCCACTGGCCGCGCGGCGAGCGGCAGACTTTTCTGACGGTTGACGACTTGGCTCATTCAGGTCGGTGCCGATGGTTGCACGTCGTCGTTTGACATTGAATTTGACATGTTAAGTCCGGTTTGGTTGAGTAGGCGCCCATTCGGGGAGGTTTCCGATCATAAATAAAAAATGGCACCAAATAGATTTAGCAATGCAGATCATTATATTGATCTCGTAAAACATCTGCCGGCAGCTCCGACCGTCGCCATCGAACTGTTGGGCTTGTTTGATGATCCCGATCGTGATGTGGACAGAATTATTGAATTGATCGCTCTGGATCCTTCTTTAACGCTGGAAGTTTTGAAGCGTTGTAGCAAAGCGGCGGCGGGGGCGAATCTGGATACGGGAGACATGTTTGAGATCGTCACCCGTTTGGGTTTTTACGAAGTTTACTGCGTGGTGGCGGCCGTGGTGGGTGCCCGGGCAATGGCCATGGGGAAATCTCAAACCTGCCTGGATACGGCCGAACTCTGGCGGCATTCGGTGATCACCGCCGTGGTGGCAGCGGCTTTGGCCAAACATCTTAAGGAGACCGAGGCGGTGGCTTTTACGGCAGGCTTGTTGCATGACATCGGCAAGCTGGTGTTGGTCTCGGTCGAATATTCTCGCTATGCCGATATCATAAGCCAGACGGGGACTTTTGGTTCGGTGGCGGCCGAAGCGGAGGATTCCGCTTTTGGCGTGAGCCATGCCGATGTCGGCGCCCGGCTGTTATCGCGCTGGGGCTTGCCGGAAGACATCGCGGCCGCGACTTTATATCATCACGATTCACCGGAACTTGCCGAACCTTACGGACGATTGGCGGCCATGGTAAATCTGGCGAATTGTCTGGCCCAACAAATCGCTGAACCCAAGACGGACCTAACGGAGTTACTGGAACAAAGTAAGAGCGCGCTGATCCTTTTACAATTAAAGCCAGAGCAGGTGCCGGTGCTTATCGCCCAAGCCCAGAATGATATGCAACGGGTGCAAAGCTTGTTTGAAATGGTAAATTGAACCTCGTCAGCGGGTGAGCTTGCCGCCGGCTAAAGCAAAGAAGCCAGACCTCGAAGCTATTACCCTTCAAAAGTGCTTGGGGCATTCAATCCGCAGCAATCACATCGTAGAATTCCAACAGGGCGAGAATCATTCCCGCCAGTAGAACGATGGACGAGGCGATGAACCATTTCACGGACTGCCGGTAATGCGGTTCATCATCATCGGCTACGTCCAGCGACCGGAACAAGGCGATGATTTGTAACACCACGGCGAGCCCCAAAGTGGTGGCGGGAATGATGGAGCGCAGCGTCCAGTGGCCCGGTGATTCAAAGCCCCAGAAACGGAAAAATCCCAGCGAGAAACCCAGCAGCACCGTGATCGCCGTGATGAATCCTTGTCGATAACCTTGCGGCAGCGGCCGGCGTGGCCGTTCCGTCACCGATGGCGGCTGGTTTTCCTCAGGCTTATCCGGCAGATCATTCATGGCGGTGGAGTTTAATGGCATCGTCCAGCCCGGCAAGCGGGAAGATAAAGACAAGTCCAAGGCTTAAAGATTTCCGCGTGCAATGAATAAAACAACCACGCGCAACTTAGGCAAGGTCACCGGCGCGGCGCGTCAATATTCAATCAGGTAGTCAAGCTGGCAAAAGTAGCCGTAAATCAAGCCGAGCATGGCCACGATCGAGATGCCCCAATAGCAGTAATAGTTCAGCTCTTTGCCCCGTTCGTAACGGATAAAGAACCGGTCCACCACGATGAAGGCGGCCAGGATCACCGCGGCGATGATGTCAAACCAAAGCCATTCGCGCGGCACGGCCGCACCATGCCATTTTTCCATCAGTGCCCAGAAGAAGTCGATGAGCATCAAGATACCGATGGTGGCGTAAAATTGTTGCCAGCGGCGCGCCGACAAAGAGCGGGACATGACAAAAAAGAGTCCGGCTTCCAGGGTGAAGACCAGGCAATCGAAATTCAGCCAGGTGGCGCTGATGGTTTTGGGTGGGATCGCCCGGTGCAAAGGCTCGATGTATTGCACATACAGATACTTTTGGTTGCCTTGAAAAAAGGGCGCGGCGAGCATCAAGAATACGATCAAGGAAACGAACCGGGAAGGGTGGATGCAATCGAACCAGTTGGCCAGAGTCGTCGCGTGTTTTTCCGCGCGCGGCTTGCTTTCCTTGATCGCCTGATTGAAAGCCTCGGCGATGGCCAGAGCCAGCACGATGGTATAGATGGACTGAATGTTCTCTACCACTTCAGTCATGGAATCCACGGTCATGCGCGAATCATCTCGTAAATCGAGTCGGGCTGTCAATCACCGGTCATAGGAAATTAAGCGACCTTCCTCGCCCCGATCGCTCCCATAAGAAAGAATGGTTTATTGACAATGAGCTAAAGGATTCGTCCGCCAAGAATTAAAAACGCTTAGCGTAAAATTTCGATCAATAAAACCCAGGCGTTAAACATAGCCACAAGTATGGATAGGATGGCGCCCGCGCCAAACCAGATCAGACCGCCATGCAGTAGGCCGAGCAACGATAAGCTTGTCAGCACGCCCGGCAAGGCGGCGGCCTGGTGCAGCAAGGCCCGGAGCAGGGCATCCAGAAGATGATAATGGGTTTTTCGTTTAACCGATAAAATCACGATCAAGTTGGGCAGCATCCAGGTTGGCACCGAAATGCAAAGCAGGATACCTCCCAGTTCTTTTACCGTCAGATGGGGCATGAGGGCGGCGAGTGAAGCCGCTAAAATGCCGGATAAGAGAATCAGGGTTTCGGCGGCGCGCCCGGTGATGCCGGGGCGTTCAATAATGCGGGCGAGGTTGATGGAGATGGCGACAAATACCAAACCGGCCAAGGCCGCGGTAGCTCCGGCCGTGGCGACCAAAAAATCGGACCACCCGGCGATGATTGAATTTTCCATGCCCGGCAGAATTCAGGCTTGGACTGGTAAAAGTCAAGTTTCGAGTAAAGTCCAGGGGTTAAAATTGGAGGCGTAGGGATTGAAGTCCCTGATCGTGAAGCTCACTGATTTCTTCCGCGCCAATCTCAACCTCTGACCTAAGAATTGTCCGCAACTACACCCACCAAATACGATGGCCACTCGTTCTCTCACACATTATGCAATGGCGGCCATTTTCTCATGTCACTAGTATTGCCGACTTTGCTTTTATATCAACGCTGGCAGAATTTCTAAATTCCGCCTTAAAAGTTATGAAAATATATACCCTGGTTTTGCTGGAACTAATGCTTTTTGGTATCAGTGATCTGCATGCCCAAAAATTTCCAGACCTAGCGCTAACG